>CBFCYP010000051.1:0-19110 GCA_965602185.1 uncultured bacterium
CAAAAAGGCTTTTCATCGGGATTCGGTAAAGAGACGTCAAGTCCCCACAATCTCTTATCTTAAAAGAGATCAAACTCCTATCATCAGCATAAGAAACCGACAGGATTAATATAATCAAAAAATATGGAGTTTCAAAACTGTTTTTTTGGTAATTAGCGATATTAAAATTTATATTAAGATCAGCCTCTAATAACTTTATACCCTTTATTCCTTAGCTCGAACGGTAACCTCCTTACGTCTTTTTATAATCGCGATTGTTCCCGCCGCCAGAAGCAGCAACGCCATTATCAACATGCCCCATTCGGAGAGAGTGGGAATTTGGTCTTCAGTAAAACGATAAACTCCGTTTTCTGTACCGGCCAGCAGTCTCCTCAACGGATCGATTTCCAAACCGTGTACATACAGGTTTCCCAAATTAGAATTTATCGAGGTAAAATTAGCTCCCGCATCAGTGGACTTAAGCACACCGCCGCCCAGCGAGCCGATATACAATGTGCCGGAAATAAGAGGATCGCACACAATTGCGGTGTTATCGGTGGTGGGAGTAGAGATATAATCCCAGTTGCTTCCGCCATCGAATGAACGCGCCAGGTACGCGTAACAGCTGACATATAATGTTTCAGGACAAACGGGATCATAGGCTATCCGTTGGGGATTATAATCTTCAAGCCCGAAAAGGCCTCCCATATCCGACCAGTTACTTCCGAAATTGGTGGTATGGGCTACGAAGGCTTCTCCGACGGCGTAAGCCTCCAGACCGTTAACGCCGTCGCCCATAACATCGATTATGTTCGTATCCGGTAATCCGCTGTTGACAAGCGAGAGATTTCGACCATAATCCTGAGATATCCTTATGCCATCCGGAAAACAGATATAGAGATAACCCGGATTAACCGGATCGAAACCGATTCTCCTGGGATATTGTAAATTGTTTACCACTTCCCAGTTATCGCCGTCATCCGACGATTTATGCAATCCCGCCGAATAGGAATCGTTAACTATAGCATACAGCGAATCCCCAAACCAGGGATCGTAGGAAATATGGGTCACGGGTACGTTGGTAGCGATCCTGTAATCCCAGCTGGCACCGTCATTAAAGCTAACGTATAAACCGTATATATCCGCTCCGGCGAAGATATGCTGGTAATTATCGGGATTGGTCTCGACGGTATTAATCGTCATACCGGGCAAACCGACATGCTGCCAGTCGGCGTCTGCCGTGGCGTACAAAACGATAAACAAGAATAAAATCGCGCAGCCTATTTTGCGTTTTCTCATATTACCCCCCCATTTTTTACTTTACGGGTATATCCTCAAAACTCCTCGAACGTCTTCTGATTACAGCAATTGTTCCCACCACCAACAGCAAAAGCGCCAGTATCAGCATGCCCCATTCTGAGAGGGTGGGAATATCTTCCGGGGGCCCGCTGGTGACCACGAAAGCGAGGTCAAGAGATGTCCCTGTTCCTTCGGGTGGATATAGAGAGCAATATAACGGCGCCGGTCCGCCATGATCCAGATACATGATCAGATAGGTTACATCAGAGCCACTTATAAAACAGCTACCGTTGGCGTCGGCAGCGGGATAGAAAATCCCGGCGGTGTCAATTATGACCAGCCGCGGGGGTAATCCTGTCCCCGCAATATATTCTTGAAGATGGGTGACATCGTTGCTGTCGACAACGCAATTGCCATCGACGTCACCGGGAACAAACGCCGGGCATCCGGGCGGTTCGTGCATATGGTACCAGATGAAATCGGGATAGGTCCAGACGGCATCGTCGTTCCAATTATCGGATGTTGAAAACCATCCCCATTCATAGGTCTCCGGATTGAGCACCACCGCCGATACGCTCAACCAGTAGATAGTCCCCTCATCCTGCCAAAACCAGTCCTGTTCGTCAAGGAAGATGTTATACTGATAATAGGTCAGGCTGTCATCGAAAAAGGTCATGCCGGTGGAGGGGTCGAACCAGATATAGCTACCCGGCCCGATTATGGGATCGGATATTATAAAACTTGTTATGGTTCTGCTCCATGACTCCGCTCCCGGTCTGCTGAATAAAACATTCGGCGGGTTGGCCGGTATATCAGCGTATATAGATATTAAGAAATGCGTGATATTTCCTTCAAGCCCGTTCTTCCAGCCGCCCCAGAAATGCAGGTCCTTGACCCAACCTGAATCGCTGCATTGCCAGTCCTCCGCCAGAATCACGGGCAGACTGCTTTTCACGATCCAGCCCTGTTCGTTAGGCATTTGAGGGTAATGCATTTTATAGCCATCATCAATAGTCCAGTCCGCCGATACGTTTTTAACGCCGAATACAAACGCCAATAGAACGGTCAAAACCAGGGTAATCCGTTTCATCGCGACCTCCCTTTAAGGATATTATTTTTTCTGAATGCGCGCTCGAAGAAGCTAATCGTCCCGCTAATAAAGTATAGTCTGTCCAATTTTATGGCAAGCTTTATTTGAAAATATTTATTTAATTGTTTTCTTATCCAAAATTGAATATCTTTATGATGCTAAACCTGATTTCTCGCGTCGTGT
This sequence comes from uncultured bacterium, assembly GCA_965602185.1. Lineage (GTDB taxonomy): Bacteria > Zixibacteria > MSB-5A5 > UBA10806 > UBA10806. The sequence continues at coordinate 2,552 of CBFCYP010000051.1, forward strand.
TTTTTGAAAATATATAAAACGCAAATGAATCCGGATCGTGGAAAATAATAAAGTAAGGAGGATTTCATGCCGGTCAAAAAACTGAAGGATTTTCTCGATCAAAATAGCATCAAATACGCCGCCATCAGTCATTCGGAGGCGTACACAGCCCAGGAGGTGGCGGCATCGACTCACATTCCCGGCAAGGAGATAGCCAAAACGGTTATAGTGAAATTGGACGGGAAAATGTCCATGGCCGTTTTGCCGGCTTGCTGTAAAATCGATTTTGACCTGTTGAAAAAAGCATCGGGGGCCAAAGAGGTGGTTCTGGCCAGCGAGGCCGAGTTTAAGGATATGTTCCCGGGATGCGACGTGGGAGCCATGCCGCCTTTCGGTAATCTCTACGACATGGACGTCTATTCCGCGGAGAAGCTCGCCGAGGATGATGAAATCGCGTTCAACGCCGGCTCGCATACGGAGCTTATCAGATTATCCTTCAAGGATTTCGAAAAACTGGTGAAGCCGAAAGTCCTGAAATTCTCCTACTATTGACCAGGGCTTTATACCCGTCCGAGCGACAGGTTATTTTAAAGAAGAAACGGGGGTAACTATGAAAAGCGTGATTATTTTTACCGGTACCGGGCCGATTTTGATTTTGACCACCTACTCGTCATTGACCGATCCCGGTTTTATCGAGAAGCTGGCAGTGAAAGGGATTAAGAAATTCATCGCTTATGAATTGAACCCGGATCTTGTGAAATCAAAATACGGCTCACTTTATGACACCGTTATGAATGATGTCAAGCAGACGGACGATCTCAGGGTTCTTGATTACAACGGGCATAATGTCTTCTATAATTTTGCCTTCTCGGAATTGGGCGAGCCTGTATTATACGAGCCGGGTTAGCGGATTCAATCCGGACGCGATACGATAGGTGGTTTTGCCTTTAAATAATGATGTCGAGACCGCGGGGATATTGACCTATTGACCAATCAGTTATCTTACCGGCGGGCAGTCAGGACACGGGAAAAGCTCAGTATGTATTCCCTTCAGATATGAGACTCCGTAGGTAATATCGAGGCCGTTGTAGGAGCAGCTGCCGCTAACATCCCCTGAGGCATACCAGATGTTGCCCGGTGTACAGACGCATTGATAAGGAGGGGGCGGCCTGCCCTTCAGATATGATACTCCATAGTTGACATCGAGTCCGTTGTAATCTCCGCTATCGTTGATATCGCCGATAACATACCCCTCGCAATTCCAGCAGCCGATTCCTCTGGCGCCGATATCGACGCCATTCTGACCTGCGCCCGCACAACAGGAGAAGGCGTTGAGTTCAAAATTGCCGGAATCCGGTTCGCAAAACTGTGGATCGCAGCTGATGTTGCCCTCTCCTAGCCAGAGGGTATCTTCGATATCACAATATGAAAAATCCGGCGTTCCGCTATGGATATAAATCTCGTTGCCGGTATCGGCTGAATCTTCCCAAAACACATTGTTTATTAATAGCTGAGTTGAATTAGGCCCGCTATACAAATCCCCACCTCTATACGCGGAGTTTCTGCTCACTGAATTATTGCGGATGATAGGGTAGCTGGTTGTCCAACTGGCCATTCCACCACCGTAATAATACGCGACATTTCCATAAATCAGGTTATATTCAACAACAGCGGCCCCGCAAGAAAAGAGTGCAATTCCACCTCCGTTGCCTTGCGAAATATTCCCTGCAATAATATTGTTCTGGACGGTATCGGGTCCCCAAAGGCAATAAATCCCACCGCCATCATCGCCAGAAGAATTGCCGCTTATGATGTTATCAATTATGAAACTCGGGTCATCTTCGCTACAGATACCTCCGCCTTCCCAATTCGAATGGTTTCCGATAATAATATTGCCCACGATCTCTAACCGGTCTCCGTAACGAAAACAAATACCGCCTCCATATTTGGATGAATAATTTCCACTTATGATATTTTCTTGAACGATAGCCGGTCCGCTTCCGCGAAAACATATTCCCCCACCGTGATCTGAAGAATTATTTTCGGTGATGATGTTTTCATTAATAATTACCAAAGTGCCTCCCTGGCAGTTAATACCTCCTCCATTATCCGTCGCGTAATTCCATTTGATAATATTCTGCGAGATAGTTCGGCCGCTGCAGTTTATAGCACCGCCATAAACGCCCGAACCTTTTTGAATAGTAAAACCTATAATAACAGCCGTGCTATCCTCCCCGCTATCAAAAGTCACCACGGTCCCGGCGGAATCACCGTCGATTATAGTCGTCGAAATATAACTCGTATCCCCCGTAGTCAAAAACAGCGAACCCAGCACGATATTGTGCCCGCTGAAATTTATGTTCTCTACATAGGTTCCCGGTTGCACAAGCACCGTATCGCCGTTACTCGAACCGTTTATCCCGCCCTGAATTGTCGACGAATCGGCGGGGACGTTTATTATGGTCGCTGACGCCATTGAAAAAGACACGAAGATCGACAATATAAAAAACCGCGCTTTCATCGGATTATCCTTTTAAAATACCCTTTGAAGATTCCTACATACGGCAAAATAATAATATCGTACGAATATAGCAAGCAATATCTACAAAAACAAATAGCGGGCGAAGGGGGTCGAACCCTCGACGTCCAGCTTGGGAAGCTGACATTCTACCACTGAATTACGCCCGCTTTTTGTCGTAGGTCGGATTTCGGAGAAACCCGACAATTTGTCGCGTTTTTCTCCCGCTTTAGCGGGATCAAAACATGACCTACAATATTTCATTTCAATATATCGGGTGTGGTTTTGGCAGTCAAGAGATTAGAGCTTTCTCGCGGGGTGCCACCCTCAAACTTGTTTGGGGGTGGTTCGTAATTCAATCAATCCCAAACCCCGCCTATGGCGGGGGGATTGCCACACATACGCACAATAATCCGATATAAAAAAAGCCCCGCCAAAGGCGAGGCCTTAAAAACGTATACTATTTACTTATTCTGAGAACGCCAGGTATCCCGGTACGATCAGGTTCAAGAACGGGATCAGCATCAGCACGCCCAGAAACGGCGATTTCTGACGGGCGTCGGAGACCGCCATCCAGATCAGGACGGTCATGACGATATTGATGAACGGAATGAACATCAAGGCAACCCACCATCCCGGCTTGCCGCCGATCTGGCAAAGAAGCCAGACGTTAAGGATTGGCACCCAGGCCCACCAGGAGTTTTCGGTGCCGGTCTTGTTGGCGATGGTTTGAATGCTAAACGAAAAATAAGCGTAAGCGGCCAATACTACCAGAAAAAACATAACCGGCGACCCACCAGTGCTTTGAACCGGAGTATAATCCATATCTCCCCCTCGGTTAGATTTATGGTCTTTTCTCTCAGTCATTATCGGTTTGGAGGCAATTATTTTAAGATTTTAATCCTGATTCGCTTTTGAAACATAGCTTTATGGAACGGCTGCATAGCTTGTTAATTTATCGTCGGTTACATGATATTTATAAAGTAATAATTTAAATGAATTGACGTTCGATCACGACTGCCGATCGCTTCTTCGGTTATAATTAATTTTCATTTTTCACTTGACGACTAATGTATCATGTGTATATTATTACTGCACATTAGTTCAGGTAATTGAGAAAGGTGCCCCACAGCTTGCTGTGGGATCGCTGGAAATGGCAAAGATGAGGATAATCGCCCTAGTCGATATGAACGCCTTCCTGGCGTCGGTGGAACAGGCGCTGAACCCGGACCTGCTTGGCAAGCCGGTAATAGTGGGCGGGGAGCCGGGGACTCGGGGCATCGTGATCTGCGCTTCGTACGAAGCCCGGAGGCTGGGAGTGGGGTTCGGCGTACCGCTGGCCGAGGCGTACCGGCTTCTCCCCGAGGCGGCGTTCCTGAGAGGCGATATCAAGATCTATATGGATTACTGGAGAGCGGTGCAGGATATATTCGATGAGTATACTCCCCTGGTGGAGCCGGTCTCCATGGACGAGGCCTATCTCGACCTAACCGGTTGCCGTAATCGCTTCAAGAGCTTGACTGAGCTGGGTAAGTCGTTAAAGAACGATATAAAGGACCGTCTGAATTTGCGCTGTTCGGTGGGGATATCGGTTTCCAGGATGTTCGCCAAAATAGCCTGCAATATGCGGAAACCGGATGGCCTCACCGTCATCGGCGAAAAGCGGATGCGGGAGATGCTTCCGGATCTGCCGGTACGGCAACTTCCCAATGTGGGATATAAAACCGAAAGACTGCTGAAAGAACTGGGCGTGCATACGGCGGGAGAGCTTTGCGAAGTCCCCCGGCCGGTCCTCGATAACCTGTTCGGGGTGCGGGGAGCGGAATGGCATAAGTATGCCCGGGGAATCGATGAACGAAGAGTCATAGCGCAAAAGGGACCGAAAACCATCAGCCGGGAGACTACATTCAACGCCGATTCGGTGGACCCGAAATTCCTCGAGGGCACACTATATTATCTTCTCGAGCGGGTCTGCCTGAAACTGAGAGAACTGGACCTCGTCGCGGGGCGGATCGGGGTGAAACTTCGTTATGTCGATTTCTCCTCGGTGGATGACCCCCGCACCATGCGGTTCCCCTCCAATACCGAGGGAGAGATTCATCCCTATGTGAAAAATCTCTTCGAGAAGATCTACACCCGTAAAACCGGCGTACGCCATCTGGGCATCACCGCTATGAACCTCTCCCCCGCCTTCCGGCAGATAAAACTCTTCGAAAGCGAAAAGTCGTTCGACCTGGCCCGTTCGCTGGACAAGGTCCGTTCGGGATTGGGATATCACTCGGTCTTCACCGGCAGAACCATGCCGCTCAAAGACAAATTTCGCGAGGTTAGCGATGGTTACGAACTTCGTACCCCTTCGCTGTCGCAGTAACTACTCGCTGTTTTATGGGGCGTCGATTATCGACTCTCTTCTTGATCGCGCGGCGCGGGAGGGGATGGGATCGCTTGGGCTCGTAGAATTGGGCGGCCTTTATGGGGCGATTGAGTTTTATATAAAAGCGAAAGACTATAATATCAAACCGCTAATTGGCCTGGAGTTCGATACCGAAGTGGGGAAAATTACTTTCATTGCAAAGGATATTACCGGCTACGGCAGCCTCTGCCGTCTATCCACTATAGAGAAACTGCATGAAAGGACGATATCACTGGAGGATATCATCTCTCATCATAAAGGATTAATCGCCATCGCATTTGATGCCGCCTATATCGATATATTGGCAGAAATATTCGGCGATGATTTCTATTTCGGGCTTGTCTATTTCGGCGACATCCGAAGCAGGATACGGATACAGAAAGCGTTAAGGAATATCGGAAAATATAATCCGCAGTTGGTAGCGGCGAACCCGGTAACATTTGTAAATAAAGATGAATACCCCACGCATAGAATCCTGAGGGCTATCGGCGAGATTGTGCCGTTGGACCGCCTGACCGACGACAAAACCGAGACGCTGGAAGCTTTTTTCAGATCTAAAAAAGAATCGTTGGAATTATTCTCCGAATTTCCTGAGGCCATCGGCGCGACTATGGAGATCGCCGAAAAATGCCATCTCGAACTGCCGGTGGGACGGCTCAATTTCCCCAATTATGAAAATGACCCCGATAAGACCAACGCGCGGCTTCTTTATGAATTATCATTCGAGGGATTAAATAAGCGTTATCAAAAAGTAACGGGCGAGGCGATTTCCCGATTAGAGTTCGAGCTCAATGTCATCGAGCGGGCCGGGTTCACCGATTACTTTCTCATCGTGCGGGATATTATCGACTACTGCCATCGAAACGGCATCCAGTGCGTGGGGCGCGGCTCGGCGGCGTCATCCATCGTATCCTATTGCCTGGGGATCACCGAGGTCTGCCCCATCGAGCAGGACCTCTATTTCCAGCGTTTCCTCAACGAGGCCCGCACCGACCCGCCCGATATCGATATCGACCTCTGCTGGAAACGGCGCGACGAGGTGCTGGAATTCGTATATGAAAAATACGGCCGCGAACGCGTGGCCATGATTTGCACCCTGAACCGTTTCGCCATTCGCGGCTCCATAAGAGAAGTGGCTAAGGCGTTTGGACTATCAGGCGACGAGATCTCCGATTTCACCAAACGTCTGCCTTGGAGCGGATCGAGCGAGAATATCGAGCACCGCGTGAAGAACAGCCCCGAATGCGCGCACCTTCCGATACACACCGAACCGTACAGATCGATCATCGAGATCGCGCGGCATATTGAGGGCTACCCTCGACACCTGGGTATCCACGCCGGGGGGATCGTTATCGCGCCGGGTAAACTGCTCGACTGGACAGCGCTGCAGATGTCGGCCAAGGGGATCGCCATCACGCAGAACGATATGTACTCCATCGACGACCTGGGGCTGGTGAAGATCGACCTGTTGGGCCAGCGCGGCCTTTCCACCATCGAGGAGGCCAGGAATATCATCGCGAAGAAAACCGGTAAGCGTCCCGACGCTATCCCCGACGATGATCCCGTCGCTTACGATCTTCTGCGCAAGGGCAAGACCATTGGCGTTTTCCAGATAGAGTCCCCCGGCCTGCGGGCGCTTCTGATCGCCATGCAGCCGAAACGTCTCAACGATATCACCCTGGCGCTGTCGCTGATCCGTCCCGGGGCGTCGGAATCGGGCATGAAGAAGCTTTTCCTCGAACGTCATTTCGGACGATTGCCGGTGGAGTACCTGCATCCCTCCCTGGAGCCGGTGCTCAAAGAGACCTTCGGCAATATCATCTACCAGGAGCAGGTACTTCGGGTGGCGGAGGCGATGGCCGGTTTTACGCCGGAGCAGGCCGATCTTCTGCGGCGGGCAATCACCAAGGACCGCTCCAACCGCGATTTCGATCTCATGCGGCAGAGCTTCATCACACAGTCGGCGCGGCGGGGTGTGCCGAAAGCGACGGCCGAAAAGGGTTTCGAGATGATCGCGCAGTTCGCGGGGTACGGTTTCTGCAAGGCACACGCCGCCACCTACGCCATGCTGGCCTACCGCGGCGCTTATCTCAAATCGCATCATCCTGTCGAATACATGGCGGCCATGCTGAACAACTTCGCCGGCTACTACCGTCCGCGGGTCTACGCCGAGGAGGCCCGGCGCTTCGGCGCGGCGCTGAAACCGCCCACGATCGACCGGCCGTCGGCGGGATGCTTCGTCGACGGACTTCGTGAGCCTCAGTCGAACGGGCGCGACATGTATATCGGGCTGGCGTTTGTGCGCAATCTCTCATCGAACACCATCGACCGCATTATCGAGGCGCGCCGGGAGGGGCGGTTTACGAGCCTCTTCGATTTTCTGCGGCGGGCGCGGCCCTCCACCGACGAGGCCGAAAACCTGATCAAATGCGGAGCGCTGGATTGCCTCGGCCGGACCCGGCCGCACCTTCTCTGGTTGTTCAAGCTCTACGGTGAGAAACGATTGAAGATGACCGACTCCTCCCCCACCCTGGGCGGCCTGGAGATGCCCGAACCCGACCTCGATTTCCGGCTCCGCGATTTCACCGTCGACCAGAAACTCACCGCCGAGGCCGAGATACTCGATATGTCGGTCACCTGCCACCCTATTGAGAGGCTACCCGTTACCAACGGCGCGGTGAAAAGCGCCGAACTGCCCGGACTATTAAACCGCAAGGTCACCATCACCGGCTACGTGGCCGACCGCAAGAAGATAAAGACCGCGGGCGGCAAGGGGATGGTGTTCCTCTCCATGGAGGACGAGCTCAATATGTTCGAGGTGACGTTGTTCCCCGAAGTCTACCGGCGGGTGGGCGAACGGATCTTCCGCAAACCGATACTGCGGGTCGAGGGCACCGTACAACGCGACATAAGCGGCCTCACCGTGGTAGCGGAGCGGGTCGAGGTGGTGGAGTGAGGAGTTAAGCCGATACAAATCGTCGCGAGCCGTAGGTCAAATCCCCCCGGGATTTGACGCCTGGATGTCAGGTCTCGGGGAGACCTGACCTACGACTTGACCGCACACAATAGGTCATCGCGAGGAGTCCGTCGAAGACGGACGACGAAACGATCTGTACAAATTACCTCGGAGATAATTTAAAAAGATTGCCACGGCTCACGTCTTTGACGTGAGCCTCGCAATGACGGCGTTTTTGTAAGGGCACCGTGCAGAGCGACATCAGCGGCCTCACCGTGGTGGCCGACAGCGTCGAGGTGGTGGAGTGAAGGCAACCAAGCATATATGCGTCGGGATGGAATGTGCTGCCATCGCGCAGATGACATCCTGACGCTTACGCCCTCATGATGTCGCAAGCTCCATCATGAGGGATAAATGCGGCCTCACCGTTGTGGCGGACAGGGTGGAGGTGGTGGAGTAGGGGCAAAACGCCGCGTGTCATAATTCATTATGACCGCGAACCAGGCAATATGCGGTCGCAATGAATTGCGACACGCAGCCAAATCTCTCCCCTAATAGGCGACTCTTTCCAGAGTCGCGTTCCCCGACAACGAAACCCCGACTGGAAAGTCGGGGCTATAACGGATTTTTTATTGTGTCGGATCGTAGACCGCCAGAGGCGGGACAGACGCCGGGGAGCAGGCCCTCATGATGTCGCGGGCTCCATCGTGAGGGATATTTATCCCACTCCTGTCATGCCGGACACCGATCCGGCATCCATTAACGGCTTGCCGTGATGGATTCCTGCTTCCGCAGGAATGACAAGTTTTCCCGTTTCGGGAATCGTAGTTCCCGAAACACAATACAACACATCATCGCGGGTCTCATTGTTCCCGGCGGCGTCAATCGTTCGCTTTCGCGTCCGTTACGGCGTCGAACTCTATTTCGACGCGCCACTCGGGGTCTACAAACCTGTTGACCTGGACAATGGTGCTTACCGGGCGTATCGCCGAAAAGAACTCGCCGTGTACCTCCCCTATCTTTTTCCAATCTTCAATATGTGTCAGGAAAATGCGGGTTCTTATTACGTCGGACAGATCGGCGCCGAGTTCTTTTAAAGATGCTCGGGCAATCTGGAAACACCTGCGGGCCTGCGCCGCGGGATCTCCCGCCCCCACCGTTTTCCCCTCGGAATCCAGTGGAGCGGTACCGGAAATTGCGATAAGCTGGCCGACTCGGATCGCCCTTGAAATACCTATTATTGATTCGTAAGGACTTCCCGTTGATATCGTCTGGCGAATCATCATATTTTTTATGCTCCTTTATTTATTTTAACGTAGATTTAAAGCCTATCACAAATTTCATGCGGAAAACGATGCGCACTTATGAGACATAGCATAATCTTTTATATTTACGCAGATTTTAGGCTAATGTTGCGAATCGCAGTCGCGCGTCGGCTGTCTAAACCGGGCCGCGAGTGACAGCGGTAATATCGGGCATAACGTCAAACTGCCTGACCGAAAAATCGGCAAGAGCAGGGTGGCTGGTTACCGCCGCCGCCAGAGGACCCCCAAGGTATGCGTCCAGCGTCGCCTGATCCTTGAAGAGGTAAATCCCCCCCGCCTCCTTGCGCAATTCGTTCATAATCCATACTTTCCATTTCAAACCGTCGAGCGCCGCGAAATCATCCGCCATTTCCTTAACGGCGGCGGTATAATCGTCCGGGGCGACACTAAACCTGAAATTGATCTGCAAGATTTTGTCCGCCATGTTTTCTCCTTCTTGAAGGTTGATGTATGTATCGAGAATCCGTACTAATATCCCAAGATTTTGAAAACCATAATAACCTCGCGTTTAATGCAGTGTCAAGGGATTAATTATTATGCAACCGGAATCGCGGTTCCCGAAACACGACCGGGGCGTAGTCTGGCGCCGGGAGGTATGTCAGACCATTGTATTAACTTTCATCAATAATCCGTTGCCGTTAATCCTGCCACTGTTTGCAGAAAAGTATCGGGATTTTTTAATGAAATGGCGAGTACCGCGAAGTCCGGGATTATTCCGATCAGGGGCCATACAAGACCGTGGATATTGGGCGGAGTGTAAGCATACTGAAGCGTGATCTGGTGTTCGGTCTTGGGTATATCCTTGGGAATATGCTCAGTTAAATATTGAGCGCCGTCGAACAACTGGGCGCCGGTCGAATCGGTAACCTGCATTATTATCATGGCTTTCTTATATTTATTCTTTTCTCCGTTCGCCATGGTGGAGTCGATGGTTGCGACTTCCCTGAAAATCAGTTTTATCCTCTTCGAGCAATAGGGCAGGTTGAACGTTTTCGGAAAATAATCCCAATCTCCTTCCCTGCCGCCGCGTTCCACATAAACGAAAATAGTCGATGAGTTCCGGACGATATCCCAGGATTTTTTCTGCCATTTTCCGCGTTCTTCATTGAGCTCGTTAATGTTGTCCTCGATTTCCTTATTCAGAGAATTGAACTGAACGCTGAAGGATTCTCTGATCATTTTCATTTCTTCTACAAGGGCGTTACTGCGGCCAACTGAATTATCCGCTTTTTCGCTTATGCCTTCAATTCGCTCTTCCTGGAATTTTGATTTTTCATCGATTAATCTGGATTTTGCGTCCGCCTGTTCTTCTCGCAATCTGGCCTTATCCATCAGCACCTGGTTGAATTTTTGAAGATAAGATGATTCCAGCTCAAGATCCTTGGCGGCTCTTTGCAGTTCCAGTTTGGAGGTGTAAAAATCCTTCAACTCAAATCCGAGGTAGGCGTTTACCACAAAGATGAACAGGGCCAGAATGGCGCCGATCCACTTATATCTTTTTAATATCTCGACCGCCTTATTTTGAATTTGGATCTCCAGCGTTCTATCGAAATAGTCCGATTTGAGCGCCTCCTCGATCAGTTTTTTCTGATCCGCGTCCATAAATCCTCCTCCCGAATAATAATAAAATTAATCTCTCAATTATTCGTTCCAAATTATGAGATTTAAACCCAAGCTAAAGCTCGTGTTTCAATTATGCAAAATGCGGAATACTATGTCAAATATTTTTTATATTATCGCTAATGAGGGCCGGCGCCGGCTACAGCCAGGTCGAGTCCTGGTAAACCCCGGCCTTATGGTACGAAAATGTATACGGAAACGGAGTCTCGTAAACTACAGGCCGGAAGCGGATTGACAGGCGGCTCTTCCCTGTGGTATTTTTATATATTCGAAAGGGGGTCGCAGGTCAAATCCCTCCGGGATTTGACGCACAGCAGTCGGGAGCACAGGGCTCCCGACCTACAGATACGATGGACGCGAAGATTAAAAAGCGGGCTGAAGAGCTTCGCAAGCAGATTGAATATCATAATCACCGCTACTATGTCCTGGATTCGCCGGAGATCTCCGACGCTGAATACGACCAGCTGTTCGATGAGCTGGTGAAGCTCGAAACCGAATATCCGGAGCAACGGACGCCGGATTCTCCCACCCGGCGTGTGGGCGCGCCGCCGCTGGATAAATTTCCATCCCGGAAGCATTCGATTCCGATGCTCTCGCTTAACAAGGCGATGACAAAAGAGGATTTCCTCGATTTCGACCGCCGGATGCGTGAGCTTATCGCGGGCGAGGGCGGGCAGATTGAATACGCCGTGGAGCCGAAATACGACGGCCTGGCGGTAGAGCTGATTTATGAGAACGGTATCCTGGTTTCGGGTTCCACCCGGGGTGACGGCATCACCGGCGAGGAGGTCACCGCGAATCTGAGAACCGTTAAGACGATTCCGCTTACGCTACATACCGAAAAGCCGCCGAAACTGCTCGAGGCGCGCGGCGAGGTGATAATCTTTAAAAGCGATTTCGAGAAATTCAACAAGGCCCGCGAGAGATCGGGCGAAGAGCTTTTCGCCAATCCCCGCAACCTGGCGGCGGGATCGTTACGGCAGCTCGATTCCCGGATCACGGCGCAGAGGCCGCTCCGGTTTATCGCGTACGGTGTTGGAATTGTCGATGGAATCACCATCTCGAAACAAAGTGAAACAATTGATCTATTAGACTCTCTCGGCTTTAAGGTCAGCGAAAAGAGCGGCGTGTATGGGAGTGTCGACGAAGTTGAAAAGTATTATAACGGGATCTTATTACAGCGCGACACGCTGGAGTACGATATCGACGGAATTGTGATCAAGGTAAATTCGTTTCATCAGCAGGAGATCGCCGGCGAACTGTCGCGTTCTCCCCGCTGGGCGGTAGCCTGGAAATTCCCGCCGGTGCAGAGAACTACGATTGTGGAGAATATTGAAGTGCAGGTAGGGCGCACCGGCGCGCTGACGCCGGTGGCGCATCTCAAGCCGGTATCGGTGGGCGGTGTGACGGTATCCAGAGCTACGCTTCACAACGAAGATGAAGTAAGGCGTAAAGACGTCCGCATCGGCGATACGGTGATAGTGCAGAGGGCCGGAGACGTTATCCCGGAGGTGGTGAAAGTCATAACCGAAAAACGAACCGGTAAGGAAAAAGAATTCAAAATGCCGGACAGGTGCCCGGTATGCGGATCACCGGTAATAAGGGCCGAGGGAGAATCAGCCGCAAAGTGTACATCGCTTTACTGCCGCGCCCAGCAGGTGGAGAGGATTTTCCATTTCACTTCCAAGGGCGGAATGGATATCGAGGGGTTGGGTTATAAGACCGTTGAGATTCTGGTTGAAAAAGAGATAATAAAAGATGTGGCCGATCTTTATCTGCTTTATAAAAAGCGAGACCTGCTGATCGGCATAGAACGGATGGGCGAGAAATCGGTGCAGAACCTGGTTGATTCTATCGAGAACTCCAAAGACCGCGAGCTATCTCGAATTATATTTGCGCTGGGGATTTTCGGGGTGGGCGAAAATATGGCCAACTTGCTGGCATCCCATTTCGGCTCGATTGATAGGCTAAGAGAGTCATCTATCGAAGAGCTTCAGGAGATCGAGGGTGTCGGGCCGATAGTGGCGAAATCGATATATAAGTTTTTCGGCGATAAAAATAATATCTCCATCATAGGCAGACTTAAAAATTACGGGATCAAATTTCCGGAAGAAACCACGAGATCGAAAGAAGGGATTTTCTCCGGTAAGACGTTTGTCCTGACCGGTACGCTCGATAGCTACACCAGGGCGGAGGCGAAAAAAGAGATTGAGAACCAAGGCGGCAAGGTCTCGTCATCGGTATCGAAAAAGACCGATTTCGTGCTGGCGGGAGCGGACCCCGGAAGCAAGCTTGAAAAGGCTCGTAAACTGGGCGTGAAAATTATCGATGAAATCGAATTTAAAAAGTTGATCGGCTGATTCCGATTAGGATTGACCTGCGACGTCGATTGTAGTAAAAAGTATAGTGAAAATATGGTGAGCCGGGGGAATTATGAGAGCTCTTAAAGAGATTGATATTCAGACGATATTGATGCCGGTGCTTACGCTTATAGTGGGTACGGCGTTTTTCCATTACGCCCGGCCGATAATAGTGCCTTTGATAATTGCGGCGGCTCTGACATACGTATTGCTTCCCTTTGTAGATTTTCTCAAAAAACTTAAAATCCCGCATTCGCTGGCGGTGGTAATCGTGATGCTTGTGGCGGTCGGGATCGTGATATTATTGGTATTGCTGCTTTTTGGTCAGATAGCCGATTTCGCGTCGGCCATTCCGTCGTACAAGGAAAAGATCGTAGAAATATTGAACAACCTTCAGCAAACTTTTTCCAAATACCTCAATTATCTTCCCGGCAATCTGGGCGACCAACAAGCGATAGAGTTCGATGTGAAACAGCTTCAGAAATTCTCCGGTTTCTTCTTCGAGGGGCTGGGCTCGTTAACGACCATGCTGGGCAGAATTCTCATCCTGTTCTTCCTGACGTTATTCATGATGATCGACTCCCACCTTTTCCAGCGAAAACTCAAATCGATCTTCGGCAGCAAGCAGATGGATGCGACCGAGGAGATAATCGGCGAGATAAGCAAACAGCTAAAAGGTTTCATCCGGGTCAAGTTTTCGGTAATGATCGGCCTGACGATTGTCGTAACCGTCGGCCTGCTCATATTCCGGGTTAAATACGCCTATATCTGGGGACCGCTGGTCGGTATTATGAACCTGGTGCCTTATATCGGCTCTATCGTCAGCGCCATTCCGCCTATCATCGTTGCGGGAATCCAGCATAATTCGGTTTTATACATGGTCTGGGTGGCTTTATTTTTCCTGGTGATACAGTTCACCGAGGGCAACATCATCACTCCCCGGCTGACCTCGGAATCGGTGGATCTGAACACCACCGCGGTACTGGTATCGGTGATGTACTGGGGCTGGCTGTGGGGCTTTATCGGTATCGTGCTGGCGGTACCCATCACGGTGGCGGTGAAGATTGTCTGCGACCACGTGGAACCTCTCAAGCCGATCGGAGTGATGCTGGGCTCAGGGCGGGGGGAGTGAGGGCAAGTATATGAGGCTAAAGATTTTTTTGAAACGCGTGTTTAAAAAACCTATAGATATTAAAATTGATTATTCAAATTTAAATCCTATTGCCAGATTTTTCAAAAAAAATGAGAGCTGGATTCTATTATTGCAGACTATTCTGGTTCTAATAACAGTATATCTTACGTATTTTAACATAAAACTATCTGTTAGCGGAAGGCAAGCGACTCAACAATATGTTGAATTAATTAGTAATCAACTGGGATCTTTAAATGAACAGTTTTCATCTTTAAATAATCAATTCGTGAAAGTTGAAAAAAACATTAGTCGATTGCCGGAGACTGTTGCGAAATTAGATTCAACTTCAGAAATTCTTGGAAAACAGATGATCGGTTTAGGCGAAAACTTATCGACTTTTAAGGTTATGCTTGAGGATATTAACATCGTCGCTGAAAAACAATTGACTTTAATAAAAGAAACACAAAGGCAATGGGAAGAAGAATTAAAGAGGAGACCGGATCTCGATTTATTTGTATGGAGTAGCGATAGGATCGGAGATACTTTAACTATAACGCCGGGTTTAATAAACAAAGGAAATAAATATAGCGATTCTAATGTTGCAATAATATTAAAAATTCCCGTAAAATTTTCTTTTCAAGCATCTGGCTGGGTAAGATCGGAAACCAGGGAAGATATTGAATCTTGGAGTACGGTTGTAAGGAATATTATTTTTGGCCCCCAGCTGATCGAGGAAAATATGTGGCTAAAATGGAGGTGTTCAGATAATACTTTTAAAATTATCTTACCGCAAAATTACGAAGATCGTAAAATTGAACTCAATTATATTTTAAGCCATCAAATTACACAAACCGGCAAAATAACCGTAGATATCCCACGAAATTAGCCGTAGGTCAAATCCTTCCGGGATTTGACGCCATGTTAATAGTTCCGTCAGGTCGTAGCCCCGCCTTTGGCGGGGCGTGACCTGACGTCTGGGTGTCGGGTTTCTCATCCGTTTATGACGGATTCGGAACCCGACCTACTTTTTATATCGCCTATTGAAAAGCGGATAATTAATTAATGACTTAGCCGAATCTTTTTATTAAATTTCGCGGAATTATGGCAATTCATCTAACTAATGGAGGAAAACATGTCCGGCAAAAACAGAATAATATTTATTTTTTTTGCGTTAGCCTCGATAGCTGTTCTAACCTTTCTTGTAAACGGGTGCGGGGAGAAAAAAGCCCCGGAAAAAGCGGAAAAGAAAGCGGTCGATAGTGAGTTGAGCGGGAAGTTGCAGTCAATCCTGGACGACTACCGGGAATCGATGAATATCAAGGGCATATCGGCGGCGGTGATCCTGCCCGAAAACAGGATATGGAGGGGCGTCAGCGGTATGTCGTCGGAGACCGACAGCATCACCTCCGATATGCTGTTCGGAATCGGCAGCGTAACCAAGAGCTATATCGCCGCCCTCATTCTCAAGTATGTAGAGGAGGGTAAAATCTCCCTCGACGACAGAATAGGGCGCTGGATCTATGATGTTGAGAATGTCGAACCATCCGCCACGATTCGTCAGCTACTGAACCACACCAGCGGTCATTATAACTACATGTCCCATCCGGATTACAGCGCGGCCTTATTCAATTATCCGGACACGCTCTGGACCGGGGATGAGCTGTTGAAATCGTTCCTCCGGAAACCGACCTTTAAACCGGACGGCGGCTGGGGCTACTCGGCCACGAACTACATTCTAGTGGGCAAGATAATAGAAGAGATTAGCGGCAATACCGTGGCATACGAACTCAGGGAAAAAATCCTGAATCCTCAAAATTTGACCAACACATACCTGTATCCCGATGAGATCTACCCCTCGGAGAGAATGGCGCACCTCTGGTTTGTGATGGATACGACCGGCGTCCCCGCGGATATAAACGAACTGGTGTCTCCCCCGCCGCTTCGGGGCCTTTTCAGTTCGGTATGGACCGCGGGAGCCATTCATGCAACCGCCGAGGACGTTGCCCTGTGGCTGGAATCGCTTTTCAATAACCGGGTACTGTCCGAATCTCTATTTACGGATATGATAACGCCGTCTCAGCGAAGCGGCAGGGTCAAGTACGGCCTCGGAATTATGACCAGTACTACAAATAATAAAACGGCGTACGGCCATACGGGAGGAATAGGACATTCCTCCCTGGCTTACTTTATACCGGAAAACCCTATAAGTATTGCGTTGCTATGTAATTCCAATGCCCGGTTACATTCTTTAGCTGT
>CBFCYP010000052.1:0-18948 GCA_965602185.1 uncultured bacterium
CCCGCCGATACGACAGTTGAAAAAGATTCCGGTCAATGTACGGCTACCGTGTCATTTTCCATAAACTCGACTGATAATTGTTCCGGTTCTACGGTTATCGCTGATCCGCCTTCGGGAAGCCTTTTCCCCGTAGGTATTACCCCGGTGGAAGTGATCGCATCTGACTCGTCCGGCAACTCCGACACCTGTTACTTCAACATTACCGTAAACGATAACGAACCGCCTGCCGTAATCTGCCCCGCGGACACATCTGTAGTTAATGACCCCGGACAGTGCGGCGCAATAATCTCGTTTACGGCGGACGCCACCGATAATTGTCCGGGGGTAAATGTTATTTCGAATCCGGGTTCCGGAAGCTTGTTCCCGATCGGTATAACGCAAATAGAGGTTATCGCTATCGATGCTGTAGGTAACTCCGATACCTGCTATTTTAATATAACGGTTATTGACAATGAACCTCCTATCGCCCTTTGTCCCGCTGATACGGTGGTCGGTAATTCGGCCGGAATGTGCGGCGCTTACGTTTCATATCCATTAAACGCTTCCGATAATTGTCCTGGCGGAACCGTAACGTCAAATCCCCCTCCGGGGAGTTTCTTCAATATCGGGACAACCCCGGTAACTATAATCGCGACCGATTCCACGGGCAACGCCGACAGCTGTTATTTTAACGTTACAGTAAATGATACGGAACCGCCGGTTGCCGTATGTCCCGCGGATACAGCTGCAGAGGCCGATTCCGGACAATGCGGAACGGTAGTGTTATTCTCGATAAACGCGACGGACAATTGCCCCGGAGCGACCGTATCCTCTAATCCCCCCTCGGGAAGTTCGTTCCCGGTCGGGGTTTCACCGGTTGAAGTCATAGCGATCGATTCGTCCGGAAACGCCGATACCTGCTATTTCAATGTAACCGTTAATGACAATGAACCTCCGGTTGTGACCTGCCCGGCGGATACCGTCATAAACAATGATCCGGACGAATGCGGGGCCGCGGTGGCCTTTAGCGCGTCTGCCGTAGACAACTGCGGCGCGGTGACGATTACGTCAAATCCGTCTTCCGGCAGTTTATTCCCCGCGGGAGTAACTCAGGTTGAAGTCATCGCCTCCGATTCTTCAGGCAACTCCGACACCTGCTATTTTAATATTACCGTAAATGATATCGAACCGCCTGTTGCGGGTTGTCCGGCGGATACGGTTATTGAAACCGATCCCGGACAGTGCGGCGCGGACTTTTCCTTTGCCGTTAGCGCCCTGGACAACTGCTCGATTTCAAATATAATATCGAATCCACCCTCGGGAAGTTTCTTCGCTATTGGTATGACACCGGTGGAAGTAATCGCGACTGACGATTCGGGCAATGCCGATACCTGTTATTTCAACATTACCGTCATGGATAGTGAAGCTCCCGAAATCATATGCCCGAACGATACCGCTCTTATAAACGAGACCGGTTTATGCGGCGCACATGTTGATTTCTCGCTAAACGCGGCTGACAATTGCCCCGGAGTGACCGTATCTTCAAACCCGCCTTCAGGATCTTTCTTCTCGACGGGATCAACCTACGTGCAGGCGGTTGCTACGGATTCTTCGGGCAACGCGGATACCTGCTATTTCTTTATCAGCGTCTATGATAACGAGCCGCCTGTTGCGGGTTGCATCGGCGATCAAGTAGTCGGCAACGATTCCGGGGAATGCGGGGCTGTAGCTGATTATAATCTAAATACCTCCGACAATTGCCCCGGATTCCGACTGATTACCGATCCGCCGGAAGGCAGTTTTTTAAATCTGGGTTTAACTCCGGTGCAGGCAATAGCCATTGACGGATTCGGTAATGCCGATACCTGTTATTTCAACATGATCGTTATGGACACCGAACCGCCGGTGCCGATTTGTCCCGATAATATTATTGTTGAAAATGATTCCGTTCAATGCGGCGCAGTGGTAACATTTGCTATAGATGCAACCGACAACTGCCCCGGTGCAACCGTTTCGGCAAATCCCCCGTCGGGAAGTTTCTTCCCCGTCGGCGTTAACACCGTAGCAGTAATCGCCGCCGATAGCTCCGGAAATGCGGATACATGCTTTTTCGATATTACGGTTAATGATACCGAGACTCCCTTCGCCATTTGCCCGCCCGATACGACGGTCGGGAATGATTCGGGTCTGTGCGGCGCGACCGTATCGTTTACTATGGCTGCGGACGACAACTGCCCCGGCGCGACCGTTTCGTCCGATCCGCCGTCCGGGAGTTTCTTCCTAAATGGCGTAACTCCCGTAACTGTCGTGGCAAGTGATAATGCCGGAAATGTTGATACCTGTTATTTCAACATAACGGTTATCGATACCGAACCCCCCCTGCCGATCTGTCCGGATGACATCGTTGTCGGGAGTGATTCCGGCCAATGTGGCGCGGCCGTAACATTTGCCATAGACGTAGCCGACAACTGTCCCGGCGCAACCGTTTTGGCCGATCCTCCATCGGGGAGTTTCTTCGCGGTCGAGACGTCTCAGGTAATCGTAGCGGCAATAGATAGTTCGGGCAATGCTGATACCTGTTATTTCAATGTTACAGTCAACGATGCGGAGCCACCTATTATAGCCTGCCCGGCCGATACAATAGTAGAGAATGAACCGGATCAATGCGGCGCGACTGTGGTGTTTTCGATAGCGGCTACAGATAATTGCACCGACGTGAACATCACAACCGACCCTCCGTCAGGGAGTTTTTTCCCGGTAGGCGTGGCCCGGGTGACCGCGGTCGCAAATGACAGTACCGGAAATGTCGATACCTGTTATTTCAATATTACTGTTAACGATACGGAGCCGCCCGCGGTCAGCTGCCCCGCCGACACGGCACTGGATAACGATCCGGGCCTGTGCGGAGCAACCGTTATATTTTCGGCGACCGCCGACGATAATTGCCCCGGTGTAATGGTCGCGGCCAATCCACCCTCCGGTAGTTTCTTCCCGGTTGGTATTACTGAGGTTGTAATGACGGCTGTCGACAGCTCCGGGAACGCCGATACCTGTTATTTCAGCGTTATCGTCAATGACACTATCGCACCGGTTATTGAGTGTCCGGCAAACATATTTGTCGATAATGATCCCGGACAATGCGGGGCGAACGTATCATTTTCAGTGAACGTAACCGACAATTGCCCGGGCGCAGTGATATCAACAATTCCCCCTTCCGGCGATTTCTTCCCGGTGGGCACAACCCAGGTAACCGCAATTGCTATAGACAGCTCCGGTCATGCTGACACGTGCCTGTTCGAAATCAGCGTAAGCGATGTTGAACCTCCTCTTGCGCCGTGCCCCCCCGATACAATCGTTTACGTAAGCCTTGACCAGGATAGCGCGTTTGTCGTGTTTATACTGGAGGCGGAGGATAATTGTGACAGCGCCACGGTAGTCTCTAATCCGCCGTCAAACTCCTGGTTTAATGTCGGTACGACGATAGTCGAGGTGATTGCTTCGGACCCGGCAGGATTTACAGATACCTGTTATTTCAATGTTACCGTTGAGCAAACCCCCATGCCGATCCCGACGCTCTCCGAATGGGGTATGATAATCTTTTCACTGCTGTTATTAACGGTTGGCACCATCGCCATAATCCGAAAAAGAAATATCCTTACCGCGTCGAAGCCTTCTTAATCGTTTAAGATATCGAATTAATCTACGGTCTTCGCTACTTGCGATCAATTTAATGTCTATCGGGCAATAGTATCCGGGAATAATTAAAATCTTAAATCCGTAGTTTCAAGGCATATAAGTCAAACGTGACCGGCAGGCAACTCAAATAGATATTATCCGGAAATCGTCATGATTTAGATGCGAAATGCGAATTTATAGGGTAAATTGAATTTAATTATTATCGGAATATAATGCAGGAAAAAGAAGGATAATATGGAATTTATCTTAAAGATTCTATTTTCTGTTCGAAATTTTCCAATTTCTTTTCGTTATAACTGCCCAACCACTGGAAAATACTTACCAATATTATCACAATTATCAAGACGGTTAATGTGAAATAAATATAGTTACCCCGGCTTTTATTGAAAATAAAAAACATATATCTGGGGGCTTTAACGATTCCGGTAATAAACTGAATCAGGTTTATCAGAATTCGCTTCAGACGATCGGCGATCGGCAACTCGGCCCGTATATATCCCATTTTATGGAGAATATCCTGATATATCAGGCTTGAATCAGCCAGCTTTGAAAAGACGTTATACTCCAACAGCTTGTATTCGGCGGAGTTTTTATCCTGCAGGAGCTCTTTATAATCCGATTTCAATTGACGTCGTCTTAACGATAATAGCAATTTGGATGGGGCAACCTCCCGCAATTTATCCAGACTTTGATAGTAAGGATCATCTAATATTACAGGATCGTTATTCAAATTTTGCATCTCGGAAACTTTGGTGAGAAAATAATATCTCAATTCATTGGAACGTTTAAGTATATCTTTGAGAAAGAGATTTGGCGTCAATTCCGATTCCATAAAGTCCAGGTCCGATCTGGTCTGACGCATTTTAAGGCAGAATCTATAAGCCTCCTGGAATTGAGCCGACATGGGAATCAATATTGGGAAAAATGTAGCCAGGATATGCGCGGTGAAATATCTGATATCCGTACCTCCGGTGGGCGAAGTAAAGGGCACCTTGTCGAATTGCGTTACCAGAGTGTCATCGACCCCTTTGATTATATCCAGGCTGTTTTGATCACGAACCAACTTCAGATGAGCCAGCACGTTTTCGAAATAATTGATAAACTCCTCACCCTCGAATTTACTCCCCCCTTCGTAATCGTCAATATACCCGAATAGAATCTGAATCGCTTTATGCCTGTCCGACTCTTCCATTGCTTTTCCTAATACACGTAAACAGCCAGATTATCAATGCCCAGATCGGATAATGCCTGGACGTTAAAATTACCTCTCAAATTCAAATTTATCGCATTTAACGATTGGCTTTTAAGATCCTCCATCGGTTTTAAAATCAGATTTTCGGGCGAATTTTCCGCGTCAACGTTAACGGGATCCATTCTGCCGGGAGTAGAGTTTTCGTTCACGCCGATTTTGACCATGATATATCGATAATCGACGCCGCTGAATAGATCTTTCTTGATAGTCGCGATGATATCGCGGGAAACTATGTTATTCAATCCCTCAATCCTGATAGTTACGCCATCCCTTTCGGCCTGAGTATCGATGGAACTGAAACTCTGCAACATATAGTCTTTTTGTCGATAATGGAGTAATTTGCCCGCCTGGGGTAAAGCTCCCGCCAGATCGGTGATCAAATTTATAAATTCAACAAAATTATTCATCAGCAAAATCAAGGATTTGATCGTCAGGCCGATTTCCTGATGGTTATATCTGGTATTGGTGAAGGCGGTCATGTCCTCAATAAACCTGGAATACAACTCGTTGTCGGCATATTTCTTTTTTAGCATATCGGCGGCGTCACCAAAAGTTTCCAACATCGATTCCACGGTTCCGAATATTTCCTTATAGTATAAAACAAAATAATAAGGAGAAACCGGCAGATCGGGTCTGGGATGTACTTTCAACATTGCGCCGAGCTTGATGGACAGGTCTGACAATATATCCCGGAACAGTTTATGCTCCGGTCCGAATTTGCCGCTCTCTCCCTGCGCCGAGGTTACGAACGCCCTGTATCCGTTTAAGGCGTTCTGACGAGCCTGAGTCAGGATACCCTTAATTCTATGGCAATGATCAGATAAGACAGGATGCGCTCCTATGGTGGAGCAGGACGGTATGAAATCCATTGAAAGCTCGGGTCTATCCTGAGTAAAAATAATTTCACAGATTTTCAGGCAATCGGCAGGATCGATATCAACCACTTCGCCCACAATCAGCCGATAGTCAAAACAGCGGTAAGGGTACCTTGTCGACAGGTCAGTTCCGGCCGGGGTCCCGGTATTTTTTTTCGACCCGTCGGCATACACATACACCGGGAGTTTTTCGGAGTCGCCGGGCGTAATCGGTCCGGTTTTAATATCGTTATCAAACTCGTTATCAATCTGGATTATTTTTCCGCTGGCAGTGAAACCATAGCACCTGGAAAGAACCACCACCCAGTTTTGTCCATCATGGTCTATACGCGCGTCGAATGAGCGGGCGGACATGTCCGCCGGCCGGGTCAGTCCGTAAAAAACAGCGTTGTTTCTAATGATCCAGCGGTTTAAATTTTCAAAATAACCTTCCTGCTCATCGAAATGACTGGATTTGATCAACATGCCGTCCTGCCAATTGACGGACAATAATCTTCCGGATTTTCTCGATTTTTCCATTTTTTCAGCGTCGCCTTTAAAAATTATCGAACCTTTTTACCCACTTAAGATAGATTACCGGAGAATCGCTGTCAACCTCTTTCATATTCAGCCGGATTTAATGACGTATTAAATCCAAGATACGACTTTCCGTTTTCGAACTCCAGCCCCTCGCTTTCGGGATCTACCAGAGTTTCACACCCTTTTATGTAAAATGGGAGAACATATCTATAAATATTTTCAAGAAACTCCCGATCCTCGGTTATTTTTAATGCTTTCCGAACATCTGTCGATCCGTCAAGCAGCAAATTTAGCTTTAATTCCGGTTTTTCGCCCTCGAATTCGTCGCCTACAAATAAATTGTCGCCCAACCTGGTCTCTCCGCCAAGGCCCTTAACAGCGCCGGACGGAACCGGGATTTTTTGATTGCCTGAAATCTCGGTATTGACCTTTAATCCCGTGGCCGACTCAAAGAAAACGCGCAACGCTCCCTCGGTTCCCTGAAAGCGGGACAGCCGCGACAGAATAAACCCGAGGGATCTAAAATCGGATTTGTCAGCGTCCCGCTCGGAGACAAAGAAAATCGAGTTTAAATATTCAATGAATCGCGCAGATTGATACATGCCGGCATATATATCCCTTATCCATTCCAGTCTGCAGTGTATTTTCAAAAACATGCTGTCAAAAATCGCAAACAGGTATTTGACGCCGTGCCGAGGATCCTTATCATCACTCAAAAAATCGCTTCTTTGATCGGTGAATAAATCAGGCATAATATGACAAATTCCGGGAACCGCGGCTATGAGCGTTATTTTGTTCTCGGGATATATCATTTCACCCGCCAGGGGTTGCTGTTCGAGTATTTCTCCTTTGAATTTACTAAATTCGCCCTGCGTAAAGATAAATAAATTTTTGTCCGGGAATTCCTGTTTTCTCAAAAATATATAGGCGTCCTTCAGAGATTTGGATTTGCCCTCGGGACGAGCGCAAAAATCGGGCATTTTAAAAGGCGAGAGCATATCGTCAATCAGAAAACCTGGCCGTAACCACGGTACCTATGGGACTTCTCATCTCCAGAAATTTCGCCAACCTCGATAAAAACAGCGATCCTTCTTCAGGAAGATCAAAACCGGCCCCCCCCATATCCACCTCCATCTCGATACAACCGCGCAGGACACCATTCCTCTCAATTGATCCGGGCTTGGCTTCCGCCGATACAATCCTTTTATCAAATGAAATGGCGAGGGATTCGAAATCGGATGGGACGACGGCTCTGTTGTAAGACTGCAAGACCCTGGGAAAGGCCTTGATCATATCCTTGAAAGATCTGGCGGACGTGCCGCCTTTCGTCTTTGTAATATTAATAACAGACTCTATTCCCGGATGAGGATTATAAAGCGAATTTAATAAACCGGCGTTGATACCGTTCGCGATATCCCCCGATGATATTCTATAAGAAAGAGAGAATCTATCGGGAATCGGCCCCGCTTCGAGCGGGTTGACAATCAGACTTAATACGTTCCCGTCAATTCTCGGGACGAAATAATTTTTATTTTCGCCATCCCCCGATGCCGTATAAACATTGGCATAGTCGCGACCATGATTGTCATCCAATGACACTATCTCGAAAATCTCATCGGCCGTATTCTGGGGTCTGATTTCCATCGGCCCCGGTCCATGATAAAAATAATTCTGTTTCAGATAATGCGCATTCAATCCGACTACACAATTGGTGGCGGCCAGCTCGAAGCTTTTTATTTCCTGCAAGGGTATTTTTCTATCCGATTGAACCTGAATCCAATATAGGGGACCGAGATTGTCCAGCAGCTCGACGCTCGCACCCGAAAGTATCCGGCGTAATTGCGATGGCGCATCGCCGGCCATACCCTTCCGGACATCGAAAAAGTATTCCCGATATTCCTCTTTATGTTCAAACGGATAAAAATTGTGACCCCATACCGAAAGTTCAGGAACCGCGCTCTTATCACGGATTTTCTTCAATTTTTCCCGACCGGGCACCACAGGGTCGTCAAAAACGCCGTCTTTTCCGGCAAACCTCCAACGGCTCCACCTTAAATATTCGAGTAAAGCAGGAGAAGCCTGTATAAATATATCGGTTTGCGGAACAACAAGGTCCGGAGCCGCGGATTTTAAACCGATATAAATATGATCTTTATCCACGGGGATGGAGGTTGTTTTTTCCATCTCAAAATGGCCCAAAAACTCACCCCGGCCCTCCCATTCGGGATTCGTCCACAGTACGTTTATACCCTCGGCATTGATCGAAAACGCAAACGCAGCCTCGACAGGATACAGCTCTTTCGGCTCGACTGGCGAGAAATAAAAAGTAACGCTGGGTTGAATTGCTGTATTTACCCAGCAGGCTTCGGTCAGGATATCCGCGCCGGTGATACTCGATCCGGTTGAAAATTTCAGAATGGTAGATGACGGAATAGGATGAAGCAGCCCGTCAAAAAATATGCGGCAGGCAAGATCGTTAATTATCGACTCGGAAATATTATTTATCCTGTCGTTAACATCCTTCAGCTTGCTGGCCACAGCTCTGAACATCATATGAACAACAGGATCAATCTGTTGCGGCGTGGTGGAAAAATCGGGCCAGATGCCGCGAGCATCCTCGTACAGTCTTTCGAGAATCTCCTCGCTGGTTAGATGATCAGCCCATTCTCCCTGGAAATGGCGTTCTATAATAATCCTCCGTTAATGTCTTTTCCAACTTGAATACTTTTCCCGTCGAAATCTCGGTTGCGGTTATTATTATTTTCAACGGCAATATTCCGGTTTTATCGGGTTTCATCCCACCCTGTATTTTAACCGAAATCTTCCCCAAACGGGGTTCACTTCTCTCCAGCGCGGATTTAATGGTTTTGGCCAGGTCCTCTTTTAATGTTTCCATCTCCACCAGAGCTTCGTCGGGATCCAGCTGGTTCGTTCCGAATTCTTTATCACACAGCACCGAACCTTTGGGAGTCGAAATTATAATCGATACGACTTTAGTAATTGAATCGCTTACTGAAGTGTTTTTGAATTTAGAACCATCGAACCGCAGGGGCAAATCCAGATATGTATTATCCATATTAAATCAGGCTTTCAAAAAAATCCATCATCTTCAATTTATCTTAACAAGGCCGCCTTTAACCGTCAACATAGCCCCACCATCAATTTCCATCGTAGCGCCGGCTTTCTGTTTTATCTGAGTCTGGGCTTTCAAGTTCAGGGCCATTTTGGCGTCAAGCGTGATTTCATTGGCTTTCAATATGATAGAACCATCGGTTTCGATTTTAACCGATCTTTTCGAACCACTCATGGATATGCTGCAGGCAGACCCCTTACTGGCGAAACTTATCTGCTCCTTGCCGCTGGCCCCGTCCATTACGATACTGGCGCCGTCCTTCTGGACGGCCAGCGATATTTGCTCGCCGTTTTTTGACGAATCCATCTGAATCGAGCAGGCTCCGCCCTTGGCTTTCATAATCAGTTGCTCTTTATCCTCGGTATCGTTAAACAGGATTTCGTTGCCCGATTTGGTGCTGATAGCTTTTACGGTATTATTATCGGTATACATATCTTTCCGGGGTTGATGAGATCCATCATATAACGAACCTATGACGGCAGCGTTTTCCAGGTGGCGTCCCCGGATCGAAACCAGGACGCCGTCCCCGACCTCCGGCAGTAACCAGGTGCCGTGAGTATTATTGCCGTCCGTGCCCGCCTGAAGCTGGCACACCCTGATGAAAGGCGATTCAATTCCGTCAGCTCCTTCCGTTTTCCAATCAAATCTAACCCTTACGGCGCCGAGCTTATTTTTTTCAGAATCGCTTACGTCGGTAACCCAGGCGCGTTCGATAAGGCTTTTGGGGAATGAATCATCCTGGTAATAGGGATTGGCCAGATCCCGGGCCACCGCCTTAAAATCGCATGAATATTTGGCGTCTTTATATGTATGTTCAACTTTTACGAGAAGGTATAGGCCATTGAAGCTTTCCTCGCGTCTGGATTCGGTGACCTGTTTCTTTGGCGTCCAGGAGATCGTCAGGCTCTTCCCGGGACTCAATCCGAGACGATCGGTAGTTCCGCGGGATTTCAAAAGACCGGCGTTCGACTTTTTTGAAATCGTCTCCAGTTGTTGATCGAGATCTTTTTGAGATACAGGGTTGTGCTGGAGCAAAACGCTTTCGGTGGTACTAGAAAGTTTGGGAGCATCCGACGCGGCTTTCCCCAGGGGTATACTTGAGGGATTAAGGTTGGGGGCGTTGGAGGAAAACCAACTCCCCTGTTTATACTCGAACGCACTCCCGGAAAGATCCTTCAGTTTCGTAGAATCGACTTCAACGGTAAAGGAATCAAGATGATTCGCCTTCAATTCGATCTTATCGTCCGGAAGATCCTGGGCGACATGAAAACTCAATCCGTCATAATACATCCACCACCCCTCGAATCCCGAAAGATATTTTATAATCCGGAACGCGGTATCATTGTAGGCTAAAAATCCCGGCTGGGAGATTCCCCCGGAAACGGATATATCGGCATTCGGCAATCCTTCATTGGAGACAAGCTGGTTTATTATGGCGCTGGAGCTGGTATCGCACCAGATATGATGCATTTTATTCAGATCCAGAATTATAGATGGACTGTATCCGGCAATGAATATATTTCCCAGGCTATCGACCTTGCTGGTGAAATTAATCTCCGTTATAATCCCGATAAATCTAACCTCTCCGGGATCGGCCGATGAGCCTTCTGTATGGGTGATTTTCACGCTGACGGTTTTGGAAAGCCAGGCGTTAAGGTTGTCTTCCATGGTTTTCCCGAAGACTTTTTCCAACTCCGCCCGGCGCCGCAACTCAATTTTGAAATGATGATGATTGCCGAGGACCTGTTCAAGCTCAAACGACTCAACAACCGGACCGGGAACATCCCTGTTATCTATCATTAATTCGATTTTTGATGGAACCATAATCTATTTATTCATATAGTTTAATGCTAAGAGGGCGGGTGTCTGTACCCGCCCTGCTAATTTCTTAATTAAGCTCTGTCCTCCCAGTTGCTGAAAAGCTCGGCATCACCGACCGATACAAGCTCAGCGGAAATTTCGAATTCCTCATAGACCTGGTTGGATTTGCTTGCCTCAAAATCCGGATAGGTTTCCTTGTATTTTAAGATAAAGCCGTCGTTCCATGTCAACCGTTTCATCTCCTGTCCATCCCGTGGATTTTTCAGGACGATTTCACCACCTTTGAAATTATCCGCGGTTGAACGGCAGGCCCAGCGGAAAATGGTGTTGTTATCATCCGCCTCTCTCGTAACGCTAATTTTTGCCAGACGGGCCTGGTCCGAGGGTTTTCCCCTGACATCCTTGGCGGTGGTAACCTCGTAAGAAACCGCTTTAACTTTCGGTATTCTTTCACCCTCAATAAACAGATCAGGTGTGTGAGCCATAAGTATCCTCCTTTAATACAAATTATTTCATTTCGACTTCGGTAAAATCACCATCTTCCGAATGCCGCGCCGTTAGATAAACATCGAATTGCCTGACCGATGTAAACGGCGTAATATTCAATTTGACATCGATAATATGCTTTGCTCTCTGCTCCGGTGTCGATGAGACCTCCAGAGTAAAATCGCTGATCAGCTTTCCCTTACCCGCGTTAGCCCTCGCGAAATCGTAAACGTCCTTTTTAACTCTCTCGAGAAGAGTATTGTCGATCAGTTTAAAGGTCTGCTTGTTCAGATAGTGACAAACATTTTTGGAAATATAGTCCGCCGTTCTCTTGGTGGCGTAGACATCATAGGACTCGCCTTTGAATAGCGAGCAATCGCCGAGGAATCGCACCTTGGCGTCCCACAGAACCGACGGTATAACGCCCTTGCTCAAAAACTCCTTGGCGCCCACGGCTCGATCAACCTCAAAACGTGCGGCCTTAACCGAATCGGACGCTCCATATTGATAACCGGCGCAGGGCTGCTGCATGCCCACCGTAGTATCCTGTTTGTATATCAGGCCGGCTAAAACCGACGACGGGGGAAGCCACATATCTTCCTCTTCATAACGATTTTTCGCTCTTCCCAGAACCCAGTTCGCCGCTACCGACAAATGCGCCTTTTCGGGAGTCGAACCCGCCAGGCCCTCAAGAGCGGGACCGTTCATCTGCTCCTCGGCTTCCTCATAGGTTTCGAAATCGGGCAGATCGGTAAATACATGGACTTTATTTTCCTCGCCGAGTTTGGAAAACTTATCGATATTGGGAATATCTTCCAGAAATCCGGGGACCACCATAATCGAATAACAATCATTCAAGCTGAAAGCCCTGAAAGGTTTCTTAACAAATTCAGCCAGCTCATTAAAGGAATCGCTATCGGGATCGATAAGTTCATCCAAAGACACATTAGAAAAATGAGCGTTTACCGGATCTCCCGACGGCGAACTGTTGCCAAAGAATTGCTGGATATTTCTATACGACATTTCCAACGGTTTTATTTCTTCATATATTGTGGCCATGTTCGAATTTATATTCTCTTCCAGGGCCTGACCCTCCAGTACCGCGGTATTGCGCAGATCCTCAATATCTTCACTCGATGAAAGCATTTTGCGCCACAGGGCAAGGCGCTGCGCCATAAGCTTTCGCGATTCCTCAAACTGGGGCCTTGTCAAAAACTTATGTCTGGCGTCTTTTTTCGCGGGATTAAGTACCGACAGCCCCACCATGGTCTCGCCGCTGGAGGCCTTTACCTGCGGCATCAATCCCTCGATTTTTTTAAACGGAAGTTTTTCCTTTTCGAATTCTTTGACCAGTTCGCCGATTCTTGCGCTTGGATCGACAGTCGGCCTGGCTTCGGCAGGTGCCTGCTTTGAAGCCTCGTTATCATCTGCAGCGGGCTGCAATTTTTCTTCATCCGCCATTTATTATCCTCCAGGATTGTATGCTATAAATATCATTTTCTTCATTCTTCTACGGATCCGCCCAGCAGTTCCAGGTTCTTTTCTATCAACTCCAGAAATAGCTTTTTCTTGGCGGGATCAGCCAATAGTCTTTTCAGCGCGGTGTTTTTATTCAATTGCTTGGCCAGATCATCGAGCACTTCTTTTTCATTGTTCGCCTGAGTAATCGTTTCCGATTGAGCCATCACGTTTTTGGGGGTAAAATCCTCCATGGCATTGAATTTGAGTTCGATTGTTTCCTCAGCGCCCTCCCGATTGGTTATCGATACCTCTTGAGCAGGTTTATAGGTCTTAAAAACCTCTTTCAGGTTCTTACATTTTTGAGGAGTTACATCGGGCCCTTCATTGTTCAGCTTGGCGACATAAAGGGTCTTGTTTGACGGTAAACCTTCTATCGGGATCGCGCCGGAGTCCTGTTTAACCTCTTCTCCTCCAATATGGGGCTTATTCTGCGGCATAATATCCTCCGTTTATTGCGAGCGGCACCTCGCCTAAATTATAAATTCTTATTCCTGCAAAACGTCTATTTTAAAACCACCCTCCGAAACGCTGATTTCTATCCGGTCGCCGGGTTTTACTTCCCCCGTAATAATTTTCACGGATAGCCTGGAGAGTATCTCTTTCTCAATCAACCTTTGAAGCGGCCGGGCGCCCATTTCAAAATCATAACCATCTTCGGATAATTTATCGACAGCTTCCTGCGTCAGCTGAAGTCTAATATCCTTATCGGATAGGAGTTTTCTCACCTCGTTAACCTGAATATCGACAATAACCTTCAATGATTCTTTGTTCAATGTATGGAAGACTATTACCTCCTGAATCCTGTTCAGTATCTCCGGCTTGAATTTTCTGAGCATCAGTTCACGCAGCTCTTCCTGGGTAAAAGATTCTTTTTTGCGGTCTTTTTCTACAATCTCCATTCCCGCGTAATTGGAGGTCATAATTACTATGGTATTTGAAAAATCAATAGTGCAATTTTTGCCGTCCGTTAATCGTCCATCATCCAGAAGCTGAAGGAGGACATTAAATATATCCACGTGCGCTTTTTCAATTTCATCAAACAATACCACCGAGTAGGGTTGCCTTTTTACCGATTCGGTCAGCAAGCCGCCTTCCTCATACCCGACATATCCGGGCGGCGCTCCGATAAGCTTGGCGACGTTGTGTTTCTCCATATACTCGGACATGTCCATCCGGACGATATTTTTCTCATCATTAAATAAGAATTCGGCGATAGCCTTGGCCAGCTCGGTTTTACCGGTACCCGTGGGACCGAGAAATATGAACGCCCCGATAGGACGATTGGGCCTTTTTAGCCCCGCTCGCGCCTTGCGTACAGCCTCCGATATTACCCGCACGGCTTCGTCCTGCCCCACAACCCGTTTGGAAAGGTGTTCTTCCATGTGAAGGACTTTCTGTACTTCATCTTCTCTCATTTTTGCCAGGGGTATTCCGGTCCAGCGGGATACGGTACGGGCGACGTCGTCGGAAGTTACCTTTTTTTCTATATTGGATAAACCATCCAGAATCTTTTTTGCCGGTTCGGCGAGTTCCGAATTAGATTTAGCTTCCTCGGGAATGGAAATAGCAAGCGCTTTTATCTCAGGTCTGTAGGAGCAGTTCTCATAAATATCTTTTAATTCCACCAAAATACCATCAGTATCCTTGCCATCCCCGCCTTCAATCTGTTTTATCGTTTTTTCAAGTCTGCCTTTGAGGTTTTGGGAAACCAGCCTGAACAATGATGCCGCTTCATCCAGGACATCGATGGCGACATCGGGAAGCATGCGACCTCCGAGATACCTTTTCGACATCTTTACGGAGTCGCCTATGGCCTCGTCGGTAATCTGCAGGCCATGATGTTTTTCATACCCGGCTTTTATTCCACAGATAATGTTAAGAGCCCGTTCAACGTCCGGAGGTTGGATATTAACTCTCTGGAATAAAGCGGCGAGCCCTTTATCCAGCGAAAAATGCCGGGTGAAATCCTCTTCGTTGGTTGAGGCTACAACCGTAATCTCACCCCTGCCCAGGAAAGCCTTCAAGGGTCCCACCATCTCCGGCGGTCCGCCGGTCGGTGAGGCGGTCAGCAATTCATGAATATCATCGATCGCGAGGATAGTGCTTTTGGATGATTCCTTGATGCCCTCCAGGACGGTTCTGAACTTTTCCTCCAATTCGCCTCTGTATTTTATTCCGGAGGTTATCTCATCTATATCAAGCTGTAAGAGCCTTTTTGCTTTCAGTTCACCCAGGAGATTGCCGTCAACCATTCGCTGGGCGAATCCCCTGAAAAGAGCGGATTTTCCCACACCGTCCGGGCCGACCAGAATAGGATTGGAGCGATGACGGCGCACCAGAATCTGCAAAATCTCCACCATCTTATCTTCATAACCGATGGCGGGATCAAGTTTGCCGGCACTGGCCAGGGCCGTCAAATCTCGGCAATAGTTGCTGGTGCCGGTTACGCTTATTAACTCGTCGGATACACCAGCCGATGGTTGCATCTCTTCGGGCATTTCACCCAGAGCCCTGTAAAGTTCGCCTTTGGAAATCTCCATTTTCGCGATAAGCTCGGGCGAAATGCTGGAGCCCGAATCGAGTAATGCCAGAAGTATATGCTCGCATCCGATTTTGGGTGACTTAAAATTATCCCGTTCCAGGTCTGCCGCGGAGATCACATCCTCGATCAACGGTGACATGGGAAGCTTCAACTTTGCCATCTCCGATTTCGGGAAACCCTCCATATCCATCTCGATAATGGATTGAAGCAGGACCATATTCTTATCCAGGTATGACAGCAACGACTCGACTGGTCCGGATCGCTTTCTAAGCACCGCCAGAAGCAGATGCTCCGGCATGACCTCGGTATGCCTTTTGGAGAGAGCGATATCCTGGGCGGCGATCAAAGCCTCTTTGGCGTTTTTGCTAAGCTCCGAAATATTCATATTAATCCATTTTATATAGTGAAATCACAGCACATTTTGATGTAATGATATTATCGGCTAATCCTCTCTAATGTTTCTTAAGGCAAATTCCCTTATTCAAGATATTCGTTATGCCCAGCGGAAAATATGGGCATGAGACTCCTAAAGTCAAGATATTTTATCGGGTTAGATCGGGAAGCCCGGAACACTATCACTCAATTTTCGAGGATTACTCATCCATCGGAACATAGATGCCCCATAAATTCCCCGCCATGGTCTGCAAGGCCATCATATTGCAGGATTTATAGAAGGCACGATCTACGCACGCGCCATCAAATTTGGGCTCTTTGTATTTACCCTCATTCAAATCTTGAGTTGTTGGCGCTTTAACCTTCTTGCCCCCGGCACCCACCCATTTTCCCGGCCTGAGCCAGGTCTTTAGCAGTGGTTTGCCACCCCGGCTTTTATCAGTTTTAAAACCGCAGTTTTCGCCCACATATTCCATCAGTTCTATGGCGGCTTTTTTTGTTTCTGTCCCTGCAGGGCCGATATAACTTTTCTCCGCAACCCTTACGGGTCTTTTTTGCTGTACCGAACCTTTACTTTTTTTATATTCTTTGTTCGTCTCTTCCTTATCCCATGCCTTCTTAACAGCGTCTGCCAGATCTCTTAATTTCTTCAAATCATCTTCTGTTTTAAGCAATATCAAAATATCGGCAATACCGCCGGGCGGCGCCAAGCCTCCACCCTTTTTTTCCCTTTCCTCTTTGGTTGCCTTTATTTCCCTAAGTTCAGTCAGAAAATCAGTCGCAATTTCAATGTGAAATGGATTCGGGACTTTAAACCTCAATTCTCTCAAGCCCCCAAAAGTCCAATCTTTCCAGTATCCATAATAGGTAAAAGACCAGAAGTGTTCTTTTAGCAGTTTCTGCCACTTTTCACCTTTCTTCCAATAGTGATGGACAAAATTCCACCGGCTGCACTTCGGCATGGCAGTAGTCAGGAGTCCTTTCAGACCCCAGACAATCACATCCGCATAGTCCTCGGCGGTCATTAATGCGGTGGGTCCCTGCGAACCATTTATTCGCTTGATATAATCGTCAAATTCGGTTTCAACTTCGCCGTCAATTTCTTTCGGGTCGCATTGAACGCGGTCAATCCGCCACCCCAGGACAATGGGATAATCGGTGGATGGTGAAATTCCCTGGCAGAAAGCGCTTCGCAGAATTCGCAAAACATGGTAATCCTCCATCCCCACAGAATAAATACCAAGAGCGTCAGCCGCTTTTTTATCTTCCACGCCGCCAAAATAAGAAACAGTGAGTGTTACGACTCCGGGTGGTGTAGAATCCTTAGGATATACATCTTTATATATTTCATAAATCTTATCTATGGTTTCTTTTAATGTATCGCCGACAATGATTTTACTTTCTGCATTCTTATAAGGATTGTTCGGATCTATATGAATATTATCCTTTATAAGTTTTAAATCTTTATGTTTATCGTCATCTTTTTGTCTTTGGAATATCTCAGCTGCAAAATCCTGTGCAAATTCGGCATTTGCTTTCAGATCCCCGGCAAGAACAGAAGCCTTGTCCCGCACAAAATCATAAATCCCCCCCGGCGTGCAGAGCGAGATTACCGCCCAGGTGTCCCCGTTCTTATCAATATTGACACCTACAAAGAGACTGGCAATCACGGTGATGATTTTGCCGGGGCTGTATTCTTCCTGGGCGCTGCAGCTGCCCTGGGCGCCAAATTGAAAAACATGCAAAGGCCATTCCCATTTCCCCTCAGTCTGCTTATTCAATTCTTGTTTGGTGGCTTCCGGATTGCTTTCTTTATACTCCAGTTTTACCTTCTCAGCGGCCAACTGGCTCGCCGCGCCCGATATGCTTTTAAACAAAAATTCGATATAAGGCTGCATCAGGCTGGGCTGCAGGCCCATTTCCGGAGTCCTGATAACGACAATGGGGGCGCGGATATCTTCCGCTTTTTCGTATTTATCAGGCCCGATATCGAAGCGGACGACCGATAGCCAGGGACCATCACCAATTTGCGCCTCACTTTCAGGAACCCCGCTTTTCGACCCCCCGGGTTTGCGGTGCCCGATCAATTCCAGCAGATCGAAAGCGCGCCTGAACTCCACGCCGGTCTGTTCCACCCATACGTGAGATGCCCCTGGCGGCTTGCATTCAGTTTCCTTCCATTTGTGAATGTTTTCGCCTGTACATTTTTTCCATATATGTGACTTTCCATGCTCGCATCCCGGCATCGAAGGGAAGTAATCCATATACGAGAGGCCGCATACCTCACATATGTTCGAGGCGTTTGAGATCCCGCAATGTTCGCAATATTTGTCCCCTGCCGACCTGGAAATACCGCAGTTCTTACAAACTACTATTGTTTTTTCTTTAAGAGCCTTATCAGCTGATATATCCTGCACCATATCTACAGCCATCAACCGGGCCAGCAAAACTTCAGGGGCGATTGATTCGCCCGGAGGAGCGCCCTCAATTCTCTGCGGAGAAACATGGATTATTTCACGAATCGGCGTGTCCTTTTCGCCTATTTTATAGTTGCCTAACCGCCATTCGAGGATCGGCTCGTCTTTGGTTAATTTTCCCCGTTCGACCAATATCACCGGACGCTTATCTTTTTCGCTTTTTTTGTCTTCATTCTCTATTAATTTCGCCAGGCGGGCGTTTACCTCCTCATCCATGAAACCAAGGTATACATTGATAATAGGAGGCTCCGGTA
>CBFCYP010000053.1:0-18899 GCA_965602185.1 uncultured bacterium
ACCGAAAGCCAGGATCGCGGGAGTCTCCAGCCCGGTGTAGATAAGTATCGCCTCCTCGATTTCGTTTTCCCCGAGCGTAGCCCATTTGCAGTTTTTAAAATAGAAATCGTCCAGATCGCCTATATGATAACCGAAAACGATCGGGTCCTTTTTGAAATGCCGGAGCAGCGCCTCTTTATTCCTGGTATAATTCATAACTTAATATGATAATTTAAAAACCCGGTGTCAATATTCGAAAAACAGATTTATAATTGACATCAGAGGATCAAGCGGAATATATTCACGAAAATAATAAACTCTTAATCCGGGGGAAAAATGAAAATTTACGCAAAAATCGAGAGAATACTTGTACTAACCATATTGCTTCTATTATTATCCTGCGCCACCGCGCCGGTAACCGGCCGTAAACAGTTATTACTCATTCCCAATTCCGAGCTCAACACCATGAGTTTCCAGCAGTACTCGGAGTTTATCTCATCAAATAAGCTGAGCGCCGACAAACAGAAAACAGCTATGGTCAAGGGTGCGGGCCTGAAAATCCAGGGGGCTGTGGAGCAGTATTTCGCCGACCGGGGTGAGTCCGATCATTTAAGGGGATATGAGTGGGAATTCAACCTGGTCGAGGACTCTGCGGTCAACGCCTGGTGCATGCCGGGGGGGAAGGTGGTAGTGTATACCGGAATCCTGCCCGTCACCAAAGATGAGACCGGGCTGGCGGTGGTGATGGGCCATGAAATCGCCCACGCGGTGGCCAACCACGGCAACGAGCGCATGAGCCAGGGACTGGTGACCCAACTGGGAGGCATGGCGCTGGCGAAGGCGCTCGAAACCAAAAAGGAGGAGACCCAGAACCTGTTTCTGGCAGCCTACGGTGTCGGCGCGACCATTGGCGTGCTTCTCCCTTACAGCCGCACTCACGAAGCTGAGGCCGATCACCTGGGATTGATCTTCATGGCCATGGCGGGCTACAACCCCGGCGAGGCGGTGGCGTTCTGGGAGCGGATGGCCGCCGGGAAAAAGGGCGCCCCGCCGGAGTTTCTGAGCACCCACCCCTCCGACGAAACCCGCATCAGGAAAATAAAAGACGCTTTGCCGGAGGCGATGAAATACTATAAGCCGTAATAATCGATAATAATCGTATCATCGTAGGGACAGAACATCGTTCTGTCCCATTGTTATATTGCAGTGAAATCCAACACTGCGTTAATAATAGCGGTCATTGCGAGGAGTCCCGCTCTTAGCGGGACGACGAAGCAATCTGTTGATATGAAATTCAAAAGTCTTTTTGCCTATAAGTGAGAGATTGCTTCGGTTCCCGTCTTCGACGGGAACCTCGCAATGACACGACGATATTTACCGCTTCACGGTCACCTGGCGCCGCCCCCGGCTTTCGAGCTGTTTCAGTTTCCGCTTCAGTTTGGGCCAGTGCTCCTCATCGAGGATATAGCCCACGCAATTCGCGGCGCCGCAATTACAGGGGTGATCCTGCCAGGATTCGAAATCGTAACCATAATTATAAGACAACTCCTCGCCCTTTAAGATATTGCGGAAGGAGATGATATAGATATGCCCCTCAATAATATCGGTCTCGCAGTTGGGATCGCAGGAATGATTTATGAATCCGGCGGTATTCCAGGTCACATCGCCATCTATGTCATGCTTGTCGTCAAGCGTGAAGATATACACGGTCCCCTTTTCGCCGTTGCCTTTTTCAGCTCTTTCCCAGGCGATCTGGTACCTGCGATCGGATTCCTTCTTGGTTATCAACTCTCCCACATATTCGATTATTACGGTATCGGCGGAGATATCTTTTTTGGCGAAAACCCCGGCGCCGTGTATTTTCGATCTCCTGACATTGATATAGGGCGAGGTGGTTGGTTTCCCGGGCTTGCCCGCCAGCCTGGTGGCGGTCTCGATCTGAAGCAGTTTACGTTTAAGCTCCGGCCAGCGTTCCTCCGACATAATATAACCGGCACATCGCCTGGAACCGCAACGGCAGGGATGCTCATACCAGGAATCGGAATCGTAACCGTAATTATACGATATCTCCTCGCCCTTTTTTATATACCTGTTGGCAATGATCCAGATATGCCCGCGAATATTCTCCGTATCGCAGTTGGGATCGCAGGAATGGTTTATATACCCAGCGGTGTTCCAGGGAACGTCGCCGTCGAGATCGTAGCGTTTGTTCAATGTAAAAATATAGACGGTTCCCTTTTTACTGTTACCGTTTCGCCTTCTCTCCAGGGCTTTCTGATATCTGCGGTCTGATTCGACTTTTGATATTTTTTCGCCCACATACTCAATTATTCGAGTGCCTTTCGGAATATCTGTCCCTGCAAATAACCCCATTCCATGGATCGCGGATTTTTTCTTTACTACGAAGGGTGAAGTTGTCTTTTTCATTTTTTCTTATTAATCACGTTCTCTTAAGTTTACAGATCAGAAAATTATATGTTTTAAAGAGCTTTTTCAAGATATTTTAAAAAAAGCCCCGCTGAAAGCGGGGCTTTTCCTCAAATTCTTTTCCAGTCCCTTATTTAATCAAAGTCATCTTCTTGACAGAACTTCTATTTCCGACGTCCAATTTGTAGAAATAGACGCCCGAGGCCACCGAAGCCGCATTCCAGATAACCTCATGTTCGCCTGAACCTAAAACACCATCATACAAATTCTCAACCTTCTGTCCCCGAAGATTGTATATATCAAGTTTTACCGTGGACTCCTCTGCCAATCTGAATTTTACTACCGTCGAACTGTTGAAGGGATTGGGGTAATTGCCTATCAGGGCGAATTGCGAAGGTTGCGGAACCTCGTCTTCCTCGGTGCCGACTATAATGCCTATAGCTACCGTATATTCCTGGTCATCGGTATAAGGGGTCGTATCTGTGCAGCGGATGGTGAAATCGTAAACACCCTCATACAAGGGAGTTCCGCTTAAAACGCCGGTGTTCTCATCGAGAGTCAACCCGTCGGGAAGGCTACCGTCGTATAGCGTGAAGGTATACTGCCCGCTGCCGCCACGGGCTTCAATTACCTCGTTGTAGGGGACGCCGGGATCGCCGTCAGGCAGTTCCGTGGTCACAATATTCATGGTGTAACTTACCTGATTCACGAATTTAAGGACCCAGTCATCAATATCAAACCGAACCAATAAAGGATCGCCATTTAATACGATTCGGAAATCATCCTCGCGACTGTCATTCCAGACAGTTACCATGGTGTCGACACCGTTTACGCGCGGATATATTTTGATCGGCATCGTGAAAAGCTCGGGAGACGGCGGATTCTGTACCTGGTCTATATGGAGGAAAAGCTCATATTGGCCGCCCCCGATATCTTCGGCCATCCATGAATAATCGTAATCCGGACGGTTTTCCCCCCATAACCAGGGCTGGAAATACCAGGTGAGGCAGCTGCCGTAATATTGCTCCATGATAGCCTGGAACTGCTGGGTGGTGATGCTACCATGCATATGATTGGGATGGGTGGCGTATCCATACATGGCATCGAAAAACATCTCCTCGCCCATGACTCCTCGCAGCATGTGCAGGACCCAGGAGCCCTTATTATAAACCGTATTGCCGCTAAAAAGAGGCCAGGGATCGTAAATAGGGCCGCTCGGATAGTTTACACCATTGTCATATCTCATATAGTTCAGGTAAGCCTCGTGCCCGAAGAGCTCCTCTGTCCAGAGAGCCTCGCAATATGAGGCGAATCCCTCGTTCATCCAGATGTTCGGCCAGGTATCACAAGTTATCATATCGCCGAACCATTGATGGGAGAGTTCATGAGCCAATATCCAGTCGTAATAATGACTTCCGGTAATAAGACTGGCACCGTAACTGGTATTGCACTGATGCTCCATAGCACCGCCCCAGGGGAAAACCGAATGCCCGTATTTTTCGTTAATAAAAGGATATTCCCCGAAAAGCTCCGCATATATGCCTATGGCCTGCGCGGTTATATTCATATCTTCGACGGCCTGGTTGTAATGCTCGGGATAGACATAATTCACTATCGGCATGGAATCGCCGCTGGTATTGACATACCAGTCCGTAAAGCTCTGGTAATTGGAGATCGCCAGAGATATCAAATACGTTGTAATGGGATAGGAATTGTGCCAGTGAAATGTGCGGGTGCCGTTGCCGTTATTATTATTGCTGATCAGAAGGCCGTTGGAAGTCGCCACCAGGTTTTCGGGCACCGTTATATAAACGTCGGAGGAATCGGATTTATCATGCGGCATATCTTTGCAGGGCCACCACTCGCGAGCACCCTCCGGTTCCGATAATGTCGAAATAATCGGCTGGCCATTATGGGTTTGCCAGGTAAAAGAGCCGAAACCTCCGCCTGGAGGATGACCATGGTAATAAACCACCGTGGTTAAATACTCGCCTTCGTTGTAGGTCCGATCCAGAGTTATCCGTATTAGATTATTGGGCCTGGTATAGGATACGGGATTGCCGCCCATAAACGCCGAATCGACGGTCATATTGCTGTGAAAATCATAGTCAACCGTGGCAAGGCCGTCAACCATGCTTTCGGAGATCATGGTTACTTTTCCATGGACGATCTCACCGACTATGTTGGTAACGTCAACGTCAAGCTCCCAATATTTTACGTCGTAATCGGTCTGATCCAGGATAACGCTACCGCCATTTCTTTCCAGAAGTTTCTGGTAGTATTCGCTTTTCATCCGCCATTCGGAATTGCGGAAATCCTCCCTGCTTATCATCTTTTGGGCAAAGACACTTGATGCCAGGGCCAGAATCAAAAACACCGGTGCAATAAGCCTTAATCTCATCGTTCAATCCTTTATCTTTGGTTTTATTAAATGAACCTTAAAGCTCCCTAATTCAGTTCCAAAATACACAAAAATAGAATATCTGTCAATTAAAGTAAACAAAAGCTATACTCATAAGATTCCGGGAGTCTTTTATAAATATGAGTGATCTTATAGGCGAACAGTAATTTTCGGCGATTTTAAGCGGGATTTTTTTCAGGCAGGATCTGTTAAAATTCCTCGTTCAACGATTTGATAATGGAAAGCCAGCGATCTTCGCAAGATGAATTTTCCATAAAATCCTCGATTATTTCGACCTTTTCCGGCGGTAGATTTTTTAACCTAATTCCGGTGTCATATAAATCGGGATTTTTCGCCCTTCGGCACCATATAACATCGGCGTCAAAGACGATTTCCCTGTTTTCCCTGGAGGTCGTAGGAAGAGCCAGTTTGAAAGTCAGCGTCCGGCTGGTTTGAATCGGCTCCTCACCGCATAATCTCATACCTTTGGTGGTAATATCAACGACCCGGCCCAGTTCGATGTTCGTATCTCTATAACATATTTTCAGATATGACATTACCTGCATTCGTCTTAATTTTCGTTCTTCCACCATTTAAAACTCCCCAAGATTCCCGAAATTTTAAAATGTTATTTTCCAAAAAAAGCATATTGAACGCACGCAGTTATAACGGCGCTAACATTATAATAATCGGCAAATTAAGCATGTCTATTTAGGGGGGAACTATTATTGATGCCATTTCTCTTTATATAATCAAATTTGCAAAAAATCGATTCTTTTAAACCATCATAGGTTAAAACGGGTCTTATAGGATGTAATAAATATGGGCTCAATCGGATTTTCAATGACGGATCAGAAGAGATGGATCGCCAATATCGTAATTGCGATAATCCCGGCCGTGATAATGTTCTCAAGCTGCAATAATCTAAAACTTGAAAGCAAGTGGCGGGACAGGGATATTTCCATCGACGGCTTGCATACCGAATGGGAAAACGCCCTCATGTTCTCGGAGGAGAAAAGAGCTACCGTCGGTTTCATCAATGATGATAAGCATTTGTATTTATGTTTGATGGCCGCCGATCAGCATGTTCTGATGCAATCTCTGGCGGCGGGATTTACGGTATGGTTTGATGAAATGGGGAATAAAAGAGAAAAATTCGGGATCAGGTTTCCAATCGGGATGAAGGACTTCAAACCCGATATGTCCCGAAGGGATCGAGGCCGTCAGGATCAAAACCGGATGAGTGAAATGCTGCAAAATCAAACCGAATTGGAAATCATCCAATCGGAAAAAATAAAAAAGATTAGTTTATCGCAACTGGATGAGTACGGAATTTCATTAAAAACCGGTCGTCACCTGGGTAGATTTGTCTATGAATTAAAAATTCCGCTTCGCTGTTCGGATACCGTTCAATATGCGATTGTACCTGAAGACGATGGGACGATAAAAGTTGGATTTGAGCTGGGAAAGATGGAACTGCCCGATATGGAAAGGCGGCCTCCCGGCGATGGTAGAGAATTTCCCGGAGGAATGAGACCGGGGGGGCGCGGCATGCGTGGCCCTCGCGGGGGAAATCGTCCCGAGCGTCCCGAAGAATTTAAGTTTTGGATATCGGTGAAGCTGGCCAATAGTCAGTTGATTGGGCCTGGCTGATATGACTTTATGACCTGTGCGTGATATTCGCTCACAGGCCCAACGCTTCCACCGCCTTATCGTAATCCTCCGGTCTCACCCAGACTATATAGCCGAATCCGCCCCGTCCGTCGTTGGTGCCGTTGGCGGCGTAAACATTAATGCCGGCGCTGGCGAGCCTCAAATGATACTCAACTAGAACGCCTATTCTGTCGTCTCCCTGAATCATGAACGCTTTCTTCGGTCCCACCAGGGGAATACCGGCTTCCTCCGCGGCCAGCTTCAGCATATCGACGTCCTCGGGAAAGAAATCGATCTGAGCTTTGCCTTCACCCGCCGGGAAGACGGTGAGGTTTGTAAGGCTCACCCCGTGAGCGCTGCAAAATTCCAGCAGCTTACGAGCCTCTCCCGGCTTGTCCTCCACAATGGCGTAGTAATACTCGGCTTTTTTTATAACTTCTGCCATCCCTAACCTCCCGTTTATTTTATGCTGTTTTTAATTAACACAACTAAAAGGTGTCTGACCCGGATAATAACCCGCCGTAAGATAGCAAGGCATAGTTCCTCTATCAAGCAGAATCAAAAAAGA
This sequence comes from uncultured bacterium, assembly GCA_965602185.1. Lineage (GTDB taxonomy): Bacteria > Zixibacteria > MSB-5A5 > UBA10806 > UBA10806. Next base: position 7,029 of record CBFCYP010000053.1, read on the forward strand.
ATCGCGTAAATTATAGTAACGGTCACATAAAGAATTAAGGTTTATTTATCGTCCAAACTTCCGAATAGTTATTGTAGATAAACGAAATCAAACTAAACTGTGCCCGGAGGTAGATTTTGACCAATTACCGACCCCCCAGGATGAAAATAATGATCGTCGTAGGAGCCCGGCCGAATTACATGAAGGCGGCGCCTATTATAAAACAGATGCGCAGGTTCGATGATTTTCTGGAACCGATAATCGTGCATACCGGTCAGCATTACGATCGTATGCTGTCCGAACAAATTATGACCGAGTTGGGTATGCCCCAGCCCGACATCTATCTGGGAGTGGGATCGGGCACGCATGCGGAGCAAACGGCCAATACCATGCTGGAGTTTGAACGGACCCTTTTTGGCGATCCGCCGCACCTGGTGGTGGTATTTGGAGATGTTAACTCCACTCTCGCCAGCGCGCTGGTGGCCGCAAAAGGTGGGATCCTTATTGCACATGTCGAGGCGGGCCTGCGTTCTTTTAACATGTCTAAGCCGGAGGAAATCAACCGGGTTCTAACGGACAGAATCTCCGATTTTCTCTTTCCCTCTGAAAGCGCCGCTTTTCAAAACCTTATAAACGAGGGCTTTGACGCCGGTTCGGTGTATTACGTCGGGAATACCATGATTGACTCCCTTACCGATCGTTTTACCAAGGCGCAGATCAGGCCCTACCCTGAAAACCTCGATCTTAAACCCAACAATTTCGCCCTGTTAACCCTTCACAAACCCGAAAATGTAGACGATTCAAAAGTATTCAAGTCTATAATAAACGCCATAAGTTCATTTTCCGAAAAAATGCCGGTGGTTTTTCCCGCGCACCCCAGGACCAAGTTAAATATTGATAAATTCGGATTGTCGCCTTATCTTGAGCGGGCCGGAATCAAGTTGATCGGCCCGACGGGCTACCTGGATTTCCTCAAATTGGAGTCCGAAGCCAATTTTGTGATGACCGATTCCGGCGGGGTACAGGAGGAGACGACTTTTTTAAATGTCCCCTGCCTGACCTTGAGGGAAACGACGGAAAGGCCCGTTACGACGATCGAAGGAACCAACACTCTGGTCGGGCGATTTCCGGAAAGGATAGCCGCGGAAGCGGAAAGAATTTTAAGCGGCAACATCAAGAAAGGTTCTAAACCCAAATACTGGGACGGTGAGGCGAGCAAAAGAATCGTCGAGGCGTTCATTAAAATCAGACAGAACCTTTTCGAACCGGAATCGATAAAGGACGGAACCAAAAAGATAAAAACCGTCAGGGAGATAATAACCGCTGGAGGATAGTTTCAAACCTGTCGCCCTGGTAACGGGCGGCGCCGGATTTATCGGTTCGCATCTCTGCGATACCCTTATAAAAAAAGACTATGAAGTTCGCTGTTATGACGATCTTTCATACGGTTCAAAAGACAATATCCAGCATTTGATTGAAAACGACGGGTTTCGCTTTCTTGAGAATGACGTCTGCGATTTCAAATCTCTAACTTTAGCTTCTGAAAAAGCGTCGATAATCTTTCATCTGGCAGCGAGGAAAATCCCCCGCTATGGAGACGCACTTTCGACCCTGAAAGTAAATAACGAAGGCACTAAGAACGTCTTCGAGGCAGCCACAGAAAACAATTGCAAAGTCGTACTGGCATCCACATCCGACGTTTACGGCAAAGGCGATCCCCCGTTTAAGGAAAGTGACGATCTTCTAATCGGTAGGTCCGATATCCGCCGCTGGAGCTATGCGGTCAGCAAGGTTTTCGACGAGCATCTGGCGCTGGCATATTATAACGAAAAAAATGTGCCGACGGTGATCTTAAGGTTTTTCGGCACCTACGGCCCCCGGCATCATCGCTCCTGGTGGGGAGGGCCGCAGTCCGTTTTTATCGATCAAATACTTAACGACGAAGAGGTAACAATTCACGGCGACGGAAGCCAGACAAGATCATTCACATATATAGATGATCTTATCTCCGGGATAATCGCGGCCTCCGAAAAAAAAGAGGCCCAAGGGGAGATCATTAACCTCGGTTCCGATAAAGAAACCTCAATACTCGACCTGGCGAAATTAATAGGGAAAATAATCGATAACACCAGGGAACCGAGGATTAAGTTAATTCCCTACGAAAGTTTCGGAGGCGGCTACGAGGACGTAAAAAGACGTATCCCGGATCTTGCCAAGGCCAAAAAGCTGCTCGGATTTAACTGGCAAATAGAATTGGCGGAAGGTTTATCCAGAACGGTCGAGTGGCATAAACAAAACCCATTTAAAATCGATAATTAGAATCAATTACATTAAACCATACGGGCGTGGTTGGATTCTTATTAAATAGATTTATGAATCCGTATGACTATAAATTATATATATGTGTAAATAATACACGTTCATAAATATAAAAAAAATTTCCGATTTTCAATATTTTTCTCTTGACCAACATTCTAAAACTCATTATATCCGTGTCTTTCTTGAGACGAAAAACTCGATTTTAGGGAGAAAAACATGATAGGCGTTGCCAGTACAGATGAAGCATTAAAACTGTTGGATGATAAGGGCGTTAAATACATACGATTGTGGTTTACCGATGTGCTCGGGGTATTGAGGGGGATGACTATCACCCGGGGTGAGATCGAGGATGTTTTTTCCAATGGCCAGGGATTTGATGGATCATCCATTGAGGGTTTTGTGCGAATTGAGGAATCCGATCTCATGGCTCACCCCGATCTTTCGACATTTACCCTATTCCCCTGGGCGATCAACGGGGAGCGGATAGCCTCGGTATTTTGCGATATCAAAACCCCTCACGGCGAACCGTATGAAGGGGACCCCAGATATGTTTTAAGAAGGATAATCGAGAGGATCAAGTCTGAGGGTTATACGCCCTACCTGGGTCCTGAGATGGAATATTTTTATTTCAAAAGCTCCAAAAAACCGGAGATAATGGATCGCGGCGGGTATTTCGAGTTTTCCACGGTCGAGGAAACCACTCATCTAAGAAAGGGGGCCATCGCGGCGCTGGAGGAGATCGGCATTCCGGTGGAATGTTCGCATCACGAAGTCGCGCCCAGCCAGCACGAGATAGACCTGAAATACCAGGAAGCGCTTCGCATGGCCGATTTCGCCATGCTGTATCGTTTCGTGGTGAAAGAGAAAGCGCTATCGGCGGGCTATTACGCCACGTTCATGCCGAAACCCATTTTCGGCGTTAACGGCTCCGGTATGCATATCCATCAGTCGCTTTTTAAAGGCGACCGGAACGCCTTTCACGATCCCAAAGAAAAATACCATATATCCGAACTCGCACGCCATTATGTGGCCGGTATTCTGACTCATATCAGAGAGTTATGTCTGGTCACCAACCAGTGGGTGAATTCCTACAAGCGGCTGGTACCGGGATATGAGGCGCCCTGCTATATTTCCTGGGGACGGCGCAACCGGTCCTCGCTTATCAGGGTGCCGATGTATCAGCTGGGCAAGGAGCAGGCCACCAGGGTGGAGATCAGGAGCCCCGACCCGGCCTGCAATCCCTACCTTGCTTTCGCGGTTATGCTGGCGGCGGGAATGGAGGGTATAAAAAACAGATACCCCCTGCCCGATCCCGTCGAGGAAAACATATTCGAAATGGACGAACGCCAGAGGAGGAGAAAGAGGATCAAGATCTTACCGTCATCGTTGTCTGAGGCGCTCCAGGAGTTCAAAAAATCAAATCTTATGAAAGAGATCCTCGGCGAGCATATTTTCACGACGCTGATAAAGAACAAAACCGTCGAGTGGGATCGTTTCAGCACGGCGGTCACAGATTATGAGATCAACAACTACCTGCCCACGCTGTAAAGTTAATTAAATTCACAATTCAAACGCTGTCGGGACTCTTATTCCCGCAGCGTTTTTGTTTTAAGATTTGAGGCATCGGCACCGCCGGCAACGTAATAATCCATATTATCAGCACAGCAGATCAAAAATTTCCCCTCGATATGTTAACTGCTCGACTTTAATAGGGCATCTAACTTCGCGCCGCGGAGTGAATTTTAAAAAGGGGGCTAAATGGTACAATCATGTTGCCATAATGTTATTACCATTGATCTGGAGGAATGGTTTCATGGCCTGGAACCCGATCCACGCCAATGGTCAAAATATGAGCGTCGATCTTATGCCGCTACCGAGATGCTGCTGAGATTGTTTCAGGAGTATGATACCAAAGCCACCTTCTTCGTGCTGGGCGATGTGGCGAAGGAATCTCCCGAACTGGTACGGGAAATCGCCGAAGAGGGACACGAGGTCGGTTCGCACGGGATGTATCATGAATTCATCTACAAACAAAGCCGGGATGAATTTCGTCAGGATCTGAGAAAATCACTGGATATTCTGAATTCGATTATTGATAAACCGATTGCGTCATTCAGGGCCCCGTATTTCTCCATTACCAGAGATTCATTATGGGCTCTGGACATATTGGGGGAAGAGGGCATCAGCCATGATTCCAGCGTTTTCCCGGTCCACAATCCCCGCTACGGAATTCCCGGCGCTTCCCGCTTACCTTACCTGATTATGCCGGATTTATGGGAATGGCCCGTGGCGACCTTATCCTCGTTTCTGGGCAATATCCCTTGCGGTGGCGGATTCTATTTTCGTTTCTGGCCCCCCGGTTTCACCAGGTTCGCGCTGAATACGATCGAGAAAAAACAGGAGCCTATGCTGCTGTATTTCCATCCCTGGGAATTTGATCCCGAACAGCCTCGCATAAGATCGGGATCCCGGTTCAGTGACCTTCGGCACTATTTCAATCTGGACAAAACCTTGAAGAGATTTCGTAAAATCCTTGTTTCTCGAAATTACACAACTCTTGCGAACGGAATTCAAAATCTCGCCGGGACGGATTATATCAATAATTGAAGGTTTTAATTATGAATCCCGCAAAACCGGTTTTTTCAGGGCCGGCTCCGGGATTCTCGCGGTTGAATATTAAAGCGCGTTTATTAAAATTCCATTCCCAGAACCTCGGCGCAGGTGGTGAATTCGAAAACATCCAGAATCCTTGAGAGTTTTTCTTCAGCGATATTAAGGTTGCCGTACCGACGATACTGCATGTAATCAGCGTTGGCCCCGCGGATTTGATGTCTGTCCAGTTCCCAGAGTTTCATATTAATCATAGCGGGATATCCCATGCGGTTGAGCCGGCCGATGGCCCGTATGGTGAACCAGGATGGATACAGTCTCAGTTTTTCGCCAAATCGCAGCCAGACCCCGAATTTCGTCATGGTGGATTGAGGAATAATTTTAATGGATTTTCCGTCTTTGAATTCGATATCGAAGGGACCGAAAGATTTCCCGGCGAAAGCCCCCGCTTTTGTGCTGCAGTCGTAAGCATATCCCGCTTCGGCTATGTCATTCAGAATGTAGAAATGTTTGTTATCCAGAGGATCACAGGCCCCTTTAAATCCCAGGATGCGCTTGTTGAGTATGTTTTCGATTGTTTCCTTCGAAAGCTTGATCTCCGATTTTAATTTTTCGGGCTCTATTTTTGAGATATCCTTATGTGAAAAACCGTGGCAGGCGACCTCGTAACCGCGTGAATCCAGAAGCGACACGATTTCCGGGAATCTTGACGCCACCCAACCCAGCACAAAAAACGTGGCCTTCGCTTTCTGATGGTCGAGAATGCTCAGAAGATGAATGAGATTCGGTATGATACGCGATTTGACATCATCGAGCTCATAATCGGGGTCGTCCGCGTGGAAGGTATCCTCGACCTCAAAGGACAATATATTTTTCATGTTTGTTTCCGATTTTTGCGCCATCATCAATTCTATTCGGCATAAATAACCATCCCTGAAACAGATATTTTAGGGAAAAAAATATACGCAACATCAGCCGCCTGCAAGATTTATATCGTATTTTTACCGATAACCGAAAATCTCGGCCCAGATTATGAGCAGGATCAGGATTATTCCGATAGTCAAGGCGGTAGCGCCGAAAACCCTCAATCCTTTTACAACCACCGGCGGCAGGGGCTCCACCAATTTGCCTTTAAGCTTTCTGGATTCGGTAACCTCCTGGTATTCGCGAGGCCGGTCGATTTTCAATTCCTCGACCGGTATCCGTCCGGTGAATATAACCGTATCCATGGGGAATCTGTCGGGCCTGAAATGAGTGTTGAAGAAATGAACGGTAAATATGAATCCGACCGCCAGGAGCGCCTCGTCGCTGTGAATTATGGTGGCGACGTTGATGAACCGGCCGGGCAAAAAGTATGTGAAGAATTCCGGGAACCACAGGATCAGGCCGGTGGAACCGATGATGGCTACGCCCCAGAAAACCGCGAAATAGTCGAATTTCTCCCAGTAGGTATATCTGCCGTATTGCGGCCTCGGACCCAACCCTATGAACCATTTAAGAGTTTGCCAGGCCTCCTTCAAGTCGTTGCGGTTGGGCAGCATTGAATTTTTATTGAAGAGATATTTTTTCCAGGTAACCTTTTTCCCCTTTTTATCTCTGAAAACGAAAATGATATGGGCGCCGAAATAGAAGAATGTTATGACCGCGCATATTCTATGTATATACCCCGCGGATTCAAATCCGCCTAAAAGATCGGAGATAAGCTGGGCCCACCAGATATAGGAGAATTTCAGGGTCATTCCGGTAATGGCCAGGCCCAGGAAACTGATTATTACCAGTATATGAAGCCGGCGGTGAATTTGCCCGAACCTCAGGTATTCCTTTTCATGGGGTTTGCGGGGCAGGCTTTTATATTTTTTCCGTTCTTTCAATGACCTGGGGAGCCAGAGCAGGGTATGTGCCCCGAAAATTCCGAAAGTGACAAGCAACAGGAAGGTCATGAACCAGAATGTATAGAAAAGAAACGGATATTTATCCCGGTCGTGATGGGTGGCGTGCGTCAGGTAGCCCGCGAACTGCCGGTGCGATCCTTTGTGACATTCGCCGCAGGTCTGGACGATATTCTGCCGCGAAAGCCTCGACTCGGGATTCCATGTGGGAAGAACGTCATGGGCGCCGTGGCAATCGTAACATTTCGCGGCCGCGGTATAGCCCAGCTTGGAAACTTTACCGTGGAAGGTCTCGAAATACGATTCCGTTACCTCCTCGTGGCAACGTCCGCACTGGTTTATTATATTTAATTTGAAATCTTCCTGATCGGTTCTGGCGATGGTATGCGACGAGTGACAATCATCACACATCGGAAGAGGCCTTTCCGGATCGTATTCTTCTTCATTGAAATGAATGCTGGTGATATAGGTTTCATAGATTCCGTTGTGGCATTTGGCGCAGGTATGAGGGATATTTTCGCGGTTAACGCTCGATTCGGGATCATCCTCGGGAAGAACGTGGTGCGCCGTATGACAATCGGTGCACATGGCTGTCACGACCAGACCGCTCTGAAGCAGCCCTTTTCCGTGAATGCTCATGACATAATTCTTGAGAATATCATGTTGCTTCCCCTCGTATCTCACGGCGGCCTTGCTTCCCTCCTTATGGCACTGTCCGCATAAACCCGGGACATTGGTCGGGTAGGTAATAGATTTGGAATCGATATGTTTCCTGGTACCGTGTTTGCCATGACAATCGAGACAGCCGGGAGCGTTGGGATCACCCCTGGCGACAAGGCGGCCATGCGTTGAAGTGTTATACATCGACACAACCTCGGCATGACAAATGGAACAATCAACCTCCGCTGTGATGGGTGCGCAGGGTCTTTTCATCAAGGGATTGACCCCGGTGTGACATCTGACGCAGGCCTCGGCCCTGTGGGCGGAACTGTTGAGCTCGATACTGTCTATGAAAAGGGATATCTCCTTCCCGTCGCGAACGATCTTCAGGTCTTTTTTCGCGTGGCATTCCAGGCAATCCCTGTCGGACATGCCCAATTCATAATAGATTTTTCGTATGGTATGGGGAGAATGACAATCGATGCAGATCGGGATTTTGTTGGGTTCCTTTTCCCATAGCTCGCCCCTGATTACCTTTTTGTGCACCGCTTCAATCTGCCCGTGACATTTCTGGCAGGTTTTCGCGACGTTATCTTTGTAAATCGAGGAGTTTTTATCGGTATGGGGAAGAACGTTGTGAGCGGTGTGACAATCCGTGCAGACGGCGGTTACGGTTAAGCCCTTCTTGAACAGTCCTTCGCCGTGAATACTGAGTGAATAATGGGTAAGTATACTATCCTGCGGGATATTATATCTGCGCGTTACTTCGGTGCCCTCTTTATGGCATTCCCCGCACATATAGGGAATATTAAACTTGGTTACCCGCGAATCGGGCGAGTCGTGAGGTATTATGTCATGTTTTCCGTGACAATCCCAGCACCTGGGGGCCAACCCGACTCCCCTGGCCGCCTCTTTTCCGTGAAGACTGTTTTTATAGATTTCGGCGATATCGTCATGGCATAGCCCGCAGTCGACAGTTTCCAGGTTTTCGTCATGAGGAAAATCCTCGAAGCCCTCCAGATCGGCGTGGCAATCGACGCACTCGAGATCGCCGTGCGCCGATTTGGCGTATTTATTCAGGTCGACAAAAAGCGATATTGTCCGGCCATCCCGCTTTTTGGTAAGTTCCTGATCCTCATGGCACATCATGCAGTCATCGGTGGATTGCGCGGATACACCGCTTATGCTCAATACACAAAACAGAATCGCGCCGGTCAATTTTAATAAGGTCCTCAAGAATTCGCTCCGCGGGGATAATCTAAAACAAATTTCGCTTTATTTCAATAGGTGAGATTTATTCGGTTGTTTTATTTTTGCATCTTTCGATTCAGAATCTTCAATAGCAGTCTTATCTTCAGGATGTTCATGCTTTTGCAAATCGACCGGCATTTTTCCGGTAAGCCAGGCGGGATTCATGGGGTAAGCCGAAGGATTAAATATCACCGCGTACAGGTGCCAGATAAGAACAGCCAGGGTCGCCAGCCAGGCTTCATAATAATGGATTACCAGCATTACGTCGAGAACTCCTTTGGGGAACAGCTTTACGGCATAGTTATCGAACCACAGGAAAATGCCGGTTATTATCATTATCACTGTGCCCCAGACCAGCGCCCAGTATTCGGCTTTTTCTATATAGCTGAAACGTCCGAATCGTGGCCTATTCCCCTTAAATCCGAGGTTGTGTGATACCAGCTGGTTCAGGTGCTTGAAATCGAGTTTGACCGGAAGCATATCCTTTAAGAATCGACGTCCTCTCTTCGTGTAAAGATAAAAAAGATGCCATATGGCGGTGAGAATAAATAAAACCGCCGAAACCCTGTGAATTATACCCCTCAAGGGAAAACCGCCCTCATGACCGAATAGCAACTTCACCCACCAGGCTTCCGAAAACCTGAGGGAGAATCCGGTTATAACAAGCGCGATGAATGTTACGGTTAGAAAAGCGTGTTGCCATACTTCGTTAAACGTCATTCGGCGTACCTGTTTTTTATCCATAACATTTTTTAATTCCTTGCGCAAATCTATCAGCCAATGTAATACCATACCGCCGATTATAACAAATATGAGAAGTATATATATTTTCCTGACCACGCCTGCTATGGGGGTCCCGCCCAATCCCGGATCTCCGTGTATCGGCGTATTGGCCAAAGCTTCGGAAATACCCGGGTGACAGCGGCCGCAGGTGGTTCTGAGATTGTCCTGGTATACCGATGATGTCGAATCGGAACTTGGCAGAATCCTGTGCGCGCCGTGGCATGACGCGCAGTTGGCGACGGTTATGTCACCAGCCTTGCTTTTCAAACCGTGGTAGCTGTCCACCCAGGTCCTTAGTCGTCCAGTGGAGATACCATATTTCTCATTCAGCCGGGCAGATTCATGACATGGCGAACAGGTGGCCTCGGCAAGCCGGGTGGGACTCACTGCGGAAAGGGGATCGCGTGGCGATAATATACCATGTTCCCCGTGACAGCCGGTGCAGACCGGTGAATCCGTTACTCCGCGAATTACCAGTTTGCCATGTATGCCCTCCCAATAATCCTTTTCGATATTCTTATGGCATTTTCCGCAGGTTTTGGGAATATTGAAATGATTGATGGCCGATTCCGAGAAACCGGGGGAGAGAATCTTGTGGGCGGTACCCTCGGTGGAATGGCAATCGTTACAGGTTGCCGCGAAATAAATACCCCCCAGCGACGCCTGGCTATGAATGCTGTTTTCAAACATCTCCACCGGATGTTTCATCAGAATTTCGTATTTTTCCACAAGGTCGATATCTTCATGACATCTTGCGCAGGTCCGGGGAAGATTGATGGGATTGGTTTTGGATAGCTTATTATCCGATCTCAAAATATTATGTGTTCCGTGACAGTCGGAACAACAGGGAGCATCAAGGCAATCCGCGGCTTTCAGATGCCCGTGCCACTGGTAGTCTTCCTTTTCCTGCTCATGACATGTTCCGCATTCTACATCGGGAAGTTGTTCATCGTGCGGCAATTCCAGAATACCATCATGACAGGACTGACAATCCAGATCGCCGTGTACGGAATTTTCGAAAGCGTTCTTATCAATATATAGTGAATATTCATAACCTTTTTCGTCCGCACCCATTAATTCTTCGTCTCCGTGGCATTCCAGGCAATCATCCTGAGCGGCGGCAATATTAGAGCTCATAAAAAGAATACTAAAGACAAAGACGACCAAGTATAGATATATGGAATAGTTATAATCTGATCGGCCCGGATTTAATTTCATCTTTAATCTTACCCCCAAATATGGATCCCGCGAAGCGCGCGGCAGTCCGCCGCGAACCGCTCTCCAATATAATTTCGGCAGAAAATCAGTCAAGTATTATGTGAAATAATTCTCATAACTATTATGATATATTTAGTTAACTCATTGAAATACAATAGAATAAATTATAATAAATTATCAATAATACAATAATATTTAAAAGTTTTTTTAAGCCATATTTGATTATTCTGGAAAACTCGATAGTTATTTTACCTGATTAATTGCTGAAAATCGGGATCCGAACGGAGACCGTCCAGATCGGAATCTCCGGCGGCCATCGCTTTAAAGCGGGATTCCAGTTCGATGGCGGTTTCTATGCTTGCCAGCGCTTCGGGGAATTCTCCCGCCAGCGTAAGATAGCAGGCCAGGTCATAATAGGTCTCCGGTAGATCGGGGCCGTGCTCGACCGATTTGCGTGCCGCCTTAACGGCTTGAAGCAGATCGCCATTCCTGTAATGGTTGGCCGCTTCATCGAGGAAGGATAACGCTTTGGAGATGCCGTACAGGCGCGCGATTTCTTTAAACGGTTCCCCGCTGTCGTCAACGCGGATATCGATTTTGCGATCGTAACGCATGCCCTCGACTTTCTGCACTACATAGATGGCCGCCGACTGCTTGCCCCTGGAATCTCCGCCGTTGGCCTCGCCCGCGAGAAGAGCCGCGAGAAGCCTGTCGCCCAGGGCACCCTGCGTGTTCTCGAACGCCGACACCATGGCGCTCACCACGCTGTCCGATCCCAGTATATTGCCCTGCGCGGCGCAGTTTTTGCCGATTAATCCTCCCGCCCAGGGAAGACATTCGGGGCCGGTGTAGGTTGCCGCGCTCCCCTCCGCGTCCACCACCCCTATCTGGCGTCTGTCGGCGGATGGATCGTTGGCGGTTAGAGAATCGATTACCTCATGGGGATTCAAACCTTTTTCGAGCAGTTCCAATCCCAGTGTTCCATAATCTTTGTTTACCCATGCCTGGGTGGCGATTGCCCCCACTCCCGCCTCGGCCCAGGGCACCACCGCGCCGACGGCGAAATATTTACTTGCCACGGCGACGCCCATCTCGCCCGTCGCCGGATCGCAGGCCACGATGGAGAAGGTGGAGACCGGTTCGGCGGCAATGACATCGGCAG
>CBFCYP010000054.1:0-18670 GCA_965602185.1 uncultured bacterium
ATAGACTACGTGACATATACGGGGAAGAATCTATTTTTTTCGCGGGAACTCAATTGAACAGATTCGATTATCCTTGACTTGCGCTTCATTTATTTCTTTATTGCTTATAGCTTTAACGTGAATTTTGGTAAGGTAGGGATGCAATGGGTAATAGTGAAGTTATTGAAAAAGTAGATAAATTGGTTGATCGCTGGAAGTTTTCTACCAGCGCTAAAAATCTTAAGCCATCTTTTATCAGGACCATGCTCAAGGGGTCGTCACAGCCGGGCGTGATTAATTTCGCCGGCGGGCTTCCCGCCCCCGAACTTTTCCCGGTTGATGAATTCAAGGAGGTCTGCGCTCGCGTTCTCGATAAACATGGCCGTTTATCCTTGCAGTATTCGTTATCGAGCGGGATTCAGTTTATGCGAGAACTTCTCGCCGAAAGAGCCTCCACGGATAATTATCAATGTACTCCCGACGAAATCCAGGTAACCAGCGGCGCGCAGCAAGCTCTGGATATGGTCGGCCGGGTGTTTATCGAGCCCGGTTCGGTGGTTCTAACCGAGGAGCCGACATACCTGGGAGCAATTCAGGCCTTTACCTTTTATCAGGCCCGATTCGTATCGGTCAGGACGGACAGGGATGGGATGTTGATCGATGATCTTGAGAGGAAAATCAAGCAACATAAGCCGACATTTGTTTATGTTGTGCCGGATTTCCAGAATCCCGCGGGATATTCCTGGTCGAATGAGCGTCGTGAAGCGTTGGTTGATCTGGCCAGAAAATATGACATACCTGTTGTCGATGATAACCCCTACAGCGAACTTCGTTTTACCGGAGAAAAGCCGAAATCGTTAAAGGCGTTAGGCGGGCAGCATGTGATTCAGCTCGGCACATTTTCGAAACTCATTTCTCCAGGATTAAGAATAGGCTGGATAGTGGCCGATCCGGAGATAACAGCTCTCTGCGAAAGGATGAAACAGGCGGCCGATCTTCATACCAATACTTTCACTCAATACGTAATTTACGAATTTTCCAAAGGCGGCGGTCTGGACAGGCATATCGATAAAATTAAAGCGGCCTACAGTAAACGCCGGGACACGATGATCGAGGCTTTAAAAGCGAATTTCAATGACGGCACCACCTGGACCGAACCGGAGGGTGGTTTATTCCTGTGGGTAAAGCTGCCCGATGGAAAATCGGCCAATGATCTTTTAATGACCGCGCTGGAGAATAAGGTGGCCTATGTGCCGGGGATGTATTTCTTCAGCGAGAAGCCTGACGATACCGCATTGCGGATTAATTTCTGCAACGCCACCGAGGAAAATATCAAAGAGGGTGTAAGACGGCTGGCAAAGGTATTCGGGGAAGCCAAATAAGCAACAAAGCCACAAATGATTATACCGTTCATAAAAATCCAGAATGTCGGGAATGATTATATCTATATCGATAAAAAATCGCTGTCCCGGCATAAAATCTCAAAATCGCTTTTGGCAAAACGAATATGCGATCGTCATAAAGGCGCCGGATCGGACGGTATTTTTATACTCGAAAACATGTCACCTGATTCGGCGTTTGCGGAGATGTACAACAGCGACGGTTCGTCCATGGAATTTTGCGGCAACGGGATGAGGGGCGCCTCGCTGTATCTTCGCGAAACATATAAAAGCAGATTGAAGTCATTTATTATTCTAACGTCATATAACGAATATGAGGTAAAGATTATAAGATCGTCAAAATCGAATCAGAATGCGCGTTTAAAAATAGGGAACCCCTCGTTTGATAGCGGGGTTATAGGTTACTCAAAAAAGACCAAGAATTGTCTTGGAGTCAGGATAAAGGGCGGCAGAAAAACATGGGTATCTTATGGTGTCGCCATGCCCAATCCCCACGCGGTAATATTTATTGAAAAATTCGATTTTGACTGGCGCAAAGAGGGATCGATTATTGAAAACAGCTCTCTTTTTAAGAATAGAATAAATGTGATGTTTACGAGAGTGGATTCTAAAAGGAAGTTGACTGTCAGGCCGTGGGAACGCGGCGCGGGGCCGACCTTATCGTGCGGTTCGGGCGCGGCGGCGGCCACGGTAATTTCCGGTCTGCTCGGATATACTAAGGGTAATGTATCGGTTTATATGCCGGGCGGAGTATTGAGATCGAAATGGGATATTTCTGAAAACGCCGTATACCAGGAAGGCTCGTCCGACATCGTCTGTTCGGGGTTCTATAGATATTGAAGATATATAAAAACCACATAGCGGCAAAAATCGCCGGGGTAATCGGCGATGATAAAGAGCGGATAAAATCTCTTCTGGAATTTCCGCCCTCCGAAGATATGGGAGACCTGGCTTTTCCTTGTTTCACGTTTTCGAAGAGCACGCGCAAATCTCCCAATAATATCGCCGAGGAATTAAAAAATAAAATCGAAAAAGATGATATGATCGAAAGAACGGAAACCGCCGGTCCCTACGTTAATTTTTTCATTAATAAAAGCCATTTGATCTCGACCGTTATCGATCAGATTTCAAATGAGGGGTATGATTACGGCAAGAGCGACGAAGGTTCGGGAAAAACTGTCATTATGGAGTATTCGTCCCCCAATATAGCGAAACCGTTCGGAATAGGGCATCTTCGTTCCACCGTTATAGGGGCATCCTTAAAGAGTATTCATGAGCATCTCGGATATAAAGTTGTGAGCATAAATCACCTTGGCGATTGGGGCACCCAGTTCGGGAAACTAATCCATGCTTATAAAACCTGGGGTGATGAAACGAAACTCAACGAGGATCCCATCAAACATCTGTACGAGTTATATGTCAGGATCCACCGGGAGGAGGAATGCGATAAAGAGCTTGCCGAGCTTACTCGCCTGGAATTTAAAAAGCTGGAGGAAGGGGACCCCGTAAACATAGAATTATGGAGAAAATTTTCGGATCTCAGCAGAAAGGAATTTAAGAAAATATATGAGATGCTGGGAGTGAATTTTGATTCCGATATAGGTGAATCGTTTTATATAGATAAGATTTCGGGAGTCGAGAGAAACCTTAAGGAGCGGAATCTTCTGAAGGAAAGCCAGGACGCTACCATAATCGACCTGGAAAAGCATGAAATGCCTCCGATTCTGATAAGAAAAAGCGACGACACGTCGCTCTACGCGACCCGCGACCTGGCGGCGGCCGTATATCGAAAAAAAGAATATAATTTCGACAAGATGGTTTACGTTGTGGGTGTAGCGCAATCGCTCTATTTTCGACAATTATTTAAGTCGCTGGAGCTTATGGGCAAAGCCTGGGCCGACGATTGTTATCATGTGAGTTTTGGATGGGTCAAGCTGGGCGAGGAGATGATGTCTACCCGACGCGGCAATGTGGTGTTTCTGGAGGATGTTTTAACCAGTACGATAGAAAAAGCCAGAAAAATTGTCGAGGAGAATAGCCCCGATTTGCCCGATCCGGATAGTGTGGCAAACGCGGTCGGTATCGGCGCCGTCATATTCGCGGATCTCTCCTGCCGTCGCGATACCGATATCGCTTTCGATTGGAAGAGGATGCTGGATTTCAGGGGAAACTCCGGTCCCTATATTCAATACTCGCACGCTAGGTTATGCAGTGTAATTAGAAAGTATGGTAAAGGAATCACCAAAGGATATAATACGGATCTACTTTTACTCCCGGAGGAATACAGTCTGGCTAAAATGCTCAGCCTGTATCCCGATATTATTAAAAAAGCTGCCCAAGAGTTCGATCCTTACTATATTTCGAATTTTTTACTTGAGCTTTGCGGTATTTTTAATACATATTATCAGAAATATCGGTCATCGGAAGACCGAATTCTTTCATCGAGAAGTGATTTGGCTGATTCGAGGGTAGCGCTGGCAGATTGCACGAGGATTATTTTGCATTCGGGATTAAAACTTCTGGGTATTTCGGCACCGGAGATGATGTAATTTTTTAGCGAAAGCATTGGTCTATTCTAAATAAAGTCGGCATTAATAAGCGGTATAAGCATGGATAAAATAATAAATCCGATTAAAAGCGTAAAAGCGTCGATCAGACTTCCCGGCGACAATACCATTTCTCATCGGGCGGCGTTGATAGCGCCGTTGTGCGATAAACCTGTCGAAATAAAAAACTTCGCAACCGGTAAGGAATGCGAGACCACCCTGAACTGTTTGAAACAGCTCGGCCTGGAAATGGAAAAAAACGAGGATGTACTGATCGTGCACGGAAAAGGTCTCGAGGGTTTGAAACAACCTGATAATCCTCTCGATGTCTGCGGTTCCATTCCGACCGCCCGCATGATATGCGGAATTTTATCAGCGCTGGATTTTGAAACGAAAGTGATCGGATGTGAAACCATCGCCAACCTTCCCATGAGAAGAGTCATAGAACCCCTGGAGTTGATGGGCGCGGAGATTGAATCGAACAATTACAGGCTTCCTTTAACCATTAGAGGCGGGAAACTGAAAGGCATTCGTTACGCGATGCCGGTTTCCACAGCCCAGGTCAAGACGATGCTTTTGATAACCGGTCTTCTGGCCGAGGGCAAAACCGAGATTATCGAAAGGATACCGAGCCGCGATCATTTTGAAAGACTCCTGGCTTATTTTAACGTTAAGATGAAAAAATCCCGGGTCGAACCTCAGCCCTCGAATGAGGATCCCCTTATAAAAAGATTTAAGAAAGAATCCGGTATAGTATCTCCCGATATCAAGGGGGATATGATAACCATCAGGGGCGGGCAGAAACTCGTTCCGAAACCTATAGCGATCCCCGGAGATATTTCATCGGCTTCCTATTTCCTGGTGGCCGGTCTTCTTTTAAAAAATTCTTTTGTTGAGGTGAGAGAGGTAAGCCTCAACGCTCGTCGTCTCGGCTTCGTCGAAGTTTTGAAAAAGATGAAAGTCCCCGTAACGGTCGAGCAAAAGGGCGAGATAGGATTTGAACCTTACGGAATCATACAGATTAAATCCGCGGAGATTAAGGGAAGACGGATGGTAGGGGAGTTAATACCGAGTATTATCAATGAGCTTCCGGTAATGTCCATTGTAGCCGCAAACGCCCAGGGCACATCTGTTATCAGGGACGCCTTTGAACTGCGTCAACAAAAGGTCGACCGCATAAAATCTATAGCCACCAATCTCAGGAAAATGGGAATGAAGGTCGGGGAGCTCGATGACGGCTTGGCGATTGACGGGGGCGGGGGTCTCGTCGGGGCCGAGTTGGATAGCTTTGACGATCCAACTATAGCCATGTCGTTTGCCGTGGCCGGTCTGCTGGCCGAGGGGACCACAATTATAAAGAACGCCGAATGCGTCGATTACGAATACCCGGGATTCTGGGATGATTTCGAGAAGTTCGCGGCCGGAAAATCGTTTTAAAATATAATTCATTGATGGAGCTTGTGCTTCGAAGAAGGTTTATAGACTCCTCAGGTCTCGGATTCAAGCGGGGCGTCGACGTTTTCCTGCAGTTGAGCGCCATAATGATTCCCGTTTATATTGTGACGGCTATTTTAAAGCTCACTCCCGCGCTCGATTATATAAGCGGTCTTTTCGAACCCTTGATGAAATATGTCGGGCTGCCGGGCAGTTCGGCCATCGCGCTGGTTACGGGCACCTTTGTTAACCTTTACGCCGCCGCCGCGATCGTGGCCGGTCTCGATATGACTGCAAGACAGCTGACCATTCTTGCATTAATACTCGGATTTTCGCATTCTCAGATAATGGAAACCGCCATAATCGGCAAGATGAAAGCCCGGCCGTATTTGGTGACGCCCTTAAGAGTTTTATTCGGGCTTTTTTCGGGATTTGTTTTGCATCTAATATTGCCGCAAATATCATGAATTACGCGATCGATACATTCTGGGGACTTCTTTCGCTACTGGTGAAAATGTTTTGCATTGTCGTTCCGCTTATGGTTCTACTGGAGATTTCCAGGGAATTCGATTTGATCGATAAAATTACCAAACCGCTAAAGGTTCCGGCAAGAATCATGGGCTTCTATGAAGAATCTATTTATCCTTTACTGGCCGGGATCATTTTCGGACTTTCATACGGCGGGGGAGTATTAATCGGGGAATCGGATTCCGGTAGAATAAAAGGGAATCAGAAGTTTTTGGTCGCGCTTTATCTGGGCCTTTGTCACGCAATTTTTGAAGACACTTTGATATTCGCTTCGCTGGGGGCGAACGGGATTATCGTGTTAACGGCAAGGCTGATCATGGCGAGCGTCGTTGTCGGAATGATTTCGCTATTTATGAGGAGACGTAATAATATCAGAAAAGAAATTCGGACGTAGAGGCGAGGAGATCGCCAGGAATTTCCTGGTCGCAAAAGGATATAAAATCGAGGCTTCGAACTGGCGCGGGAGCCGGTTCGAAATCGATATTGTAGCCAGCAAAGGTAATGTTCTGGCTTTTATTGAGGTCAAGTCATCCCGTGCTGAAATTCTCGGTCCGCCGGAGTTGAGAGTGAACAAAATCAAGCAGAAAAAAATAGCCCAGGCGGCATCAGAATATTTATCGGAACTGAAGACAATTCCGGAAAACCTGAGATTTGATGTCATAAGTATTCTATTGAAACCCGATAAAGCCCCCATAGTTACACATATTGAATCGGCGTATATTATGGAGGAGGATTTTTAGAGGAGTCGGGCTCCGAATTTCTTTTCAGGGAATCAAGTTTTTCAATGATCACATCCCATACTGATTTATGTCTTTCCGTATCAAGCGAAATGTTCGAGATATAACCGAGTAGCCATAGAGAATCGATATCATTTCGTTCGAATATATTCGCATATAAGACACTCAGGGAATCAAGGTCATTACCGGCCATCTCACGGGCCAGCGCCATTTCGATAAACACATCGGTAAATTTATAATCTTCGCCGGAAAGGCCTTTGGTGTCGGGGGACCGCGTAAACAGAATGGCCGCGGTCCCGACAACGATAAGAATTAAGACCGCAAGGGAGATGTATTTAAAGCGGCTAACTCCCATAGTAATAGGAACGGTAGTCCTCTATTTCGGAGTCCTTCATAAGATTATTAACCCATTTATTCCAGGCTTCCTGTCTTTTGGATACGCGCAATTCCTGTGTAAGTGAATCGGCGTGGGCTAAAAATTGAGCGGTGTCGGCCGGCTGAAAATCCACCAATTCCAGGATATAAGCGCCGCCGGTTGACTTTACCGCGCCGGAGTAACGATTTTCCCGTGAAAGCCTGAATGCTGCGCCAATGAATGCCGCGTCCGAGCCGACGTTCTGTACAAATTCATGTCTGGCGAAGTAATCGGGTTCCATCACCGCTCTTCCTGTTTCTTTCGCGATTTTATCAAGCGTTTTACCCGATTCGATCTGAGCGGAGATCTCAGCGGCGCTTTCGTACGCAAGGTTGACGCGTTTTTCCCGCTCGAGAGTCTGGACTATTCTCTCTCTGACTTCCTCGAGCGGAGTATAGCTTTCGGGAACAATTCGGTCAAGCCTGGCAACGATGAAGGCGTTTCTGCTGGAGATAACCTCGGAAATATCGCCGGGATCGGAATAGAATGCGAGATCGGAGAGTTCCTGTACGGAACCCAATCCGGGAATGAAACCACCCTCGGAAAAAGGATCGGTTTGTGAAATGGCGACGCCGAAATCCCCGGCCGATTCCTCGAACCCATTTTCCCGGGCGTTCTTGATGAAGTTTTCGGCCTTGGTTTGAAGCTGCGCCAGAGTGGCGCCGGAGATTTCAACCTTTACGAGAATATGGCTGGCCTGGTATTCGGTTTCCATTTCTTCTTTACCGGTGGTTTCTTTGAGATTCTTTACCTCCCTCTTGCCGGTGAGCTTGATTATATGCCATCCATATTGGGTTTTAACGGGTCTCGATATATCGCCGATCTCCTTAAGAGCTTTGGTGGCTTCCCAGAACGGTTCGACCATTCGATCCTTGCCATACCATCCCAGATCGCCTCCGTTTTGTCCCGATCCGGGATCGTCGGAATGCTCTTTTGCGAGTTCGGCGAAATCATCCCCGGCCACGGCCCTGTTGTAAAGAGAATCGACAAAACCCTTAACTTCGTTATAATCATTATCGCCGGGAACTCTGGGAAATGTGATATAGCTTGCCACGGCCTGCCGCGGCTTTCTATAGGATTCCTTTTCAGCCTCATACCTGGCAAGGATTTCACTGTCGGACACCTCGATTTCCTCTGATGAGAATTCATTTTGAGGTATTAATATATATCTGACTTTTGCCTTTGCATTCTTCATAATGAAATCTTCTTTGGCCGACGCCGGCGTGATTCTGACCATTGAGGCTACGAGATTCTGCAATCTTGACAGCAGGATTTGCTGTCTGATCTGGCTTTCGAAATTCTGTAAAAAGCTAACCAGTTCCGGATTATTCGACGTAGCGACCTGGCGCAACCAGGACTGGTATTTGGCCAGATCGAATTTTTCATCGGTCTGAAATTCCGGGATCGTCATCAGGTCCTGGGGCGGTGTCAATCTCATATATTCGGCTACCTCGGCGTCCGTAATCTCGATACCGTGTCTGAAGGCTTCGATGTTCAGGCTGGTCACGGTTGTGAGCTGGTTCCAGACCTCGTCTCGAATCTTGGCAAGCTCCTCTTCGGAGGGCTCTTCCTCTTCCTGAAAAAGCGCTTGAGCTCTTGGCCGATAAAGGTTTTCGAACGCTCTTACAGTAATTTCATGTCCGTTTACGATCCCAATGACCCCTTGGGAGGGGACTCCCCGGCCCTGGGTGGGATCGGAAAATATAGATAGTAATCCCTGTAAAATCATAAATCCGGCGAATGCGACGAGAACCAGGAAAAATACAATCTTCGCCGAACTTCTCATTGACTGCATCATAATTTCAAATCTCCGTTTTTAGCCTTTTTCCTACCAATCGGCATAACTCTCAAAAACATGAAAATATAAATTATGGTTCGGGAATAGCAAGATCTAAATATAGTTGATGATATTTAGGCATATGGTTTCATGTGGATGATCGATTCAGGATTTCGGGGTTTTAACCACAAGATCGGGATAATGTTCCTTTCTGCATTCCCGGCAGATGCTATGCGTAAACATCGCTTCGGAATGCTCTTCAATATAGATCTCGATATTTTTCCAGGTATCCGTATCGTCCCTGATTTTCTTGCAGTACATGCAGATCGGTAGAAGTCCCTGCAACTGTTTTACATGGTCAAGGGCGTCTTTTAATTCCCTGATTTTTTCCGCCAGTTCGAACTCGAGATCCAGGATTCTTATCCCGCTTTTTACCCTTGAACTGAGTTCGTTGGGATCGAAGGGCTTTGTAATGTAATCATCGGCGCCAAAATCCAGACCGGCTATAATGTCCTCTTTTTGCTTTTTTGCGGTTAATAGAATTATATACGTATATGATTCGATTTGCTGGCGCCTGATTTTTTTGCAGAGTTCGGTACCATCGATTTCCGGCATCATCCAATCGAGGATCGTCAATCGGGGGGGGTCGGCCTGTTTTAAGATATCCCAGGCTTCCCGGCCATCACAGGCGACAATGACCTCATGACCCCATTTTGTCAGATGGGCATTAAGGAGTTTTCTTGAAACGGAATCGTCTTCGGCGATTAAAATTTTCATAGGACTATTTTGAATTATGAATCAACCTTTGAAGCGTTCTTGTTATTTCAATATTTTTAAATGGTTTGCTTATGAAACCATCGGCTCCGGCGTCCAGAACCGATTCTTTGCCATATTTCCCGGAGTGTCCGGTTATCATCAGCATCCGGATTTTCGGAAACTTCATCTTAACGTTTACCAGAAGTTCCATGCCATCCATTTCGGGCATGACGATATCGGAAATAATAACCTCTACTTTCTCTGTTTCCAATGTTTGCAAAGCGTCGCTGGCGGAGGTGACGGCGATGACCTCAAAACCATCACGTTTTATAATTTTTTCGAGAATTTCAAGAACGAATTCGTCATCATCGACAACCATTATGCGCGGAGCGCCTTTTGGGTGAAGAATTTTACCTATTTTTTCCATCAGTATATCAGGATTGACAGGTTTGACAATGAAGTCTCTGGCGCCCATTTTCATGCTTTTTAAAACCGATTCTCTGTTGCCCGTATCGCTGCACATAAGAATCGGGATTTTGCCGTGCATTCTGTTATTATGAAGGTATTTTAAAAGATCAAAACCGGTGGATTCCGGCATATTTATATCGCTTATTATCAGCCTGACTGAAAGATCGGTTTGAAGCGTATTAATGGCGTTTTTAACTGAGGCGGCCTGCGCCACTTCAAATCCGTTTTTCACCAAAATTCCGTTAAGTTCCAGAGATGACTTCGGATCGTTTTCTACGATTAAAACTTTCATGATAGCAGCTGCATAAATTCAAGGTTAAACATATCTCTCCATTTGCCTATACTCATAGAGATGATCGCTCTATCGAATTTATCGGTATGCCCGCCTGACGGTGTTATCAATAAAGACTCGCAATAATATCAGGGATTAAAAATGAAACATATTCCCCTCAATGGGGCTGCAAAATAACTCGTTGCCGGACAATAGAGTATGAACGCTATAAGGATATGGATACGATATTATTTTTATTAGATTTCCAAAATAGTTATGTTGGAATGACCGTTATTCATCGATATGAATTTGCGTTATTTCTCATGTTTTGATCCTTAAATCGATTTTCAGATTTCTCTTGCAAAATAATAGGAATAAAGCAATATTTAAACTCTGATGTCGCTTGGATATTTAAAATGGATTTTTTAACCTGAGATTTGCGCCCGTTTTAAATGATTTTCACCGAACTCTTTTTTCCACGGGGACTTATAACTATAAGAAACTGAGATATGATATTACCTGAATTTGATGTTCTGGTACCAGCCACTGTCCCCGAAGCGTGCGGGATGTTAACAAAATATGCCGATAAGGGCATTCGGATTCTGGCAGGCGGTACCGATCTGCTGGTCGATTTGAGGAGTCCGATTGTTCCCGTGGAGGTCC
This sequence comes from uncultured bacterium, assembly GCA_965602185.1. Classification (GTDB taxonomy): domain Bacteria; phylum Zixibacteria; class MSB-5A5; order UBA10806; family UBA10806. The sequence continues at coordinate 10,975 of CBFCYP010000054.1, forward strand.
CCGCATGCGAAGGGTGTTCAACGCACAAATCGGGAAACGTTCGAACGACTATCGATTGCCGCTGGTGGGAATCCGATTCGTCACCGGAATCGGATCGGGCATTATTAATAAAAGTCCAGAATTCAATGCATAAATTTCCTGAATTTTTAATCTCATTGCATAAATTAAAAGATCTTCGCGGTATTAAAGTAAATGAGAAAGGCAACCTCAGAGTCGGGGCTATGACTACCATCACGGATATCGAAAGATCCGGGATTATCCGGGAAAAATGGACCGCCCTTGCGGAAGGGGCGGATTCGCTGGGCAGCCCGCTGGTACGGAACCGGGGTACGATCGGGGGGAATATCGCAAATGCTCGTCCCGCCGCAGATATGTTTATACCGTCGGTGGCGCTTGGGGGAGTTTTAACTCTTCATAGCGAAAAAGATCCCAGAAAAGTGCCGGTCGATAAGTTCGCGTTGGCTCCGGGGAAGACTATTATGGAAAAAGGTGAGATAATTACTGCGATTGAGTATCCCGCGCCGCAGGAGTTTTCGGGCAGCGCCTATTATAAGCTCGCGAATAGAAAGGCGCTGGATATATCCGCGGTCGGAGTCGGCGTCTGGATCGCGTTAGAGGAGCCGGATGGTCCCATCGCCGATATTAGAGTAGCTTTGGGAGCCGTGGGGCCCACGCCTATTGTTGCCGAAGCAGTTAAAGCTGAATTGATCGCTAAAATGCCTGACGACGCCAATATAAAAAAGGCGGCCAAAGCGGCGAGGGCTGACGCCCGCCCAATCGACGATCATCGGGGGTCGGCATGGTATCGGTCGATGATGGTGGAGATAGTTGCTGATCGCCTTATCCGATTGGCTGTGAAGAGAGCCGGGGGCAAAATCTGAAAAAACTAATCACTATAACTGTTAACGGCGTAACACATGAACTTGCGGTGGAACCACGCAGGACACTCCTGGAGGTGATTCGGGAAGATCTTGGCCTGACTGGCACCAAGAAAGGCTGCGGGATCGGGGATTGTGGAGGCTGCACAGTTTTGCTCGACGGGGTAGCTACTTTCAGCTGTCTCACGCTGGCTATCCAGGCCGACGGCTGTAACGTGGAAACAGTGGAGTCGCTCGCCGAAAATGGAAAACCCAATAAACTTCAGCAATCGTTTGTGGATATGGGAGCGATACAGTGCGGTTTCTGCACGCCGGGGATGTTGATGTCGGCTACCGAGCTATTAAGGCGGAATCCAAATCCCTCTGAAACGGAGATCAGAAAGTCACTCTCTGGCAATCTGTGCCGATGCACAGGCTACCAGAAGATTGTAGACGCTATTAAAGCGGTGACCGATGAGTAAATCGAATAATTACAGGATATTAAATACTCGCCTGCCACGGGTCGACGCCATCGATAAAGTCACCGGCAAAGCGATTTATACCGATGATATGACTTTTCCCGGTATGCTTCACTGCGCAATTCTGCACAGCCCGCTCGCTCACGCGAAAATTCTGAATATCGATACATCGCGAGCGGAGAGATTGCCCGGCGTCAAAGCGGTTGTAACATATAAAGAGGCTGGCACGGTGCCTTACGGCGTAAGCCCGGCCCGTTACGATGAAACCATATTCTGTTATGATAAAGTCCGTTATATCGGCGATGAGATCGCCGCGGTGGCCGCGGTGGATAAAGATACCGCCCTGGAGGCGGTCAGTCTTATAAAAGTCGATTTCGAGGAGCTTCCTATACTTCTTGATGGCCGTCATGCCATGGACGAGGGGCAGCCGCAGCTCCACGAGATGTACAAGAACAATATCTGCGCCAAAGTTAACTGGAATTTTGGTGATATCGAAAAAGGACGTAAAGAATCGCATATAATCCGCACCGATCATATCACCAGCAAGATGCAGGACGCCGCCTTTCTGGAACCGCAGAGCGTGCTGGCCGAAGTCGATTCGCACGGTAACCTAACCATGTGGAGCTCCACCCAGGCGCCGCACTATATACAGCGCACACTGGCTATGGCGTTGAATATACCTCTTCACAAGGTACGGGTTATCAAGCCGGCGGTGGGCGGCGGATTCGGGCCCAAAGCATCTTGTTCGACGGTAGAGCTTGCTACATGTTTGCTTGCTATAAAAACAGGAAAGCCGGTCAAAACCACCCTGGACCGGGAGCAGGTGTTTTTGCATTCGAGGGCCCGGCACCAGTTTTTCCATACCATGACTACGGGCGTGAAGAAAAACGGGGAATTATCATTTCTTGAACATAAATGTATTCTCGACGGTGGCGCGTACGCCAGTTTCGGAATAGCGACGGTATACTACGCCGGGTCGCTCCTGGGCGGGCCATACAGATTGAAAAATATGAAGTATGACGGATACCGGGTGGTAACAAATAAACCTGCCTGCGGCGCGCAACGTGGTCACGGGGCGGTAATCGCTCGCGCGTTGTTCGAAATGCAACTAGATAGGATCGCCGAGGAACTGGGGATGGACCCGATAGAACTGAGATTGAAAAACGTAATGGAAGCCGGGGAAACCACCTGCAACGAACTGTTTGTATCCAGTTTTGGAATGAAAGAAGCTCTGGAGGCGGTAAGAGATTCCGCAGCCTGGAAAAAGAAAAGGTCTCTGGCGGGCAAGACCCGAGGAACTGGCAAGGGTATTGGTGCGGCCTGCGGATTTTTCGTTTCGGGAGCGGGCTATCCCATATACAGATCGAATACCTATCATTGCACCGTCGTCACCAAGGTCGAAGAGGTGGGCGGCGGAGTGACGGTATCATCGGGCGCGGCGGATATCGGGCAGGGTTCCGATACGGTGCTGGCTATGATAACAGCGGAAGAGCTGGGGTTGACGCTAGACGATGTCAGGGTTGTCTCCGGCGATTCAAGTTTGAGCGTCGATCTCGGCGCTTATTCCAGCCGAACCACGTTGATGACCGGACACGCCTGCAAAGACGCTGCACGTGATGTCAAAAGGCAGATCCTTAGCGCCGTTGGCGGAAGATTAAATATCCCGCCGGAAAAGCTCGACCTGAAGGACGGCAAGGTTTTGGGTATCGATAAAGATATCGATTTCTCGGCTCTCAGGGAGGAATATCTGCAGGAACACAAAGGTTTTATGGATCTTCCCGAGGGGCCGGAATTGACCTTCCGGGAGGCCAGCAGGATAGCGTTCCTGGAGATCGGCAGTGTGGTCGGTACCGGCAGCTATCGCCCGCCGAAGCTGGGGGGATCGTTCAAGGGCGCTACGGTGGGAACGTCGCCGGCGTTCGGATGTTCAGCGCAGGTGGCGGAGGTGTCGGTGGACCTGGAGACCGGCGAGGTGACGGTGGACAACATCACCGGCGCGCACGACTGCGGGTTCGCCATCAACCGCACTCAGGTGGAGGGGCAGATGCAGGGCTCCATGATGATGGGTATGGGGGAAGCGTTGATGGAGCAGATCATTTACGACGATAAGGGACATATCCTCAACGCCAACCTGGCAGAATATAAAATACCGACGTCGCTGGACGTTCCCAACCTCGATGCTATCATAGTCGAATCGAACGAGCCCCACGGCCCCTACGGCGCCAAGGAGGTGGGCGAGGGGGCTATCATGCCGGTGATACCATCCATCCTGAACGCCATCTACGACGCCACCGGCGTGCGCATCGACGAGCTTCCGGTCACCCCCGAACGGATAGTCGAGGCGTTGAAGAAGAAGAAAGAAAAGAAATAAATGTTATGCGTCAGGATGGAATGAAATAACATCCTGACGCTGCCCTGCCCTCAGGATGTCGCATACCTCCATCCTGAGGGATAGAAATCAAGAAAGAGTATTAGTAAGAATTTGGCGGAGCATAAGGGAAAATTGGCAAAAGCTAAACAAAGCGGAGGACATACGAGTAAACTTGAAACAGAAATTCGCAATTTTGAGAAAGAACTTAAGGCCATTGACGAAGTTTTAGAGGGGAGCAAATGATGGGACATGAAAAAATAATTAATAATAATATAGTTAATAGTTTAACAAAACGATTGGAAAATCTGCAAATCGTGTCTAAGTATAACGAGGGTGATGAAAAAGAAGCATATACTCTTGCATATACGTTTTCGGAATTGGAAGATTGTTTTCATAAGTTATTGTATGAATTGTTTCCAAAATTGAGAGAAAAGGATGTCTCGGGTGAAAAATTGAGAGATTTGCTATTTGAAATTGGTGATGAATTAAGACATTTAAATTACCATTTGAAAGACCCGAAATTTTTCCGAGTATATTTAGAAGAGTAATTAATGAGGTGTAAACCAAATTGGAGATTTTGTGAGAATAGTAGCGTAATATTAAAATCTATACTCAGAAGTAAATAATGATCATCCTGTGAGAAAAGTATAATTGCGTCCAATGGGGAAAAGAAAAAATCCGATATATGAGTTTTAAAATAAGTATTGCGAAAATCGAATTATCAACTACATTATAATTAGTAAATTGACAATTGCAATAAATTAATTAAACTCGGGTCTTTCACAAATACGGAGAGAACGATGTTAAATTCTAAAGCATTGATTTGCGTCACCATAATTTTAGGCGTATTAATATCTTCTGAAACCATTAAATCCGAGACTGTTTTAAATCATTACCGTATCGGGACACAGCATCAAGCGACACCGGCAAAATTATCGAACGGAAATCTCGTGGTAGGCTGGATGTCTCTGGCGTCGCAGCGAAGAGGACCGTTGTTCGAGGTGTACACGCCGGACTTCTCGCCCTTGCACAGCGTGGATCAGTACGCCGCGAGCAACTACTCTCTGGCAACCGGAAAACCGGCAATTGCGACATCGGAAGACAGCTTTTTTGTGGCCGCGTTCGCCCGATGGACAGATTACGATTCTACGGATTTGAGCATATATGTCAGAAAGTTCAATAACAGCGGCCAGCAACTATCCGGCGATGTCATAGTAAACAATTATTCCTCCGGAGACCAGTGGATAGAGAACCTGTTGATAGATGACAATACGGAGACTATTTTCGTTGTCTGGGGCTCGCATCCCGTCTCAAATCCGAATCAAAGACACTATTACATGAGGACCCTCGACTTCAGTCTGAATTCGATTTCCGATGATATACCGGTATATACTGGCGATGACGATACTATATCGCTGAAAGACGCTGGTTTTTTATCGTCTACTAAGATAATCTTTGCCTTTTTCCATACTTATAACTTCGATTATCAAAACGTCCTGGCGAAATATATGGATTTCAATGGGAGTAACCAATCCGATTTATTCATTGTAAATACTCAGCAGATCGGAATTCAATATTGGCCGAGTATAACCGAAATCCCCGGCGGAGGCGTTTTGATAATCTGGTCTGAGATAGTTGGAGTTTATGAAGCATCTTTAAGGGGTAGGCGATTTGACGCCAATGGGAATCCCATAGATTTTACGGACATATTACTCACAGCTCCCGATTCCAATAACAACGGGGGATCTGAAATACAGAATTCCGGTCACGCCTCCTTGAATAGTGACGGCGATACCTACATGCTCACCTGGACGCAGCATAGGAACGAAAGTAGCGCTATTTTTAAACTGATGGGACGTTTTCTTGATTTCACACTGCAACCGGTTAGCGATACGTTTACAGTCAGTTCGACAGGCGGCTGCGATTATCCGGAAATTCTGGAGTTATGGCCGAATAATTATTCTATTACCTGGGATATGTTGGGAGATCCTGGTTATTCAACAGATATTTATGGAACTATTGTTCCATATCCCAATACCATAATCAACTACGAATTTGTACAGCTACCGAAATTTCAATCTATCGCCTATCCTAATCCTTTCAATTCTTCGACTACTATAGAATTGGAGCTTGCTCAAGGGTCACATACCTCGATTGAAGTATTCGATATTCTCGGCCGAAAGGTTAATACCCTGGTGAATGAATATCTAGAAACAGGAAGCCATCAAATACTCTTTTCTGCTAAAAGGCTGCCATCCGGGACTTATTTCTATAGAATTAAAACCGATTATTTTACAGATTCCAGAAAACTAACTTTGTTGAAGTAATATCCCTGGTATGCTCGGGCGTCGGGTTTGTGGAGGAATCAAATCCGACAATAATCGTTGTCATTCCCGCGGACGCGGGAATCCAGGGCGTGGCCAAGATCCTGGATTCCCAATCGAGTTGGGAATGACGGGGAATTATAATGGATAAGAGTGACAGGCTACAATTATACCGGTTTTTTGGAATTATAGCGATATATATAATCGGACATTATATCTTATTTTTATTAATACCTTATATGATTTATGATTACCCACGCTTGTTAATTTATTTCCTTATACCTTTAATAATAACAGCAGTCCCTGTGATCGGGATTGCGCTTATTTTCAAGGGTAAATATTTGGCAAAAAGATGTAAATTACGATATATAGCTGCTATTTTAATCCTGATATTCTTTTATACCTGTATATTTCTAGTGTATGTTTATTTAAAGAATTTTTTCTATTGGATATTTTAATGCCGTAGGTCAAATCCCTCCGGGATTTGACGCAAAAATGTCAGGTCTCGGGGAGACCTGACCTACGAACCCCATTTGTCATGCCGGACTTGATCCGGCATCCATTGTAGGCTGCCTCCATGGATTCCTGCTTTCGCAGGAATGACAGTAACAAGGTTTGTCGGCAGCAAGCTACCTACGATATTATTTCAGTTCCTGTTTGGCGAGGGCGATGCCCTCTTGCATGGCCTTGAGGTTGAGCTCCTCGGTGCCGGAGGGGACGTTCTTTTCAATCGCCTTCGATAACGCCGATTCCGATACCAGGTGTAATATGGTATTCAGGTAGCCCAGCATGATCATGTTGGCGATAATCTTGCGTTCGAATTTTTTGGAGGCGATATCGGTGGCGCTGAGGGCGTGCTTTGATATGTTTTCCGGCTCGTCCTTGCTGTCGGCGATGACCAGGTCTTTATCAATTATCAACGTCCCGCCCGGTTTCAGGCTGGAGATGAACTTATCGTAGCCGGGCTGGGTCATCGCTACAAGGAGATCGTACCTTGTTGGTTCCAGGTCATAGATTTCATCGTCGGAGATGATAACATCGCCGCGGGTTTCGCCGCCGCGGGATTCGCTACCGTAGGACTGGTTCTGCAATGCCTTCTTGCCGTCGAAAACAGCGGCCTGCCCCATGATATAACTGGAGAGCACGATGCCCTGCCCGCCGAATCCGGCAAAACGGATGATCACGCCTTCGCCTCCTCTTTTATTTTCGCCACCTCCTCTTCGGTGATTTTATGGAGTTCGGAAACGTACTCGGGCCGATCGTCGTCCTGCAGTTTCCCGATAATTATTCTATCCTTCAGTTCCTCTTTAGTCATTTTGGCGGTTTTTTCCACCCGGATAGTTTTCTCTTTGAACATCTGCAAAAACTCGATGGCGGTACGCAGGCCGATTCTGCGGCCGAAATTGTCGGGGCACTGGGAGACAATCTCGATGAAGCTGAAGCCCTTTTTGTTGATAGCCTCCTGTATTGATTTCTTCAAAGGTATAACGTTATATGTTGTCCAGCGGGCGACATAGCTGGCCCCGGCGGCCGCCACCAGGTCGGCAACCTTGAAAGGCGGCTCGACATTTCTATGAGGCGTGGTCGTGGTTTTCACGCCTACAGGCGTGGTGGGCGCCACCTGGCCGCCGGTCATGCCGTAGATCATGTTATTGACCATAATAA
>CBFCYP010000055.1:0-18464 GCA_965602185.1 uncultured bacterium
TTAATTTTTCCTATGGCGATTTGACTAAGGGTTCGGGTCCCCACCAGGGATATGCTACGATCAAAAAAGACAAGGACATGATTATTAGCAAATGGCAGGGCGAAGTTAAAGTCACTATGACGGAGGAAGGCACTCCTAAAATCGCATTTATGGGAACTTTCGAATATATTAAGGGCGCCGGCCAGTTCGAAAATATCAGCGGTAAAGGAACTTACAAAGGGCATTTCACGTCGAAGACGGAATATGTCGTCGATTGGAAGGGCGAATATTCGCTGAAATAAATCCGATTGTATTAAAATTAATAGCTTATTCCAATATTAAAGGGCAGGTTTCAGGAAGACCTGCCTTTTTGAATATTATTCTCTTAAAACGGCCCTGCCCGTCGATGTTCCTATTGTGATTTCCGGCTTATCGGGGCCCTTCACAAACCATTTCCGCACATATCGCTGGTTATGCTTGTAAAATGTTTCCTCTCCGTTGAAATCAACTGGCGAATCGATCTTTCCGCCTCTGGCCTTGGCCTCAAATTCGAAATATCCTGAAAGCGGATTGCCGTCATAGTCCAGTACCGCTTTGCCCGAAGCGGAACCGACGCTGAGATCATACTCCGGCGTTTTGCCGATTTTTACATTTACCGTACCTGAGGCCGATGCCAAAGTGCTGTTACCGTCGATCTCCAGCCCTGACGCGTCTATATCTCCGGACGCCGAACTAACCTTGAACATCCCCTTGCAGTTTCTGATATGGTAATCGCCGGAGGCAGTATTTAAGGCGAACTCACCCCCGCAGTTGATTAATTCGTATTCACCAGAGGCCGTGCTTCCCACGAATTTCCCCTTTACATTAGAAAGCCTCATTCCCCCTGAGGTTGAGACGAACTCCACCTCAATGTCATCGGGCACATATAATGTCCAGATTGTACTCCCGCCCCTTCCCGTTCCGGTTATCTCCTCGGTGATCTCCAGGGTTTCGTCATCCTCCCTGACTGTAGTCTTACACGATTTTCTGGGGTTATATCCCTTCACCACATTTACACTAACCTCACCATCGCCGCCTTTTTCAATAACGCAATCGCCGCTCAATGTTTTGACTTTTATGAGCTTGATGTCTTCGAATTTCCACGCGGTCTCGTCATCGTCACCGGAAAAGGCTGTTAAGATCAATGTCGCCATAATGGTCAACGATACCAGCAGGATCTTTGATGATAACGTCATGATTTCCTCCCTTGGATAAGTCTCCTATACCATAAAATCATTCTATTAAAATATTCGTAATTGAAATCCGGTGGTTTCGAATCCCGACCCAATTAGATCAGGCTCGACCATATCGCCTCGCTTTACTCATCAGCGCGTAAGCAAAAAATCCGTTGCGAATTATCACCTTAATATCTGCTTTTCATATGAACTGCGCCTCTTCTTTCTCCCGCAGGAAGATCATGCCCAGCATGACGCACCAGACCGGGAGGAGAACCAATACAGCGAGGGGGGCCAACACCACCGAAACTTCGAGTATTCCGGTGGCCAGCGTTACATACGCAAACGCATTAAAATAGTCGTTTAACGATTTCCTGGCCATCAATAACTTGACCGATATCAGAATCTGAACTACGCCGGCCGCGATAATGAGTACGGCCGTATACGCCAGATAAATCGTCCTGAAAAACCTCTCCGTAATCCCGGCGAGTACCAGGGGAATGCTCTGTACACATAAGGAAAATATTAATGAGATTATACTGAGTAAGATCGCTATTATAATTAATAAATCCAGGCTGTGGACATTATAACGCTCGTTTAGCAGTTTCCTGAACATGCTGAAGGTGTATACGAAAAAACAGGTGTAAGTTATTATAAGCAGATCCCCGGGACCGAACGCCGGCCCGTCGTATCCGAAAGGTGAAATCCCCAGGTATACCTGCAGCGATTTCAGTATATAGGCCAGCGGCAACACTATGGCCTGGGAAATCGCCAGCCACCCGGCCACCTGATATTTACTACTTTCCATCTATACCTCCTGATATTCAGTCTGCCCCAACATTTCCGATTCCACGGTTTTCAGGAACATGTTCCAGGATATCTCCCGGCTGGCATTCCAGCGCTCCGCAGATAGCCTCCAGGGTGCTGAACCTGATCCCCTTCACCTTACCGGTCTTTAATAACGAAAGGTTGGTGATTGAAATGCCGATTTTTTCCGACAATTCCGTCAACGACATCTTCCTCTTCACCAGCATTAAATCAAGGTTAATCTGTATAGCCATACGGAGAAAATAACGAAAAGTTTTAGATAAGTCAACAAATATTTTATGTTTTACATAAATAATTACTCAATTTACATAAAACAATAGATAAAAAAGAGTTTTGTATAAAGTAATGTATTGAAATATAATAAGTTATGAGGTTTTACATCTATTTTGCGGGTAAATCTCAGATCTTCTTCATTATATTAAGGAATCTCGCCCTGCTCACCGGGTGATCGGCGATTATTTCTCCATTGTAAATCATGCAGTAGGTCCCGTAGGGATTCGGCATTTTCTGAGCTTTTTTACAATCATTCAACTCCGCCAATTTCGGTTTAATCCCCAGGCTGTTAGCCGCATCGGCAACGTCGGCCACCGATTTCCGGATATACGGGCATTGATCCGACCAGATTATCGTCAGATCCTCTTTATATTCACCGCTTATTTTCCTTTGCTTTCGGATAAATTCGGGCCATGGAGCGTTTTTCTTGAATTTCAATGCCAGCAGGTCAAAACGGGGAGGGGCCGAATCGACCATCTCGAATCCCTGCGCCAGAAAAAGTTTCTTATCCGCCATCCAGGTTCCCGTGCTGGTCATGACCGCCACGCCGAGCATTTTAGCTTTTTTGGCATCGGCGATACAATGCCGAAGTAGCTTGGCACCGTAGCCTTTGCCCTTATATTCGCTTTTGTTGATCATCAGGCAATGGATAAACATATAGCCGTCGGCTTTGACTGCTCTCCAGGCGTATTCCCCGGGAATATATTCGATCATCCCCACCGAGCCGTGAGATTGCGAATGCAGTAACTTGAGTTTCAATCCTTCCTTGTATCTCTTTTTCAGCCATTCCGATTTACGGATATGCCCCTCTTTTTTTGGGTTCGAATAACCGCAGAAACCGTAGTTGTTGATATTTTCGCCGTTGGTATCGATTATCTCAACTTTGGTCATGGCTCACCTTCCTCCGATATCCGAAAATATATCGACGGTTCTCCGCGATCATGATAACGATTTCGTTTCGAAAAAATCAAGAATTATGAATCGCCGTTGAAAATTCCCGAATATATTCTATAATTTATCCGTTTAATAGACCATGAAAAGAAATCAGGAAAAAATGACTTTAACCATCCAGCAGGCTCGGCGAATAGCTATAAACGCCCAGCTTCTGGATGGAAAAGCTAAACTTCCCAGGGGCAAGGAGGGCGCCGCGCGGGTTGTCGAGAAATTGGGATATATCCAGATCGATACTTTGACCGTCATCGAGCGGGCGCATAATCATACCCTCTGGACCAGGATACCGAATTACAAACCCGATATGCTGGACGAGCTTCTCTCCAAGGACCGCCGGATATTCGAATACTGGGGGCACGCCCGTTCCTACCTTCCCATGACCGATTACCGCTATTACCTGCCACGAATGAAAAGGCTTGACGACCCCTATCTCAAATGGGAGAAACAGCGTCTGGCCAAATACGGCCCTTATCTGAAAAAGGTCCTGAAACGCATCCGCGATGAGGGTCCCCTGGGGCCGGCCGATTTCGAGCCTGTTTCAGGCGGGAAGAAAGGGCCCTGGTCCGGCGGCCGCGATCCCAACACCTCCGCCATGGAGCTGTTGCACCTGCAGGGCGATCTGATGATCTCCGAACGGCGCAACTTCGAACGGGTCTTCGATCTTACCGAAAGAGTCTTACCAAAAAATATCGATACGTCCATGCCCGACGATCGCGAGCTCGGCAGGTTCTTCGTCAAACGGGCTCTGTCCGCCTACGGTATAGCCAAAGAGAGCGAGATCCGCGATCATATCCACGCGGTGAAAAAAGAGCCGCTTAAAAAAGCGATAAATGAACTCATCGAATCCGGGGAGATAGTAGTTGTAACAATCGATCCCGAACCGAAATCTCAATATTACGCTTTAAAAAAGCAATTTGAATCAGGCCTGAAACTGAAGAAAGCCGCGCCCCGGGTTCACCTGCTATCACCATTCGACAATTTCATCATCCAGCGCGATAGGATAAGCGAGCTATTCGGTTTCGATTACGCCCTGGAATGCTATGTCACCCCGAAAAAGAGGAAATTCGGCTATTTCGCGGTGCCGATATTATGGGGCGAACAGTTCGCCGGGAAACTCGATCCCAAGGCCGACCGGAAGAACAAGACGCTGTTAATACAAAACCTCGCTTTTGAAAAGGGCTTCACTGATTTCGACCGTTTTCTGCCCCAGTTCGCCAGGAAACTCCTCCACTTCTCCAAATTCAACCAATGCGAGAAGATTTCATTAAACAAAGTATCGCCGGCGAAGGTAAAAAAGGAAGTGGCGAAGGCTTTGAAGGGGTAATGTAGGTTGGGGGTTTATCCCCCAACTTCCGGTTGCGGCCGGATAAACCGACCGCCTACTTTCTTAACATCACTTAGCAATTCAATCTGGAATATTTGGATTTATTAATTGTATAAGTTCATTGGGAGCGGTATCATACTGCTCCCCATTAATTGACAAATGAAGATATTTTTCAAAAAGAAGGTGTAAAGGAATGGATGATAAAACTTGATGAGAGGCCATGATGATTAGAGGAATAATTATCTCAATATCGATTACTTTTGCTGTTTTTCAAATATGCTTAAGCGCAGTTGACAAATGTCATATTGGCTTAAATTTGTTTTTCCCTGAAAAATCCTGCAATAGCTTTTTGTATACTTTATATGAATATAACGTAAGCAATGAAATATTAGTAAAAGACGAGGAGTTTCTAATAACATATTATAAAAACTCTGGAAATGATTATCTGGCTAACGCTCGATATTTTCTAGGTGCTGCGGCGAAATTATTCAATATGGATTCTATATATGTCCATAGATATGAGCCTTCTGTTTTCCATCATAGTTATCAATATATCCTTGTCGATTTAGCGCATAAAAATAGAATATTACTAAATACTTTCTCAAAAGATGATTTCAACCTTTTAATAAAGAATTCGGCGATAAATGATTATATTTACCTCTCTCAATTATATATCGTATTAGGTAATATTGATAAAACGGTATATTTTTTGAGTTGCGGAGCGAGTATCCTAAACGCGGATGATAAAATGAACCCATGGCTTTTTACGTCGGATACCAGCGTAACATTGGATAGTTATAACGAATTTATTAGGGAATATTGCGAGGAAATAAAGCCGCCGGTTCTTCGAAATGTAGATGACAAACATATAGTAGAATTATTTGCATATATTTGGAGTGACTATAAGATAGCTAAATATACATTTACATTTCAAGATAAGAGCGTAACGAGCATAGATAGCGAACTACTTGTCGATAGACGGGAAGTGGCAAAATTGCGGGGGATAGATCCGGATTTTATTAGAGAAGAATAAGCGTCTAAATTTAAATTGAATTAGGTTTTAGGAAGGCAATTTGAAAGGTATTACGGAGCGCGTCGGGTGGCAATCCCCCCGCCATCGGCGGGGTTTGGGATTGAAAAAAATATAGGTCGGCCGGGTGGCATGCTTACCCTTCGGGAAAGCATACCGCCCAACCATAAATAGACCGCGCGGCTTGAAAGCCGCGCCTATTAAGGGATTATTAATTAAACAACCAAATTAATAGCCCCGACTTTCCAGTCGGGGATATATTGTCATGCCGGACTTGATTTCGGTGAGCTCAATCGAACCGATCCGGCATCCATTATTGCCTGCCCTCATAGATTCCTGCTTCCGCAGGAATGACATTGCTAATACTTGTAGGGTGGCAACCCCAAACTCGTTTGGGGTTGTTCAGGCTTTCACTCCACTCTTATCGCATCCACCGGATTTGACAGAGAGGCCTTCACCGACTGAAAACTTACCGTGATAAATGTTATAACCAGTACCGCCAGCCCGGCGAAGAGGAAGGTGCCCGGGCCGATCCCGATACGGTAGGTGAAATTCGAAAGCCACCTGCTCATGATATAATATGCCGCGGGAGCTGCGACTATATTGGCGATCAATACCAGCAAGACAAATTCCGTGGTCATCATTTTCATAATACTGGAAATCGACGCTCCCAGTAGTTTGCGGATTCCGATCTCCTTATAACGGTTTTCCGCGGAATAGGCTATCATCCCGAACAGCCCCAGGCAGGTGATGATATTGGCCAGGCCGGTAAAGGAATAGATGATCTTGCCGAGGCTCATCTCGGAGTGGTAAAAATGGTCGATCGACTCATCCAGAAAATGATAGTCGAAATAGACGTCCGACGCATACTTTTCCCAGCAACTTTTCAGAAGGGCAATGACCTCGCCGGTTTTCCCCCTGGCGACCCGGACGCTCATATGGCGGAGCCCCGGGTCGTATTGATACATAATAACCGGGTTGATACCGTTATGCAGGGAGCTGTAATGAAAATCTTTCACCACGCCGATCACCCGCCCCTCGAACGGCAGTTTTTCCAGTTCGCTGTCGTGGGTGGTGAAACTGATATTTTCCCCGACGGGAGAATCGAAACCCATGGCCCTGGCCGCTGTTTCATTGATGATAAAATCCCGGGAGACGTCGATGGCCGGATCCAGCGGGAAATCGTTACCGTCGACTATCTCCATCCCGTAGACCCGGATATAATTTCTGTCGACCGCTACGCTCGTCCAGTCTCTTACATCCTCTTCGAGTTTGCCCTCCCAATCCAGTGAGAGTACCCCTCTAAAACCGTAACTCTGCCGCGCCGGGGCGGTTCCCGCGGTAATGTCAATAATGGCGGGATTATTGAGCAGCTCGCTTTTAATGACATGATAATTCCGGGAGAAATCGCCCCGCATGAGAAAATATATCACCTGTTCCTTATTGAAGCCCAGGTCCTTGTTTTTTATGAAATTGAGTTGATTATAAATGACCGTAACGCAGATTATCATGGAAACCGACAGGATCAATTGCGAAATCACCAAAATTCTTCTGAATATCCGTCCCCCCTTCCCGGTATGAAATTTACCTTTCATAACCTCTGCCGGCGAGAATGACGACAGAACCAGCGCCGGATAGCTTCCCGAGAAAATCCCGGCCATCAGGGTAATATAAATCAGGGCGGGGTAGATCAGGATGTTCGACGGCGGAAACAGCCGCAGGCTCTTGCCGGTCCAGCCGTTGATAACCGGCAATAACAGCTCGATTACTACCAGGGCGATAAATAGCGAGATAAAAGCCAGTGCGATCGATTCGCTCAGGAATTGCGTAATCAACTCCGATCTGCGGGCACCCACCACCTTGCGGATTCCCACCTCCCGGGATCTGCTTAGCGCCCCGGCGGTGGAGATGTTCATAAAATTGATACATGCTACAAACAGGGTCAGAAAAGCCAGTATGGAGAAAAGGTATATATACTTTATATCGCCGTGCCCCTCCAGGTAATCCTCGGTATCGTGAAACAGGTGAATTTTACCGATATGCTGCAGTTTTTGCCGCACTTCCGAAGTCTCCTCCGATTGCATATGCGCCGCCACAACCTGAGTTATCTTATTCTCCACCTCATTGACTTTTGCGTCGCCGCGAAGCTGAACATAATTATAAAATGCGGAAACGTTCCAGTTGCCGGTCAATCTTCTGATCCTCTCATTCATGGAATCGAAGGAGGTCAGGCAGTCGATTTTAAGATGCGAATTAACAGGGATATCTTTCAGTATCCCGGTTATGATAAAATCCTGCCTGTCGATATTGATGGTTTTGCCGATGGGATTTTCCCGCCCAAAGCATTTTTCCCGCAAACTCTCCGAAATTAGTATCAAATATTTATCTAAAAGCGCCGAATTTATGTCGCCCTCCGATAACGGGAAGCTGAACATTTCGAGAAATTCGGGATCGGCGAACCCCACGGTGTTATGGGGAAATTTTAAATCGCCGTAAATTACCGTCTGATCTTTTTGGTCTAAATATCGCGAACTCCCGATTATTTCGGGAATTTCATCCTTTAAGACCGGTCCCATCAACGATGAGGTCAAAGCGCTGTTCAAATCTCCCCCGGAATGAGCCCATAGTTCGGTTACCCTGTATAAATTGCCGTAATTCTCATTGAAACGGTCGTAACTCAATTCATCGATGACCCACAGGCAGATGATCACGCAGGCGGTCAATCCCACCACCATTCCGGCGACATTGATAAAGGTATAAATCCCATTCTTGGTGATATTCCTGAAAGCTATTTTTAGATAGTTGGCGATCATTTTTTTCTCCCTGTTATTCGCTCATTTTGATAAAAGGCAAAGAGCGTGCCCGAATTTTAAGTTGCTGTAATACAACCGGATAACAAAATAATCCCATCAAAAAAGTGTCCGCTTACGAAAATCAGATGTTCATATTCGAACAGAATGTCACACGATTCATGTCTCCGAAATCAGGCTACCAGGAAACATAGTAAGGGGAATGAATACCCTTTAAAGAACAACTGGACGTTAATCCCTTATAAATCAATAGATTTAGTGTTTAAGTGTATTTTTTACACTAAACGCTGATAAATAATTTAAAAATATATATTGTATTTTTACAACATAGTGCTATAATTACCGTATGGAAACAAGGAAGATTTTCAACCGGATCTCGGTTCTGCGAGAAGAACGGGGGGTATCGCGCAAAGAGCTGGCCGAAAAAATAGGGGTCAATTTCCAGACCGTGGGGTACCTGGAGCGTGAGGAATACAATCCCAGCCTGGATCTGGCGTTCAGGATCGCCGGATATTTCGACCTCCCCGTCGACATGATCTTCTCGGTCAAGCCGATGAAACCGTTAAGCCGGGAAATACTCGATCTTAAAAATAAATCGGGAGAATATTATGAGTTTAACGAATTCTAAATCTAAAAGGAGGACGGCGGTCCTGATAAACTATAGCTGTCTTCTCCTTTTCGTGGGTATGTTTATAGCCGGTAAGTATCTGGGATGGAATATTGCTGTCATTGTTTGCGGACTATTGGCACTAATAATTCTTCTGGTAAGTTTTGCCATCCTGCATGTCAATACAAAATTATGGAAACTGGTGCATTCTAAGGCCGCGGATCTCGACGAGAGAGAGTTGCAGCTGACGCTTCAATCGCTGAGACATTCTTATATAATTTACGCCATCGTCAGTCTGCTGGTCATTTTCTCGCTCGCCATGCTGGCGGGGCGGCATGATTCCACATTGATAATAATCTACGGCGGCCTTTTATACTTAGCGCATACGCTTCCGTCGACCATAATCGCCTGGCGGGAGAGGGAGGTATGACAGAAAGATTCAGCAACGTTTATGATGATAATCGAAGGGCGGAATCATACGCCCGGCTGGAGTTCCCCGGCACCTATTATCTCGCCTATCGCGATCTGCCGCAAATAATATCCGGGCAAGTAAAAGGAAAAAAAGCGATTGATTTCGGATGCGGCACCGGACGTTCCACCAGGTTTCTCAAAAAGCTCGGTTTCGATGCCGTGGGTGTCGATATCGCCGCCGATATGATCGGGAAAGCACGAGAATTCGACCCGAAAGGGACTTATCATTTAATCGGGGACAGCGGCCTGAACCGATTCAAAGGCGACGACTACGACCTGGCGCTGTCGGTGTTTACATTCGACAATATTGCCAAAAATAAGATCGCTCTTTTCAAACAGTTGCGCGACCCTCTGAATAGTGACGGCAGGATTATCAGCGTGGTATCATCGCCGGATATATATAAAAACGAATGGGCGTCGTTTACCACGAAAGATTTCCCGGAGAACCTGATCGCCCAAAGCGGTGATAAAGTCAGGATAATCATGACCGACGTGGAGGACCGCCGGCCGGTGGAGGATATCGTCTGGAGCGACGAGGCCTACCGGGAGGTCTACAAACAGGTCGGCCTGGAGTTGGTTGAAACATATAAACCTCTGGGTAAAGATGATGATCCGGTAGAGTGGGTGAAGGAGACCAAGATAGCGCCCTGGGTTATTTATGTGCTGAGGTAAACATGGGTCCCGTAGGGGCGAGGTAACCTCGCCCCTGCAATACAATTATCCACCGCGCCGGCAGGAACCCCTTCTTGACCGATAAAAATTCGTGTTTTGGAAAATATGATTACCGAAATAAAAAGGCTGCGGGAAGTGCGATTCCCGCAGCGCAATAACCAAGAAAGTTTAATGGAATCTATAATGCAGCAATTATTTTTTCTTCTTTTCTTTTTCTTCTTTCTCTTCCTTACCCTCATCGGATTTCTTTTCGGAAATGACCTCGGGTTCGGCGGCTTCTTCCTGTTCGGGCGCGGCTTCGGGAGCCTCCTCGCCTTCCTCGCCCTCTTCGGCAGCTTCTACCTCTTTCACGATGGTGGGCGGGATGACGGAAATGATGGTTTCGTCGGGATCATCGAGGATCTCGAAGTTTTGGGCGGTTATTTCTTTGACATGAATGGAATCGTGAATCTTCATCTCGGACACATCGAAAGTAATTTTATCGGGAATATCGGACGGCAGGCATGAAACCATAATTTTCCTAATATTCCACGACATGATGCCGCCGTAGGTTTTAACTCCTTCAGCAATACCCTCGATTTTGACCGGCACTTCTATTTTGATTTTCTTGTCCATCGAGATATGCTGGAAATCGATGTGCAGGATCTTTCCGTTTACCGGGTCTCTCTGGATATCTTTTATCAACGCTTTTTTTTCAGAATCCTTGCCGTCGACATTCAGATTAATAAGCAGTTTTTCGCCACTGGCCTGTCTCATCGTTGCCGACAACCGATATTGTTCCAGTTCCACGGGTATCGGCTCCTCGTGGTGACCGTATATAACCGCGGGCAGTTTGCCGTTGGCGCGCAGCTTTCTGGCCACGCCTTTGCCGGTATCTGTCCGCGCATGGACTTGCAGTGTTACTTCCTTCATATTTTACTCCTTAAAATCACGTTAAATCCTAACTTGATAATTGTCCGGCAGGTTTCCAGATACAGGAGATGCCGGCACTCTTTATTTAAACAGGCTTGAAAGCGATCTCTCCTCGTGAATTCTTAAAATAGCCTCGCTGAAAACCTCCGATACGCTCATTATCTCGAATTTTGATGATAACTCTTTGACATCGTGACGGATGGTATCGGAAAAAAATAATTTCTCGATGGGCGATTCGTTTATCTTTTTTATTGCCTGACCGGATAGTACCCCGTGCGTACAAACCGCGATTATCCTTTTCGCGCCCTTTTCTTTCAAGGCGTAAGCGGCTTCAGTCAATGTTCCCGCGGTATCGACCATATCGTCGCGGATAACTACGTCTTTGCCATCGACGTCTCCGATAATATGCATAACCTCCGCCTGATTCAGGTCGGGACGCCTTTTATCGACGATACCTAAGCTCATATCCATTGCCTTGGCGAAGGCCCGTACCAGTTTCACCGAGCCCACGTCCGGCGAAACGGCCACTCCGCCTTCCAGATCCATTGATTTCAGGTGTTCGTTAAAAACTTTTGATGAATAAAGGTGATCCGAGGGGCAATCGAAAAACCCCTGGATCTGGGAGGCGTGCAGATCCATCAAGACCACTCTGTCCACGCCGGCGTTGGTTATAAGGTTGGCGATTAATTTCGAGGTTATGGCTACGCGGGGTTGGTCCTTGCGGTCCTGGCGGGCGTAACCATAATAGGGTATGACGGCGGTTATTCTTCGGGCGGATGCTCTCCGGCAGGCGTCTATCATTATAAACAGTTCGATAATGTTTTCTGCGGGGGGATTGGTTGATTGAATGATAAAGGTATCCATGCCCCTGATGTTTTCGTCGATCTGGAAAAATATCTCGCCGTCGGAAAACCGCCTGAGGGTACAGTTCGAGACCCTATTGCCCAGGTGGCTGGCGATTTTTTCCGCCAGCGGCAAGTTGGACGTTCCCGCGAAAATCTTTAAATCATTTACCATTTCCTCACCCCGTAACTTTTTATTATTAAAAGTCCCCGTAAAATGCCCCAAAATCATCAATCTGGGGCGCCAGGATTCGAACCTGGGAATGCCAGCTCCAAAGGCTGGTGACTTACCGCTTGTCGACGCCCCAAATCCTCATTAAAACCAACAAAATACCGAAATTTACCCGAATGTCAAGATTTGAATGTTGACGGTTCCGCCATTTTAAATAAAGCTATAAAATGCTTTTAAAACGGGCTCCTCCGACACCGTCTTAAAAATCTTGATCGGTGTCTTTCCGCCTTTCAAACAACATCAGTATTTTCCCCGAAGGAAGAGTTATTTTTCTAAGTTCATACTGTTCATGAAATTCCGGAGATGCATAGATCTCCTCATCGCTTCTAAAGACCGGTGTTTCCCAGCCCAAACTCGACCAAAACTGTATATAGTCGGGTTTTCTATCCAGCACATATCTACCGTCGGCTTTCTCATGACCGGCATATCGGCATCCCGTATCGCTTATTTTCCTGTGAGCTATATGGGCATCATTCAATCCCAGCATGTCTATTGTTTTTAATTTTGAAAAATAGGGTATGCTGCCGGCGGTATTGGTCGCGATTACCGCGTTCGGATCTGCATTCTCGTTGAGCCATACGCCGACTTCTCTTCCGGTTTCGGCCACGCCCTCCGCGAAGATCTGAGGCGTTATATAATAGAAACCTAACATGTAAATGTTATAAATAACTGTAGCGGAGACCAGGAATGGTATTATTTTACCGCTGTAACAACTCATAATTGCGGAAGCCGACAGGATGCAGATAATTGCCATTACGGGAGCGAAGAATCTTAGACCGGGCATATAATCGCCGCCTATGAAAATAATATAAACCGTATAAATAATTACTACGATAAACATCGGAAAAATAATACGTTGCCGTTTTAAAAAATCGTATATATTGGATGGATCGATAAGCGGGAGTATAATAAGCAGAGCGGGTATTCCGAATTTTACCATATACCTGCATCCCCTGATAAACTGCGAAAATTCAAAGCCGACTTTGGCATAGAACGAATTTGGCAACGGATACCCGTAATAGACGAACCTCCAGATGAAATGGGGGACTATCAACGCCAAAAAAAAGAAAAATGAAAACAGGTAAACGGATCTCTTTCTACTCGGCGGGCGAAAAATCTGATCGAATAGCAATACGAAAAATATCAGGGAGCCTTCCGGTCTTGTCAGCGTGGCAATTCCGGCAATCGCCCCCAATAAAGAAAAATCCCTGCGGGATCCGTTGCCCCTTATTGACATGTAGTATAGAACCAACAGCAAAACTAAGAACGCGAACATTAGTGTTTCGACGCCGCTTACTCCCCAGGGAAGGAAAATTCCTGTAGTACCGAGAAAAAGCGCCGCTATGGATGATACCGCGGGCGTAATACCGTTAATGAATTTATAGGAATATGCCGTCAAAATAATACAGCCAAAGGCAAAAATAATCCCTATGATTATAGAGAATAATACGATATCGAAGCCCGCGAACTCACCTATGGCCATTAACATAACCCATAAAAAGGAAGTGTATCCTTCAACCCTTTCACCGATATTATAGACGAGGCCGTTCCCGTTATTTAAATTTTCGGCGTAACGGAAACAAATAAACGCGTCGTCAAATATCCAGGGTTGGATATACAGGCTGTACGCCAGAAGAAATAGGAGCGAAAATAAGATTATTGTATATCGTAATGCCATTATTCCCCCCAAGCAAAATAATTAACTGTATTTTCAAAAAACAATATTTAGTGGTTATTAATTTCTCTTGATAAAATCAAATAATTAAATATCTTGGAAATTCGCTCAATCGAAAATGGGCGTGGTATTTGAAAGGGAGACATTTCATGCTTTTAGGCGCGCACATGTCTATTGCGGGCGGAGTATTCAACGCCTTCGCGCAAGGCGAGGAATTCGGATGCACCACCATACAGATCTTCACTAAATCGTCCAACCAGTGGAGAGCCAAAGAGTTAAGCGACGAGGAGGTGAGGAAATACCATTCCGAGCAGAAAAGAACCGGTATTAATCCGGTAATCGCGCACGATTCCTACCTGATAAACCTGGGATCTCCTGACGACGCGCTAATCAAGAAATCGAGGGAGGCTTTCCTGGTGGAGATGCAGCGTTGCGAAACGTTGAAAATCCCCTGCCTGGTCACTCATCCGGGGAGTCACTTGGGAAAGGGAGAGGAGTGGGGAATCGAGCGTATTGCCCAATCCCTGGACTGGCTGCATGAGCGAACTGAAGGATTTAAGGTGAAAGTCGCGCTGGAGACCACCGCCGGGCAGGGCACCAATCTCGGATACAGGTTTGAGCAGATAGCCTCCATGATCGAACAGACCTCCGAGCCGGACCGGCTGGCGGTATGCCTTGATACCTGCCATATCTTCGCCGCGGGATATGACATAACCACTAAAAAAGCGTATGATAAAACAATCTCGGAGTTTGACCGTATAATCGGTTTGAAGAGGCTGGCCGCGATTCACGTCAACGATTCAAAAAAGGAACTGGGCTCCAGGGTCGATCGCCACAGCCATATCGGGGAGGGGAATATCGGCGAGGAGGCTTTTGGATTTTTCATGAGAGATAAAAGATTCGAGAAAATACCCAAACTTCTGGAGACCCCTAAAGGCGATGGCGGCGAGATGGACAGGATTAACCTGGAAAAATTGAGAAAGCTGGCCGAAAAATGAAGAAAACGTTTTTATCGCTAATTATTTGTCCTTTGTTATTAGGTACGGCTCCGGGCAAGATCTTACGAGTCGATCTTAGCGCCGATCTGATCGGCAACGATGTGAAATCGCGGATTTTCCGGGCGAAGTTTCTCATGCCCGAAGGAGATGAACGCGAAATCTTTACGGGACCATATACTGTCCGGCTGAATTTCAAAGAGAATATGCCGGGGCGATACGATTTCAAGGCGAACCTGTATGGCCTGGCTCCCGAATATAATATAACAGAATACGATTTCAGTCTTAAGCCCCGGGAAAAAATGCTGATACCATCGCTGCCGGTCAAAGAAGGTTCGAACATCAACTTTATTATAACTCTCATCGATGATACATCAACAATAGCTCTCACACAATATTCGCTGAAGGATTCGTCCCTCTGGGGCGTCTCGGAGACTATTCATTATCGCACCCGCTGGGTCAAGGGTTCTTTGATTGACTTCAAGTGGAATACGGTAATGAGTTATCTGGAATTTACATATAACAAATACAGGAAAAGCTATCGCCTGTCCGAGTTCGAGAGGATAGATATGTACATCCATCCGGAACCGACCGACGAAGTGTATATGGACAGTGAATATTTTTATTCCATACAACCCAAATCACGCCGCATCGATCTGGTTTACGGCCATAATATTAAAGCCGCGACCCCGGCGCCGGCCTGCGAGCTTCTGGTATACCGGTTATGGGGCTACGGCCCGCGCTGGATGGTGACAGGTCTGGCCAAATATTACGATGATAATATGTTGGAAATAAGAGATTATATAAAAGATCTTGATAAAGACGATATTCTGACTTTGCTTAAGGGCGAGGAACGTATAAGAAACGACATGGAATCGGCCATCGCGGGGGCGTTAGTATTCTGGCTATTGCAGAACGAGAGTTTCATCGAATTCAAAAACCTTTATACTCGATCGACGGTGATCGATTTTGCGAATAAATTCGAGGACGTTTATAAATATCCTTTTGATGAGATGCTCGATCGTTTTCTTAATTATGCCCGAGATTACCGACCGACGGAGGGAGAACTAGATTATTATGCCTTACTTTACTTCGAACGGGGCTATATGGCCGGGGCTGAAAAATATTATAAAGAGCTGTCGATTCATGATGATGGTGATCGGACGGCAAATTTAAAGAAACTCGCGACCTGCCGGTTCTGGCTTGGAAAATACGCGGCCGCCGACAGCGTCTATGATCTTCTTTTCGAGCTCGGCGACCAACCGCCCGAAATTCTTTTTATGAAAGGCGAGGTGAAACTGGCAGAGGGGAAAGTCGATGAGGCGATCGCTTTTTACGATAGTTCCTATGAAAACGGATTTACCACGGGCCGTTTGAGAATAGTATCGATCTTGACCGACAGGGGGGAAATCGACTCGGCATTTACTCTGCTGAAGAATATGGATGAAAACGCCGAACGTCTTCTGGATTATTCGATTGAAACCGCCAGAATGAAAGTTTCATGTGGCGAAAACGCCGATTCGATGCTGAATACGGCAATCCGAAGAGCCGTTAACAGGTCTAACAAGGCTCCTGACGATCCCCGGCCCTATATAATAAAGGGCAAAGCGTACGCGCTGCTGGACGATTATGAAAAATCAATAAATCAATTTAAAACGGCGTATTTTCTCGAAACCAGTCTCTTCAATCAATCATTTATACTTCTCGAGATGGGAAGAACGGAAGATTTGCTGGGCGACCGGGAACGAGCGAAGGATTACTACCGGCAGGTTATTGAACTTGACGGCGGCGAATATCAGAATACGTTGGCGGAACGATATTTAAATTCGCCTTATCGAAGAAAGTGATAACAGGGATCTGCTAATATGACCTTTTTAAATTCCGCGTTTCTTTTTGCCCTGGCGGCTGTCTCCATTCCGCTGATAATCCATTTTCTATCCAAAAGACGCATCAAGACCATAGAATTTTCGTCTTTGAAATTTCTGGAGCAGATGCAGAAAAACCGTATGAAATGGCTGAAGATAAAGGAACTGCTCCTGCTTCTTCTAAGGATGATCATAATCGGTCTTATCGTGATGGCGTTCGCGCGGCCGACGTTGAAAGGATTCCTGGGATCGTCGAAGGCGTCGTCATCGGTGGTGATTTTGCTTGACAGAACGGCGTCAATGGAGGCCGAGGGCGAAACCGGGACGCTTTTCGAGGAGGCGACACGTTTCGCGGGCAGGCTGATCGAGGCGCTGGAACCGGCGGACCTGGTTTCGGTGATTTCATTCCCGGAAGGGCCGGAATCGAACTCTATCGAGCAGGTCAACCCCGGTCGTTTGTTGAAAGAGAAATTGAGCAAGATCGAAATCTCGTATCAAGCGGGAAATATCGGAGAGGCCCTAAAGGCGGCGCTGGAAATACTTGATAAGAGCCCCGATTTAAACCGCGAGATATATTTGATCTCCGACGGCCAGAGGATCAACTGGAAAAATCTTCCGCCGGAAACCCTGGATAAGGATTCATGGGAAGGGATTCATTTATATAATATAACATTTTCTCCCATCCGGGATGATAATATAGCCATTGTCGAGGTTAAGACGCCGCCGCAGCTTTTATCGCCGGGTGAAAATATAATGCTCACGGCTGAACTCGAGAATTCCAGAAAGGGAACTGTCGAAAATGTTCTGGCAGGCGTGACGGTTGACGGGGAGCGCCGGGCGCAGACAACGGTATCGCTTCCTTCGGGCCGTACTCAGACCGTTGATTTTACGTTTAAACTTGACACCCCCGGTTATCACGCGGGCTATGTGGAAATCGGATATGATAATTACGGGCTTGATAACAAAAGGTATTTCAGTCTTCAAATTCCCGAAAGGATAAACCTGCTGGCGGTCTCGCAGGCGGCGGAGGATTTGAGATTTCTGAGGCTGGCCCTGGACCGGCAGGAGGCCGGGCAGATCAAGTTCAGGGGGATCGCGGTGGCGGATCTTTTAAAAGAGAACCTCTCGAATTACGCTGTTATCCTGCTGCATGATATAAGATTGCTGGATCCCGCCCGGGAAAAAGCGATAGAGAAATTCGTGCAGGAGGGCGGCGGATTGATGGTGGCGTTGGGCGGGCTGTCGGAACCGCGATTCTGGGGCGGGTTTTTGAAAAAACTGGCGGGGATTGACGTGGGAGATCTTGCAGGAGAAAAAGGTCAGTACATTTATTGGGACAAATTCGATCTTGACCATCCTGTTTTCTCTATCTACTCCGATAATAGCGCCGCTATGACGGATACCGATATCCCCAAAATAAAATTGTACTTGTATCGAAACCTAACGGGAGGAAATATAATCGGTTCGAGTTCGTCCGGCGCCAATCTGCTGGCGGAATCGTCGAATAATCCTGTGTTGGTTTACGCCGGCGGACTCGATTTACAATCCGGCGAACTCCCGGCTCATCCGTTTTTCCTTCCATTTTTGGTGAGATCGGTTGAATACCTGGGATCGAGAAACGCCGACTTAGGTTTTGCGGGAGTTGTCGGCCAGCCTTTCAGGTGGAATGTTAAAAGCGCTGCGGGCGAGTTTTCATTGATAGCGCCCGATAACACTGCGGAAAAGCTTAAAACCACCGGCGCCTCATCACGTGTTTATGTAAGCGGCGCCGTTTATAAGGAACC
>CBFCYP010000056.1:0-18464 GCA_965602185.1 uncultured bacterium
TCATTGAGCGCTTACGCCGCCCATACGGTCGGTTTGATGATAGAAGCCGTGGCGTTCTTGCCGGGAATCGGGTTTGCCCAAGCGGCGACGACCCTGGTCGGGCAGAATCTGGGGGCGCGGCTGCCGCATATGGCCAAAAAATTCAGCAACCAGGCGTTGATAATTGGCCTCACCATCATGGGATTTTTGGGAATAACATACTGGGTTTTTCCCGAAATCTGGATGAAAATCTTTTCCAATGATCCTGAAGTTATCGAGTATGGAATATTATTCTGTAAATTCGCGGCGGTCTTACAAATTCCCCTCGCGGCCACCATGATACTCGCGGGATCTCTCCGCGGCGCGGGGCAGACCCGCTGGGTGCTGTATGTCACTATCGTCGGGACCTGGTTGGTTAGAGTCCCGATAGCCTATATTTTTGGAAATTATCTGGGTTACGGTATATTTTTCATATGGCTGGCCATGCCGGTCGACTGGGCGGTCAGGGCGATTCTGATGCTGGCGAAATTCTACAGACATAAATGGAGCAGCGACCATATAAAATAGAATCTATTGTCGATTATAATATTAAACATAACCGTTAATACTGCCGATAACCTCATCGGAGGTTCGATATGAGTACCCGCAAAATCCTTATCGTCGACGACAATCCCAATATGTCAATCCTGCTTTCCGATATTCTGGAAATATTCGAATATGAAGGATACCACGCCGAAGACGGGACCGATGCGCTGGAGAGACTCCGAAAAGATAAATATGATCTGGTCTTTACCGATTTGAGGATGCCCCGCATGGACGGTTATGATCTTCTACGGGCCATAAAAAACGAGCACCCCAAAATTCCGGTCGTGGTCGTTACCGGTTACACGGTTGAGGAAGGCCAGGATCTCATGCTTTCGCAGAAAGCCGACGGTTTTCTGCACAAGCCGTTCAAAGTTAACGAGATCGAAACAATTCTAACCGACCTTCTCGGCCATTCCAAATAAAGAATTTGCCATTCATATAAAATGATTGCTTGAAGTCACTGATTTGTATATAATTACGGGCTAATGGAAAAGATCGCGATTGCCGGAAATCTGGAAAAACTTCTGGCCAGAATTGAGAAAAAATGCGTTTCCGTTGGAAGGAATTCCCAACAGATTAAAATAGTGGGCGTAAGCAAAACAATCCCCGCGCAATTTGTCCGGGAAGCGGTACTGGCGGGATTAAAAGAATGCGGCGAGAACAGGGTACCGGAGGGAATCGAAAAGATAAAAACGGTCTCGCCACGGCCAATATGGCATTTCGTCGGACATCTGCAGCGAAACAAAGCCAGGAAAGCGACAGAATATTTCGACGTTATTCAAACTGTCGATGGCCTGGAACTGGCGGAGATAATTTCCAAAAGGATTCTGGAGCTGGATAAAGAGATAGAAATTTATCTTCAGTTGAATTCAACCGGCGAATCTCAAAAAAGCGGGTTTCACCCCTCAGAGATTCTTGATAACGCCGATAAAATTAATAAATTGCCCGGTTTGAAATTGACCGGTTTGATGACAGTAGGGCCGTTTACGGAAAACGAGACTTTAATAAGAAGGAGCTTTTCTTTAACAAAAGAGGTTTTTGATAAATTGAAAGATAGAATAGGCGGCCGGTTCAAATGGCTGTCCATGGGGATGTCCGGCGATTTCGAGGTCGCCCTCGAATACGGGGCGAATGTTTTGCGTATCGGAACCGCGATTTTCGGACCGAGAAATAAATTTTAAAGGAGGGGGAGCGATGAAAATATCTCCTCTCGATATCAAAAAGCAGGAATTTGGCAAAAAGTTTAGCGGTTACAGGCCCGACGAAGTCCATTCTTTCCTCGATATGGTCGCCGACGAGATGGAGGATCTTCTTAAAAAGAACCTGGAGTTGGAAGAAAAGGTTAAATCCCTGGAAGAGAAGCTTTCGAATTATACCAGGATCGAGGATGTTCTCCAGGATACGCTTTTAACCACTCAGAAGTCCGCCGAAGAGACAAAATCATCGGCCGAACTGAAAGCAAAGAATATTATTGATGAGGCGAACATCGGCGCAGATAAAATTATCGCCGACGCCCGTGAGAAGCTGCTTAAAATTCAAAGCGAGATCGAGGATTTAAAGAATCAGAAAGAGATCTTCGTAATAAATTTCAAATCTCTTCTCGATACGCAGCGATCTTTGCTGGAGATGGTTGAGAAACGAAATGAGGAAAAAAGGAGTTATCTCAGAATTAAGATGAAATCCGATCTCAGCGAAGAGGATCTCGAGCAGGTGGTGGATGATTTCGAACGCCAGTATGATTCTCATAACAAGAAAAGCGAAGAGGGCGGAGAGGGATTGAATCGATTGAAAGACCGGGATTAAAATATGGATCTCAAATCCGCTATCGCGGAATCGGTTAAATACATAAGGAGCCAGGCGGACCGTAAACCGCCCATAGGGTTAATTCTCGGAACCGGGCTGGGAGTATTGGCCGAGGAAATTGACATACGTCATGAAATTTCCTACGATAAGATTCCTAATTTCCCTGTCAGTACCGTGGAATCTCATTCCGGGAAACTTCTGTTCGGAAGCCTTGGCGGAAAAGACGTAGTGGCCATGCAGGGCAGGTTTCATTACTACGAGGGGTACGATTTGAAACAGGTCACCTTCCCGGTACGGGTACTCAAGGAGATAGGAATAAAAATCCTGATTGTTTCAAACGCCTCCGGGGGAGTCAATCCGCAATTCAAGACCGGTGACCTGGTCATGATAACCGATCATATTAACTTCCAGGGTGAGAATCCGTTAATCGGCGCGAACGACAAAAATCTCGGCCCCAGGTTTCCCGATATGTATAACTGTTATGACAGGGAACTGCGCGATCTCGCGGAACAGACTGCCATCGATGAGAAAATCCCGCTCCAGAAAGGTGTATATGTCAGCGTGACCGGACCCAATCTGGAAACCGCCGCCGAATACAGGATGGTGAGAATCCTGGGCGGAGATCTGGTGGGGATGTCTACCGTTCCGGAGGTCATAGTTGCCCGTCACCAGGGAACGAGGGTTCTGGGATTCTCGATTGTAACCGATATGGGGCTCCCTGACGCGCATACGCCGTGCACCATCGAGAGTGTATTGGCCGCGGCCGCGGAAGCGGAACCGAAATTAACTCAACTTGTGAAAAAGACTATTGAGAGGATGAAGATTTAACATCATGAGTGAAAGATACCCACAGGTTAAAGGCGATTTTAATTTTGCGGAAAGAGAAACGGAAATCTCCAAATTCTGGGAAGAAAATTCTATATTCGAAAAATCGATCGAGATAAGAAAATCATCGCCGCGTTTTATATTCTATGAAGGACCTCCCACCGCTAACGGACTTCCTCATACCGGACATGCGCTGTCCCGAACCGTAAAGGATGCTGTTTGCCGTTATAAAACGATGAAGGGGTATCTGGTTGAGCGCAAGGCCGGCTGGGATACCCATGGATTACCTGTGGAGCTGGAGGTCGAGGGCGAGCTCGGTATAAAAACCAAGGACGAGATCGAGAAATTCGGTATTGCGAAATTTAACGAGAGATGTAAAAAATCGGTGTTCAGGTATAAATCCGAATGGGATACATTTACCCGCAAGCTCGGATACTGGATCGATCTTTCCAATCCTTATATCACCTGCGAGAATGAATATATCGAAACCGTATGGTGGAATTTAAGACAGTTCTGGAACAAGGAGCTTTTATATAAGGGATATAAAATTCTTCCCTGGTGCCCCAGGTGTCAGACCGCATTGTCTTCACATGAGGTGGCGCAGGGCTATGAAGAGGTTACCGACCCGTCGATTTTCGTCACCATGAAACTGGCCGAAAGCGACGATACGTATTTCCTGGTGTGGACCACCACGCCCTGGACGTTGATCTCCAATGTCGCCCTGGCCTTAAATCCTGATGAAAGTTATGTGACAATTGAACATAACGGCAGAAAACTGATACTGGCCGAAAAAAGACTGTCGGTTATCGATGGCGAATACGAAGTAATCGAGAGCAAGACCGGGTCGGATTATTATGGTGTAAAATACGAGCCTCTTTTCGATTTTCTTCCGGCTGAAAAAGGACATTACGCCCTGAATGCCGATTTTGTCTCCATGGAGGAGGGAACCGGTATAGTACATATAGCCCCGGCATTCGGCGCCGACGACTATGACGTCAGTTTGAAAGAGGGAATCTCGGTTGTCCAGGGAGTCGATATAAGAGGTAACCTTGTTCCGGAGGTCACGAAATGGGCCGGTAGATTCGTCAAGGACGCCGATCCGGAGATAGTGAATGATTTGAAAAGCAGGGGGCTTCTATACCTTTCCGCCGGGTATACTCATAACTATCCGTTCTGCTGGAGATGTCATTCGCCGCTTCTGTATTACGCCCGCTCGTCATGGTTCATTAAAACCACCGAGTTCAAAGACGAGATGATAAAAGCCAATAACGAAATTAAATGGTATCCGGAGGAGGTCGGCTCGGGCAGATTTTGCGAATGGCTGGAGAATAATGTCGACTGGGCGTTATCGCGGGAACGTTACTGGGGAACTCCCCTGCCGGTGTGGATCTGCGAAGGCTGTAATAACCGGCATTGTGTCGGTTCAATTGCAGAGCTTAGAGAAATGGCGCTGGAGACTCCTGAAAATCTCGATTTGCACAGGCCGTTTGTCGACGAGATATTTTTAAAGTGCCCTGAATGCGGCGGCAAGATGAAAAGGACCCCGGAAGTCATCGACGCCTGGTTTGATTCCGGCTCCATGCCCTACGGCCAGGTTCATTATCCCTTCGAAAATAAGGATGAATTCGAAGAAAAATATTTCCCCTCCGCGTTCATAGCCGAGGGTCTCGACCAGACACGGGGATGGTTTTACACGCTTTTAGCGATCTCGGTTTTTATCTCCGGGAAATCCTGTTACAAAAGCTGCGTTGTGAACAACCATGTGCTGGACGGCGAAGGCCGGAAGATGTCCAAAAGCCTGGGAAATTATATCGATCCCGTGGAGGTAATTAATGAGTACAGCGCTGACGCTCTTCGTTGGTATCTGATCGGTTCGTCGCAGGTGTGGCTACCGAAACGGTTCGATAAGGATATGCTGGTCGAGGTCGTCCGGCGTTTTTTCTCGACCTTTCAAAATATATATTCGTTTTTCGCCCTCTACGCCAATATTGATAACTTCGAGCCGGATATGAACTTAAATGTCGAGAACAGGCCTCTTATCGATCGCTGGGTGATATCGAGACTCAACAGCGTGGTTGAGCAGACAATAGCGGAATATGAGAATAATGATCTTACGAAGGTTACGCGTTGCGTCGGGGATTTTATCGTGGATGATCTTTCCAACTGGTATGTGCGCAGGAGTCGCAGAAGGTTCTGGGGTTCACAGGAAACCGAAGATAAAAAATCCGCCTACCAGACGCTTTACGAATGCCTGCTGACCTCCTGTAAGTTGATCGCTCCCCTGGCGCCCTTTATATCCGAAGATATATATCGAAGGTTAGCTGGATCCATGGCAAATTATCCCGAGTCGGTTCACCTGTGTGAGTTTCCCGTCTTTTCAGAAAAATATATTGATAAACGATTGGAAGAAGAGATGGATCTCGCGCGAAGAGTGGTGGAGCTGGGGCGCGCGGGCAGAAAGGAATCTCAAACCAGAACAAGGCAGCCTCTCAGAAGGCTCATTGTCCTGGGATTGAATAAAAAAGAACGGGAAATGCTGAAGAATATTGAGGGTATTGTCCTGGAGGAGATTAATGTCAAAGGTCTGGAGTTCGACGATAAAGACTCATCCTATTTCAGCTACCGGGCGGAGCCGGATTTCAAGAAGATAGGCCCGAAGTTTGCCGATAAAGCGAAAGCCGTAGCCGAAGCGATTAAAGCGCTTCCCGGCGAGAAGGTGGCTGAGCTGAATGCTAAGGGAATGACGCGGATAGATTTGGATTCGGACAGTTTCACAATCAGAGATGAAGAGGTGAAGATCAAAATCGATTCCCGCGAGGGATTCTCCGTCATGGCCGACGGCTATATCAAGGTCGCTCTGGACTTACGGCTGGATGAGGATCTTCTGGCCGAAGGTAACGCGCGGGAATTGGTTAATAAGATTCAGAATTTAAGAAAATCGTCCGGCCTGGAGGTAACGGATCGCATCGCTCTGGCCATATCCGACAACCCGGAATCCAAACGAGCGTTATCGAAGTTCTACGATTATATTAGAAGCGAAACCCTTGCGGATAACTTATCTGGTAACACAAAGTTACAAGACTCGACGGAATTCAATCTCAACGGCGTAAAAACAGTTGTTGCGCTCGAAAAGATAAAATAGTATATACCCGCCGGAGGATTTCCTGATGAACAAAAAAGATACGGCGAAATTCGAGAAACTCCTGCTTGAAAAACGCAGACAGCTTATTGAGGAGTTCGGGCTTTTAAAAAAGGCCGCCATGGATAACACTATTAAGGATAATACCGGCGATCTGTCTTCCTATTCATATCACATGGCCGATCTGGGTACCGACGCCATGGAGCGGGAAAAAACTTTTTATTTCGCGTCGAAATCGGGCAGGTTGTTGTATCATATTGATGAGGCGCTGAGGAGATTAAGAAATAACACCTATGGGAAATGTGTCGAATGCGGGGAAGAGATCAACCACGAACGTCTCAAAGCGGTTCCTCATGCGCGAATGTGTATAAAATGTAAGGAGTTGGAAGAAGAGCGAAAAAAAGGACGTTAGGAGACTCTATTAATGCGTACCAGAAGTCTCCTTCTTTATTTTTTAATCGCGGCCTTTGTGACTATCGCGGACCAGGTTTCAAAATCTCTTATTCAGATATTTTTATATGAAGGTGATAAGATCTCCGTTATCGGAGATCTTTTGTATTTCAGGCTGATCTATAATGCCGGCGGCGCCATGGGTACCAGCATCGGTCCCTCCTGGATTTATCTGGTTTTGACCGTTGTGGCCCTGGTTATAATAGCGAGATATATGATTACCGTGCCGCACGCGGGATGGCATATCAAAACCGCACTGGCCATGATATTCGGGGGCGCCGTTGGAAATCTCATAGATAGGGTGATTTATGGGAAGGTTATCGATTTCATAGACATGGATTTTCCGGATATACCTTTTCTGTATATCCGCCGGTGGTTTACTTATAATATCGCCGATGCCGCCATTACGATAGGGTTGATCATCTTCATTGTCGGCGTCCTGTTCAGGAAAAAAGATAAATACGCCGCGACGGAGGATCAACAATCCTCCGGACCATCAGAAGAAGACGGTGACAGCTCATATTCTTAAACTCTCGGTCCCGGCCGATTGTGAGGGCGAACGGCTCGATATTTTCTGTGCCCGCAAAGTCGCGGATCGAACAAGGAGCTATTTTACCAAACTGGCATCCTCCGGTCATATTAGTGTCGATGGGAAACCGTCAAAAGCTTCCTTAAAAGTAAAACGAGGTATGTCGGTGGAGATCGAGCTCGTAAGCCCGCCTCCCATCGAAGCCGAACCCGAAAATATCCCCGTTAATATCGTATATGAGGATAAGCGGATTATAGTAATCAACAAGGCCGCCGGAATGGTGGTTCACCCCGCGGCCGGCAATTATGAAGGGACTCTTGTAAACGCCTTACTGCATTATTTTGGACAGAAAAAATCTGAGGCTATCGACCCGGTCAGATTGGGGCTGGTCCACAGGCTCGATAAAGATACCTCGGGCCTTCTGATTGTAGCGAAAGATGAACAGGCCCTGGCATATCTACAGAAACATCTCAAGGAGCGGAATATCAAAAGAGCTTACAGGGCTTTAACCTGGGGTAATATCGATCCGGACAAAGGCACCATAGATCTGCCGATCGGAAGATCGGAAAAAGACCGAAAAAAAATGAGGGTGAATCCGCGGCACGGCCGTGATGCTGTAACTCATTACGAAATAGTTGAACGATTTAAAGGATGCGATCTGGTTTCGGTTCGTCTGGAGACCGGCCGGACCCACCAGATCAGGGTCCATCTTTCCTATTACGGACATCCCGTCGTAGGCGATCCCGCTTATAACGGGCGCTCGAAGTACCTTAAGAGATTGGGCAAAAACGAAATAACGAGATTATCGCCTCTCTTGGGGATATTGCAAAGACAGGCCCTGCACGCCGCCGAACTGACCTTACCGCATCCGGATGACGGCAGAGAGATTAGTCTCAATTGTGAGATTCCCGACGATTTTGCCGGGGCTATTTCATTTCTTCGGAAATTATAATGAAATCGAATCCCCGGGAAAAATATCTTCTCCTATGGTCAATCATAGGTCTGGCATTCGTTCTCCGTTTGTTAAATGTCTTGGCCATTGGAGATAATTTTTACGCGAATTTTCTTTCCGACGCCTCGACTTACAGGTTGTGGGCCTCCAGAATTACGGCGGGATCCTCGTATCTCGGCCCGGCATTCCCCATGGGGCCGCTCTACCCTTATTTCCTGGCTTTATGTTTAGGTATAGGATTCAGCTTTTATTCGGCGCTGTTCCTGCAGGCTGTTTTCGGTACCGTAACGGTATTCAATATTTATAAAATAACGAAACGGATTTTCGATAAAAAAGCCGGATTAATCGCGGCGTTTATGGCGGCGATATACGGACCTTTTATTTTTTACGACGGTTTACTGCTTTCAGAAAGCCTGCAATTGTTGTTGATGAGTTCCGCGTTGCTATTGATAATTCCCGCCAAAGGCAAAAAAATCAGATCGATAAACTATTTTTTGTCCGGTATTTTAATCGGCCTGACGGCTCTTGGTCGGGGGACAATTTTAATTTTTCCTTTTTTGGTATCTGCATACTGGCTTTTTAAATTCATTACGGGAGAGAGGGGAAAAAGCAATCGATATTTAAAACAGGCGGCGGTGATTATTACCGGGACCATTTGCGGGATATTGCCGGCCACCATTCATAATATTTCAAAAGGCGAGCTTGTCCCCATTTCATCGAATTTCGGGATAAATTTCTATATCGGGAATGGTCCCGAAGCTACGGGGGCATATAACGAACCGCGAGGTTTGAACCTGTCATCCGATTTTACCGGGAGACAGATTGCCGAAAAAGAATCCGGCCGGAAATTGAAAAGCGCGGAGGTCTCGGACTTCTGGTTCGAGAGCGCTATTGATTTTATAAAGGACAATCCCGTCAGATTCGCGGCGCGGCTATTTAAGAAAGCCTGGCTCTATCTCTGGTATTTCGATATCCCGCAGGCGGAATCGATCCAGATTCATCACAGGTTTTTCCCGGTTTTCTGGATTCTACCCGGAGGTTTTTGGTTTGTCTTTATTCCCGGGTTAATAGGAATCATTTTATCAGCGAGAAATGAGTCGAAGTGGCTGCTATTAATGCTGCTTGTATCCAGCGTCTCCGGCGTGATGATATTTTTTGCGATAGGGCGCTTCAAGCTCATCGGCTCAATCACCCTTCTGATATTTGCCGGCGGCGGAATTCACCGGATATATCGATCGTTAAGTGAGAAAAATCGGCCGATGCTTTTTCGGATCGTGTTAGTTGTTATTTGTTCATTTCTGTTGCTGTTTCTTCCCAGGTCGATCGACCGCAAAAGCAAAATCGCCTCCGCTTACGATAACGTGGGCATATCTTATTTTTTCAAGAAAAAACCCGATGAGGCGATCAAATGGTACAGGCAGGCCGTAGATGTACAACCCTCCCACTCGGGCGCTTTAAACAATATCGGCGGTTATTTCTATATGAAGCAGAAACCGGATTCGGCTATCTACTATTTTCACAGGTCTATAAGTTCCGATTCCACCGACGATAAACCATACCAGAATCTCGGACGGACTTTTCTTAATGCGGGTATGGTGGATTCGGCCTATTATTATTACCAAAAAGCAAAATCGCTTTCCCCCTATGGCCTGGACGCAGACAGGGCATTGAAGGAGTTGGAAGTCTTAACGTCCGATACAGCCACTTCAACTCCCGATTTGGCGTCCTTCGATATGCTTTTCGGCCTCGCGGAAAAATACGCGGCACAGAAACAATTCGATCTGGCGGAGACATATTACCAGCGCGCGCTCCAGCTCAGGCCCGACGATGTAAGGGCCTTGAACAATCTGGGATTTTCTTATCAGGCGCAGGGCAAGTTCGATAAAGCTATTAATATGTTTAACGGAGTCATCGAATTAACGGGGGGAGGCGCCATCGCCTATAATAACCTGGCCGGCGTGGTCTATCGCATGGGACTGGCGGATTCCGCGGAAGTCCTCTGGGAAAGGGCTTTAAAATACGAACCCGAAAACATCCAGATTAAGAAGAATCTGGACTATATTAGAAAAAGCAAAAACAAATGACCGTTGCAAAGATCATCATGTCTTGACTGAACCGGAATATGTAATTATATAGCCAAAGCCATGATCAAACGCATTCGAATTTCAATTTTTCTTCTACTGGCGACAATATCCTGTTCTTCGGGCGATAAAAAAAGTGTTCCCGAAATCAACTTCGCCTATGAACTTTTAAAAATGGAGGAGCAAGGCGTGGTAGATTCGGTTATCATGGATCTGGCTCTTTCATACGACGACAGCGATCTAATTAAAGCCGCGGCGAGAACCTGCGGAATAGTTCAGGATGACAGGTTCAGGTATCGTCTCTCCGGGCTTTGCGGGAATACCGATAAGGCCATAAGGGAAGCGGCAATTTTTGCCCTTGGCGAAATCAAAGATACTACCGCTTTGAATTCCCTGGCGGCTGTTTTGCACACCGAAGATCTTGACTCCCGGTTAATGGCGATAGAGGCGCTCGGTAAAATCGGCGATAGAAAAGCTGCTCCGTTTATCCAACCGCTTTTAAAAAAATCCGATGGGGAATCGTACGAGGCGGCCCTGGCCTTATGGCGTATCGCGGATAGTTCCTCGGTTGGTGATTTGCGTCTGCTTGCCGCCAGGGCTTCCGGCAAAGCCCTCTATGGGGCCGTCTATTCTATGTTCAGGCTTGCCCCGGATTCATGCGTTTCGCAGTTTGTAAAGGTATTCGAAAATCCAAAGTCAGGAGACAGCGCCTACATAGAAACCGCGGCCATCGCGGCCAGAGGCCTGGGATCGAACGGTGATACGATCGTTATCCTGAACGTTTTTGAAAATTATTTTGATATTCTCGGCCGTCCGGCAAAGATCGAATTGATCCGGTCTTTGGGAAGGGTTGGCGTTGGCGTTGTGGGACTTGAACAAGTTCTTGATAATACAGATGATAACGGGCTCAAAAGAGTATTAATATTGTCGCTCGGTCAAATCGGAAACGCTAAAAGCAGGAAAGTCGTCGAAAAATATCTTCATGACCCGTCGCTGCAGGTTCAGCTGGCTGCCATATCGGCTTTGCCGGAGGTTAATAAGAGTTCTCCTACGAACACGCTGATAAAATTAAAATCCAGCGGTAAATGGCAGGTAAGGGCCGAGGTGGCCAGGTCGCTGGGCAAGGTGAAAAGCAATAGATCGTTAAAACAGCTCCGTCTTATGCTCGAGGACGGCGATGACAGGGTGAAAGCCGCCGTAATAAAAGGGCTGGGGAATTATCCGGTAAATCGAAATATCGATATAATCAAGGCGGCCCTGAACGGCTCGGATGATACAGTGGTGAAATCTGTCGCCGCAGACGTTCTTGGATCATCCGAAAATTCCAGGGCTCTGGAAATATTGATTGAAACAGCCGGAAGAAATATAGAAACTGAAGATGTCGATTTTGCCCGTTCTCTTGTCTCCGCCATCGGCAATTTTATCGATACCACCGAAATCGGGATCACGGCAATAAATACCATAAAGAAATTCTTGAACCATAAAAATCGGATTGTCAGGCAGGACGCCTGTGCCGCCTTAAAAAAAAATGCGCCCGAGAATTTTAACCCGGGCATATTCGACGTTGATTTTGATGAAGATGATTTAAAAAATCTGCGGGATTTGAAAAAACTGGGTGTTGTCGCGGTTATTGAAACCGGACGGGGCGTTATAAAGCTAAAGCTGGAACCGGAGATGGCGCTCGGGACGGCGGCTAATTTCATCAAGCTCGCCGAGAGAGGATTTTACGACGATCTGACTTTTCACAGGGTCGTTCAGAATTTCGTGGCGCAGGGTGGATGCCCCCGGGAGGACGGCTGGGGCGGACCCGGATACACGATCCGCGAAGAGATAAATCCCTTAAGATTCAAAAGAGGGACGATCGGAATGGCCACCTCGGGACGGGATACCGGCGGTTCTCAGTTTTTCATATGCCTTTCCGATCAGCCTCATCTTGACGGTAGATACACCGCGTTCGGGCAGGTTATCGAAGGGTGGGATGTGCTCGATAAAATTGAAATAGGAGATCAGATTTTATCTATAAATATTGAGAAGGGTAGGTTTTAAGATGAATCTGGAGGAATATGAACTGAAAATGCCGGAGAACTGCAATATCGTCCTGGGACACGCGCATTTTATTAAAACGGCCGAGGACCTTTATGAGGCTATGGTATCTACCAGCGCGAATGTTAGATTCGGAATCGGTTTTTCGGAAGCGTCGCAGGATCGCCTGGTTCGCCTGGAGGGCAACGACGAGGGGCTTAAAAAGCTCGCCGCGGAAGCGATAATGGGTATCGGATGCGGTCATACCTTCATAATTTATATGAAGGACGCTTTTCCTGTTAATTTTCTTGGCAGGATCAAAGAAGTTCCCGAGGTTTGCAGGATAATCTGCGCCACGGCCAATCCGCTGAAAGTTGTTATAGGCAGGAGCGAACAGGGCGGCGCAATTCTTGGGGTGGTTGATGGAGCCGCACCGGCCGGCATTGAAAAGGATGGCGATGTCGCCGCGAGAAGAAAGTTTCTCAGGGATATAGGATACAAGAAATAAAGTGTTGAAAATCGACCGGGGAATAAGATACGGCGAATATTTCGCCGTCGACCCTACCGTAAAATCTGACCTCGCCATAGTCAGCCATGCGCATTCAGACCATCTTAGGGCCCACCGCAAAATAGTAGCCACCGCCCCTACGTTGGAGTTGGCTAGCCTTAATTACAAGAGATTCGAGCCTCATATCCTTAAATTTCATGAAAAATTTGAAATCGGACCGGCCGAAATCGAGCTTGCGCCGGCCGGGCATATGCTGGGTTCAGCGCAGGTAATTCTGGATTTGAACGGCGAAAGAATAGTGTATACCGGTGATTTTAAATTTGAAGAGAACCGCACCTGCCGTAAAGCTGAAATTCACCCCTGCAATACCCTGTTGATCGATACCACCTACGGTATGCCGCATTACAAATTTCCAAAGGCCGATGAATGCCGTGAAATGCTTGTTGATTTCGTATCGAAAAATCTGAGATTCGGGAATACGCCTGTAATACTGGCATACACGTTTGGCAAGGCGCAGGAGGCTATGGAAATCCTGGGCCGCGAAGATATAGAGTTGGATGTTTACAAAAAAATTTATAGCGCCGCGAAGATATACACAAAATTCGGTATCGATCTGGGCCGATTCCATTTGCTTGAGGATAGACCGGTTTCCGGCCGCGCCGTGATTCTACCCCCGGGCGCGTTCAGGTTCGTGGATTCGAGAGGATGGGGAAGATACAGGACCTGTTTTCTATCCGGCTGGGTTGTTGATCGGAATCGAGCATATAAAAACAGCAACGGATTCGGGATTCCGTTATCGGATCACGCTTCGTTTGATGATATTGTTAGATATGTCGAAACGGCTAAACCCAAAAAAGTATATACGCTTTTTGGATCTCCGAGAATAGCCGAATACTTAAGACGAATCGGTTTTAAGGCGGAAGCCCTGGATTTGAAGACAGGCCGTAGCATTATAAACCATTCGTCGGGAAATTTAGAATTATTTAATTAATAAAATTTAATAAATCTATTGACAGACCGGGAGATCGGCAATATTATATATTCGTTCCCGGCAAAGCGCTGGTTTATTCTGGATGAAGGAGATGAATTGAAAGGACTTTTGATTTCCGTTTCCGGCATTAGAGGAATTATCGGAAAAACTCTTACTTCGGAGACGGCGCTTAATTACGCCAGGGCTTTCGGCGCCTTTCTTAAGGGAGGCAAGGTGGCGATAGGAAGAGATACCCGAAAAACCGGTCCTATGGTTACCTCGGCGGTTGTCTCCGGTTTACTTTCCTCCGGGTGCGACGTCGTGGATATCGGAATCTGCTCCACGCCTACGATCGAGATGGCGGTACGGGATGGAGGGTTTAGCGGCGGAGTGGCCGTAACCGCAAGTCATAATCCCATACAATATAACGCTCTGAAATTAATTGGAGATGAAGGGATATTTCTTTCCGAAAGCCAGGCTCGAAAAGTGCAGCAGCTTTTCAATTCTCGACGATTTAGAGACTGTAGCTGGAACTCTGTCGGAAAGGCGACGTTTGAAGATAAATGGATCGATCATCATATTAGTAATATTATAAAGCTTGATATAATTTCAGCATCTTTGATAAAAAAACGCCGATTGAAAATCGTTGCCGATTGCGGCGGCGGAGCGGCATGCTATATGGCCGATAGTTTCTTTAAGAGGATCGGTGTTGATTATAGATTGATTCACGCCGTTCCTACCGGCGAGTTTCCGAGAGGACCCGAGCCGGTAGGGGAGAATCTCTCCGATCTATCGAAAGCGGTAAAGCGGTATAAGGCCGATATCGGGTTGGCGTTTGATCCCGACGCCGATCGTCTGGCCATAGTCTCCGAAAAAGGGCAGCCCATCGGAGAGGAATATACTCTGGCTCTCGGTTCAAGATATATACTATCCAGAAAAGCAGGGCCTGTGGCTGTCAACCTTTCGAGTTCCTTGCTGAATGATTCTGTCGCCGAAGAAGCCGGGGTGAAAATCTACCGTACCAAAGTGGGTGAGAGAAACGTCACCGAAAAACTCCGCCGGGTTGGAGGCGTTGTGGGAGGAGAGGGCAACGGTGGATTGATATACGCGCGATTACATTGGGGGCGAGACGCATTCCTGGCGGCCGCTGTAATAACTCAATATCTGGCGTCTTCCGGGCTGAAAATAAGCGAACTCGTAATGGAACTTCCGCGATATGTTATGATTAAAACTAAATTGAATATATCGTCATCCGATGTTGAAAGGGAAAAGAGCGCTATTGAAAATGCTTTCAAGGGCGATAAAATAAATAGAGTTGATGGTTTAAAGATTTCGGGTAAAGACTGGTGGGTTCAGATCAGGGCCTCCAACACGGAACCTGTAACGAGAATTATTTCGGAAGCGCGCGATCATAATACCGCCAGAAGCCTGATCGGAACCGTAAAATCGGTTTTTAGGAAATAAAGGAGATTTTCAATGTGCGGCATTGTCGGATATATCGGTCCCAGAAAAGCCTATCCCATATTGATGGAGGGTTTGAAACGGCTGGAGTATCGCGGCTACGATTCAACAGGTATCGCGGTGCTGGAAAGGGATGGAGTTGTTGTCTGCAAGAGCGCCGGCAAGTTGCCCGCCCTCATCTCATGTACTGAAGCCGAAGATTATCGGGCGACTGTCGGGATCGGTCATACCCGCTGGGCGACGCATGGTGAGCCCAATGACGCCAATGCTCATCCGCATACCGGTATGACCGGGCACATAGCGATTGTTCATAACGGAATTATCGAAAATTATTCGGCGTTACGCGAGGTCTTAAAACGTCAGGGCCGCATTTTTAAAACGGAAACCGATACCGAGGTGCTGGCCCATCTGATAGAGGAATATTATAACGGGAATCTTCTGCAGGCCGTCAGGAGAGCGTTAAGCCAGGTTGAGGGGACCTACGGCATAGCGGTATTATCGTCCGATAATCCCGATTTGATCGTGGCGGCCAGGTTGGGATCTCCTATAGTGATCGGATGCGGGGATGGAGAGAATCTGGTCGCCTCGGACGTTGCCGCCGTCCTCCGTTATACCAACAGAGTGGTTTATCTCGAGGACGGAGAGTTGGCCGAAATCACAGCAGACAGTTTTTCAATCTCCACACTCGAGGAGGTTGAGGTTACGCCCCATCTGGAAGAGATATCCTGGAACCTCGATATGATCGAAAAGAGCGGTTTCGACCATTTTATGTTAAAGGAGATTTTCGAACAGCCGGAGACCTTGAAAAACGCCATGAGGGGCAGGTTGAATTTCGAGGAAGCCACGGCTCGATTGAATGGATTAAACCTTCAGTACGATGAACTTCATCATATTAAGAGAATTATTATCACGGCCTGCGGCACCAGCTGGCACGCGGGTCTGCTCGGGGAGTATTTGATTGAGGAATATGCGAGGATACCGGTAGAAATCGAATATGCCTCGGAGTTCCGGTACAGAAGCCCCATCATTGACCCCGGTACCGTCGTTTTTGTGATTTCGCAATCCGGAGAAACGGCCGATACGCTGGCGGCCATGAGAGAGGCCAAACGAAAAGGCGCGACATGCCTTGGAATCTGCAACGTGGTCGGTTCTACGATCGCCAGGGAATCGGACGGCGGAGTTTATATTCACGCCGGGCCTGAAATCGGGGTGGCGTCAACAAAGGCTTTCACATCGCAAATGATGGTACTATTGCTAATTACGATACTCCTGGCCAGGATGCGTTCGATGTCTTTTGATGAGGGAGAAAAGCTTTTAAAAGCGATTAATGAAGTTCCGGATAGGGTTAAGGATGTTCTAGAGCTGAATGATTACATAAAGGAACTCGCCGGAAAATACAATAATATGAATAATTTCCTTTACCTGGGCAGGGGCATAAATTTCCCCATCGCTCTCGAAGGAGCGCTGAAA
This sequence comes from uncultured bacterium, assembly GCA_965602185.1. Taxonomy (GTDB): domain Bacteria; phylum Zixibacteria; class MSB-5A5; order UBA10806; family UBA10806. The sequence continues at coordinate 16,775 of CBFCYP010000056.1, forward strand.
CTGAAGGAGATAAGTTATATACACGCGGAAGGTTATCCTGCGGCGGAGATGAAACATGGCCCCATCGCCCTTATTGATGACAACATGCCGGTGGTTGTTATGGCCCCGCAGGACTCCGTATACAGTAAGATTTTGTCGAACATGGAGGAAATCAAGGCCCGGAGGGGCAGGATTATCGCGGTCGCTACGGAAGGAGATAAAAAGATTGCGGAAATAGCGGATGACATTATATATTTACCCAGGGTAAATAGGTTTGTTCTACCTTTAATCGGCATAATTCCATTGCAGCTTCTGGCGTACCATATTGCCGAATTAAGGAACTGTGATGTAGATCAGCCCAGAAATCTAGCGAAAAGCGTTACTGTAGAATAAACAAGGCAAAAGTTTTGGGAGAGGAGCGATTATGGCAGAAAGCGTTAAACAAAAAATGATTCGCGAAAAAGATAAATTGGTTAAAATGTACTATGACAGCAAAATGTCCTTGACCGATATCGGTAAGGTCTATGGGTGTAGCCGTCAGTATGTTCAGATGATATTTATAGCGTTGGAGATAAACAGAAGAAGCAGACAGGAGGCGCTAAAGCAATCACCGAAGAAAAGGAAAAGCAAATTCGATTTTCATCCTGAACACGACAGTTTTATTGCAAAAAACTACTCGAAAATGACCGACGGTGATATCGCCAGGGCGATTTCGAAACCGGTTAATGCCGTAACCTATCGCAGGCTCATAGTTCTCGGCAAGAAGAAAGTCGAAAGAAAAAATTTCACTCATGAAGAAAACAACTACATTTTGAAAAATTACACACGGTTAACCGATACGGCAATTGCGGATAAATTAAATCGATCATTGATTTCAATAACCCACCACAGAAACAGAATCCTGAACCGACCCAAACGGATTGTTAAACCCTATACGGAAGAGGAAGACAAATTTATCAAACAAAATTACAGGGGCATGACCGATTCACAGATCGCGGAGGTTTTAAGCAGGTCCAAAGCGTCAATCTCAATTCACAGGCATGAAGTTTTGGGACTGGCGAAGTCAATAAATAGAAGAAGCAAAGGCAATTAGAATATTTTTTGGCTTGTATTCCCCCCGAATTTTCCAGGTTTTAAAATAAGATATTAATTTTCTTCGTTTTTTATATTATAATTGCTGTCTGATGACATATATAGCCGGCTTAGGTTATGAAAAATGACAATTTGCAGTACTGAACTTAAGATAATAATTTTTAATGGACAATTTAATAAATAAAGTAAGGAAAATGAAAATTCTCGTTATTTCTCAATATTATCACCCCGAACCCGGGGCCACGTCCCACCGGTTGAGATCGATTGTAGATGCCATGGTCAGGCGGGGACACGAGGTAACCGTGATTTGCGAATTTCCCAATCATCCTACCGGTATCCTCGATCGCAAATATCGCCGGAGACTTTTCAAATCGGAAAAAAATGATTCTTATAGAATAATTCGCACCTTCGTCCTGACATTTGCCCGGAAAAATAATATCAAGCGAATGTTGTTTTATCTCTCTTTTTCGCTCTCGTCATTTCTGGCGGCCGTTTGTTTGAGAAAACACGACATAGTCTTTTCGTCTTCGCCTCCGATTTTTCACGTTTTCGCGGCGATGATTGTCGCCAAGCTGAAAGGATCTAGGTTCGTGCTTGATATCCGCGATATCTGGCCGGA
>CBFCYP010000057.1:0-18430 GCA_965602185.1 uncultured bacterium
TTACTTTCGTAGGCGATAGCGTTGGGCGCGGCTCCCACCAGCAAAAGAAACGGCATACCCGCCGCCGCCAGCGAGGCAAATAGAATAACCTCCGGGGCCACTCCCAGGTAAGGCGCTATGACAAGGGCTACGGGGATCGATATCGCTATGGCGGCCACGTTCATGATGAAGTTTGTCATCATGAGAACGAAGAAAGTGATGGCCATAACGAAAATAAACCAGTGCGCGTCCTGGAAAAGAACCAGCCAGTTGATGGCCATCCAGTTGGCCGCCCCGGTCTGCCACAGGCAGAAACCGATGCTCATTGCGCCCCCGAATAACAGGATGATGTTCCAGGGAATTTCCTCCAGATCGGCTATGGTGAGTATTTTGAATATGTAAAATAATATCGTCGCCGTGAGAATTACGGCGCTTTTATGGTATTGCCCCAGCTCCGGAATGATCGATCCCAGCCCGAGGAAGATTATGGCGGAAAAGACGATTATCAGCGTCATAGTTTCTTTGGTTGTCATAGGTCCCAATTTTGAGTAGAGAGTTTGAGCTCTTTCGCGCAATCCCGGGATCGTCTTATTCTCCGGTTTGAAGATAATCATGAGAAGACCCCATAACAGGAAGACCATTATCACGCCTACGGGTAGCATATAATAGGTCAATTCGAAAAATGATATCTCTCTGCCAATAATATCGTTATAAAATCCGATAGCCACGGCGCCCCGGGCGGCTCCCAGAAGCGTGATTATGCTTCCCGCTCCGGCGGTAAAGGCCATACCGATAAACAGGCCCCGTCCAAATTTGGTCGGCTTGTCGTTTTCACCGTATAACGAATAGATGGCCATCAATAATGGAAAAACCGTGGCCGCCACAGCCGTATGCGCCATTATTAATGTAAGCGAGGCGGTCATCACGAAAGTCCCGAGATAAATCATACTTGTTTTTTCGCCCACCAGAACCAGCATCTTATAGGCCATACGCTTGGTGAGCCCGGTCTTCGTGAAAACCAGGCCGATGACGATCGACCCGATAATGAACCATACCGAAGGATCCATGAAATCGCCGAAAGCGGTTTTCGCCGATCTTATGAAAAACAACGCCTGTATGACCCCTATAGCAATACTCGTTACGCCTATGGGAATAACCTCAAAAACCCACCAGGTCGCGGCCAGGAGAAAGAGACCTATGGCCGCCTTGCCCTCGCGAGTCAGGGGGAAATGCTGGCCCTGCGGGTCAACGGCGTCATCCCACGCAGGCGAAAAATAGACCGCGCAGAATAGTAACAGGCCCAGCAGAATGAAAAATAATCTTTTCTTATCAATTCGTTTGGCCACCCTGCTGAGATATATGCTTCGGGGCATTGGCGGAAGACCGCCGCGAGGAGCAGTATCAGAGCTATTCATGTATCAAATACCGTTTCATTGAAGATTTAGATCACAAAATGTGATGCGCTATTTCGTGAAAAATATCCACCGAGCGCACCACTCCCACCACTTCGCCAACACAGAGAACAGGAAGCAGGCTGAGATTATATGTTACCATTTCGTGGACAACTTTCATTATGTGATCCTCATAATCTATGGTGCGGGTTATGGGAATCATAACTTTGCTTACGGTTTGTTCGGCCCGTTCCTTGATGTTTTTTATCAGGATATCGTATGACATCTCCATCAGGTTGGGATCGATCTCTATGTTAAATAATTTCCTGGTATCGCCCGATTTTGCGGATAAATAATCCGGCTGAAGACCCTTTAAAATGTCCCTTCTCCTGATCATTCCCATCAGGTTGTATTTCTCGTCAAACACCAGCACTATTCGCGGAAGGGATTTCTGACCCTCCACCTCGATTTGAGTGTTTTCTATCTCCGCCATGGCCTGCCGAAGAGAAAACCAGTAGGGAATATGAGGATAATGATCGAGCGGGATCATTAGATCACCGGCCCTTTTTCCGGTAATCATTTCTCACCTCCTTCTATAATGAAATCGAGAATCATCTGCGCCTAATCCCAATATTCTCTTAGCCGGTGATATCTCTGATTTCATCAATTGATAATCCCGAATGTTTGGAGGTTTCCTCGATGGAATTGTGGTAATTGGCAAGCATCCTCCTGATATATTCGGCGCGGAATTTATCTATCGCTTCGCTGAGGGGCTCGGATTCGAAAAAGGAGTTTAATTTGCAGGTCTCTTTTTTACATTCCTGCCATAGCATAGCTCTATTGATGGTATTAATGATCTCTTCTTTTCTGAAAGGCTTGGTAATGTAATCGAACACTCCGCTTGACAGCGCCTCGGTGGCGCTGTCAAGGCTGCCGAAAGCGGTAATGATTATGACCTCCTCAAAGCGGTTATTTTCTTTTATGAATTTCAGAATATCAAGACCGTCCAGGCCCGGCATTTTCAGGTCCGTGATTATCAAATCGAATTCTTTATTCTCTAAAAATGCGGGAAGCTCGAGGGAATTGTTTAACGTTTCCACCCGGTACGGCGTCTTGTCCGTTATTATGCGTTCCAGCAGCTTCAGCATATGGAGTTCGTCATCTACGGCCAATATTTTTTGAGTCATATTTTACCTCCCTTGAAAGCCCGATTGTTCCGCGGCCGGAAATGATACAATAAATGTCGATCCCGAAGGCCTGTTGGGGAAATCTTCCGTCGATACGCTTTTAAACGTCAATCTTCCCCCGTGTTTATTTACTATACCATAGCATAAAGAAAGTCCGAGGCCGGTGCCTTTGCCGACCTCCTTGGTGGTAAAGAAAGGATCGAATATCCGCCGCTTGATTCTTTCGGGTATGCCCGTTCCGGTGTCCTTTACATTTATGTAAACCCAGTTATTTTTTTCGTAACATGAAATCGTAAGAGCCCCCCCGCCGTTTTCCATGGCGGCCATGGCGTTATTTATAAGATTGAAAATAACCTGCTGGAATTCGCGGGAGTCACCACAGATATTCGGGAGGTTTTCGGGTATCTCCGTTACCAATTCGACTTTTGACGTAATAAGGGTATTTTTGACGATGGTGGTTACCGTATCTATGCTGTCGGCCACGTCAAATATATCCGCCATTCCCTCGGTAACCCGCGCGAATCCCAGGAGGTTTTCCACGATTTTTTTCGCGTTGTTGGCGTTCTCTTCAATAGTAACAAGATCCCCATATTCCTGGCTATTTTTGTCAAATTTTTCCTTCAAAAGATCGGCGAAGCCGAGGATAACGGCCAGCGGATTGTTGATTTCATGGGCAACGCCGGCCGCCAGGTTGCCAATAGACGCCAGTTTTTCGGTGTTGTAAATTCTGGATTCGAATTCCATTTTTTCCGATACATCTTTTATTATGGCCGTGCTGCCTATAACCTCGCCGTCCTCGTCCCGAATGAGAGTTCGCGAAAGATCTATGGTGATTCGTTTACCGTCCTTGGTGATACGTTTGGCAAGATAATGCCTGATATAACCCCTGTCCATTACTTCGTCGGCGATACTGTTTAGCTCCTTATCGGCGTCTATGTCCGGAGGGATGATTCTATGAAATGTGTTTCCCAGCATCTCCTCGGCGGTGTATCCGAAGATTTTTTCGGCGCCGCGATTCCATACCTTGATCCTGTTTTCGGTGTTGATGAATACGATGGCATCCAGCGAATTGCCGAGAATGCTCAAAATATATTTTTCTTTTTCGCTGACCTGCTGTTTGAGAGCCTCCGACAAGCTGAATTGATATAATACTATCAGGATTCCGAAAATAAACATCGCCGCTATAATGGCGCCCTCGGCAGCTATGTTGCGCATATACACTCCATGAACGGCTTCGGCAACTTCGGTGGTGGGCGCCGCCACCGCCACGGACCAGACGTCTTCCTGGCCGAGAATCGCGCTTCTGACCGGCGTGTAAGCGATCAGTTTCGTGATATGCCCTTCGATACCGCGATGCCATCCGCTTTCATAAGTTCCGATACCCTCCTGTCCCTTGAGCATCTTGTCTTTCATTATCTCGTTTATGGCCGCGAAACTGATATACGGTTCGCGTTCCTGGCGGGCGGTAAACGCGTTTTTGCCGATGAAATCGCCCTCGGGATGGTAAAGGAACATTCCGGTTTTATCCACAACCCAGGCGTAGCCGGTTTTACCCGATCGGATTTTTTCGGTTACATTTTTAACCAGGCGAGGGATATCCACGACCGAGAACAAAACTCCCTGTCCATTTCTCGGTAATACGACCGGCAGGTAAAAACAGGCGATTATGGTTGTTCTGCCGTCCCTGTCTTTGATCAATGTCAGAGGGCTCAAGGTTAAATCAGGATGGGGAGTTATCCCGGTGTAGTTGAAATTGTCGGGCGGTACCGATGGTATTATATCCTGGGGATCGATAAGATGCTGAAAACGATTGTTCGAATTGATTATTCCCGCGGCGAGTACGCCCTTTGAATTCTTCCTCTCTATCAGGGTTCGCAGCGAGGATTCTATTGTTATACCCGCCATGGGGACGATATGTCTTTCCAGGATCTCGAGTTCCTTGCTTATAGCCAAAAGGTCCGAGTCTATTTGCGTCGCGGCCTGATTGGCCAGAACAAGTTGCATCTGGTTAAAATCGGTATTGATCCTGTCGAGCATAATCTGGGCGTTCTGGAAAATGAGGAACAGCGCCACGCTGATGATGACAAAAAAAACCAGGGAGGCGATAAGGGCGAAATGCTTTATGCCAAAGATAAATCCCAGGACTTTCCGTAGTATTCCAGAGGAAACCTTCATTATCAATCACCTTCAACCGGCATGCCGAGTTTTTTCAGAAAATCGTTTGTGTACCATTTGGCAATGGCGTCATTTGAGAGAGCCATGTCAAGTTGTTTGGTCAAGACTGTTAGCCGGCCCAGTAAAAAAAGCGCGTTTTTGGTTGATTCCGAGTCCTGGTAGGATAATCTGGAATCAAGGAAATCACCTTTGCTGTAATTTTCAAATCCCGCCTTTGCGAGAATTTCCGTTAACAGTCTTATTCTCCGAATTCTTCTTTCAATGGTGGCGCCGCCGTCTTTGAATTCCAATCTTATATAGTTTTTATTTTCCTGCTCCGTTACCATGGCTTCGATTGTGGAGAAATGGTAGCCCATTCTCAGGCTCAATATCATGTATTCATCGCTTAGAATGGCGAAGCTCTTTTCCGAAAATCTATCGTCCTCGGTTCGGGTCATGGTGGTGGCGAATACGCCGAAAATCCCCTTCATATCGGCTGGTTTGGCGGGCGCCGGCCATCCTTCCGCCTTGACCCCGCGCCAGAACGAGGACATGGGAACCGATTCAATCCTGTTTTCATCGACAGTCCTGTTTTTTTCCTTTTCCGGGATCTCCTTGTGGATATATATAATATTAACCGCCAACGGAATATCGGTCTGGAGCTTGCTTGAAAACCTATCCTTATTCTTCAATTCGCTGGCGCCGTAGAACATCTCCTCCATCGCTCGCTGATGGCAGAACCTGGTGACATCGTGGAAAGTACGGCAATTTTCCGCAATAAATTCGGAGTCCTTGGGGTTTACTAAGCGTAACGGTGCGATATGGCTCGATATCTGTTTCAGGATATTGAAGATGTCTATATCCTCGAAGAGATCGAGATCCGGTTTTCGCTTATCAATCAATTCGTCATGTAATTCCCTGTAGACTACAGCGGCGGTTGAATCCAGCGTGACAATTTCGCCGTTGTTGAGCATCCCGGTTTCCTTGAGATTCCCGATAGCGGGGATGCCGTATTCTCTGGCGATGGTGGCCATATGGCTCGCCATCCCGCCCGTCTCGGCGATCAGTCCCTTAACTTTGCCCATCACCGTAACGATACCGGGGAAGGAATGAGGGGTAATCAAAATAACGCCGTTGGGAACGTCTTGAAGATCGTTAACTGAAGAAATCCTGTACACCGGTCCGCCCCCGGCTCCCGGACATATAGTGTAACCGCCTTCGGTAAGTTTTTCAAAACCGGAAACGTCGATTTCGGCCTCATCTTTCGGGGGCGCTATCACCCTCAGAGGACGAGTCTGCAGGATATAGATTTCACCGTCATGGTCGATGGCCCATTCTATATCCTGGGGGCTTCCGTAATGCTCCTCGATTTTCACCGCGAATTCCGCGAGCCGGATGGCCTCCTCATCCGAGAGCGAGGGTTTCCGGCCCTCCTCCTCGGGTAACTCGGCATCGCATGTACCGCCGTCGGGATGCATATCGAGTTTTCTGGTTTTGAGGGAAATCAAAGAATTCCCGATGGCCTTTTGATCGCGCGATACCCTGAAAACGTCGGGGGAAATGGTACCGTCAACAAGATATTTCCCCAGCCCGAAAATGGAGTTTATGACAATGCTGTCATCGTTGGCGTTTACCGGATTTCGGGTATATATCACGCCGCTCGATCTGGTGTTTACCATGATTATACAGCCGACGCACATGGCCAGTTCGTCCTCCGACATCGAATGACTCAGAAAATAATAAATGGCCTGAGGCGTAAATTTACTCGCCAGTACCGCTCTGTACGATTCCAGCAGTTCAACGGCTCTTACATTCAATACGGAACGATACTGCCCGGCAAAACTGTATTCCGTATCCTCGCCGATAGCACTGGAACGGAGCGCGAACCTCGCTTTCGGATTTTTTTCCCTCAGTTTCTTATAGCTTTGCGTAATTTCACCCGCGAGATCGTCCGGAATGGGGGCGCTTGTTACTATCTGTTGAATCTGATGGCTTACATTCCGCAGATCCTCGTAGCTTTTTATATTTAAAGGACGGATAAGCTCGCTGATTTTATGCTGCAGATCGTTGCTGTCGATGAAGTGTTTGTAAGCCCGGGCGGTTATGGCAAAACCATCGGGAACCGGAAGACTCAACCGCGATTTCATCTCCCCCAGCTGGGCGTTTTTGCTGCCGACGCTGTAAGCGTTTTCACGGCGGATATTATCGAAAAATCTTATATGGGCGTCCTCTTCAATGGGCCGGTCCCCGGGAAGAAACCTGGCGATTTCAGCATCGATTTTGGCGTAGCATTCTTTGAGCTTTTTATATCTATCGCCACCGAGGGCTATCATATTGTTGATTATGGTAACAACACCTTTTCTGATTTCCGACACCGTCGAGCGGATATAATTCAAATCAAAAAGGTACTCGCCCTGCAGCTTTTCCTCCATATCGCTGATATTTTTCAGAACCATGTTATTATTATGAAGAACTTCGAGGAAATTATTGAACTTGGCCTGAATAATTTCAATTGATCTATCGGAAATCTTCTCAGATTTTCCGAAAAGGTTTTTAAGCCGTTTCATGGCAAAAACCTCGCAGAAGTTGTAACTTCGTTTTCATTGCCAAAACTGGATAATTAGAGATAGCTCTAACCCGTCTGAATATAGAACTTTGTGAAATTTATGTCAAGGTCTTTAGGTCGGCCGTTGACAGCGATTCTTCATAAGTGAAATTATATTAATATGTTAGGAGAAACAAAAATTTCTAAGATGGGGTGTTTGCCGTTTGATTTTCCCCTAAATTATATTTTTGATTAATGCGATGCCGAAATCGCAGTTTCGATTAGAATGTTAATTTAAGGCGATTATAAAACGGTGTCGAATAGTGCGGTTTTAACCGGAGAATCTGAATTCAATTCCCCTGTTTTTCATCCAGCTCTCTTTGCTTCGATTCCAGTATATCAGTTCTTACGGTCATTGTCTTTTCACCGAATAACGCGAACTTAAGCCAGTTATAACCGAAATCCAAAAGCGCGACGTCATCCTCTTTTAATTTCCGACGCAACCCTTCGTCTATTTCGAATTTGTCGAGAAAACTGCTGTTAAAGATGAAATCTTTGAATTTGTCGATGTTATAACAGACCATGAAAAACATTTCCATCTTCTGGGGAGACAGGTCTTTTCCCTCCTGGAAATAGGAGTGGAGGGTAATTTCTTTAAATCCCTGCCCCATACGGTTATAGAGATCGATTTCCTGATCTTCGATCCATTCCTTGACGTTTAATTCGTTGTCTTCGGCAAATCCCTTGCAGACCTCTTCTTTTATCAGAAAATAGAAGTCTTTTTCTTCAGTCCGGTGTCCGTCTTTCGGCGATGCCAGCCCCAGGGGATACATCCTGCAGGCCCAGGGGCGATCGGAGTAAACGGTACAACCCTCTTCCCCGACAAAAGGACAGCTTTTTTTCTCGTCATCCTCCATCTTCAAAAGTAGAATCGGGTATTTCAGGTTCTGGTCAAACGGCGTGATGGTGTATTTTTTGATAAATTCTTCGGATGTTATACCGAGCTTGTTTTTAAGCCTGATAATATCATAGGGAGTCAGGAAAATATTTACGTCGCGGCAACATTCGTTAAAACACGGCACGCCCTGGTGGCATCTAAAACAGAATTTGCTGTCCAATCCCAGACGAGGATATTCCTCCAGAACGGTTTTTTTGAACCTTTCCAGTTCTTTCATCTTTTATCTCCGTTACTCAATGATTCCGCTTCTGAGCGCCGAGTTCGACCATACCGGCAACGGCCCCTTTTCCCCGGTCGATGGAACGAATTTAAACCTGTAGGATACATTCTGTTTATACTGCTGACGCATCCATTCCCAGCCGTCCAGGAAGTACTGGCATTCATCATTAAAGCAAACCAGGTGAATCTCCTGCGGTAGATCCGATTCGTTGGGCGGCAACCATTTTTTAAGCTTCCGGCCGCAATAAGGGCAACTGTCGATTATTTCTTTCATTATAATGAATAACTGATGATTAAGAGTATTAGTGCCATTTTTTTGCCTTAAAAAGTCCTCCGGAGCATCTTACTCCGGAGGACCATTATCGACTAACGAACCAATCCGGTCGGAGTTTAGTAAATGGAGATAATGTCTCTCTTCATCATCTCCCAGCTGTCGTTGGCGGGATCGTATTTGCAGTTGGCGAAGACTTTCCAGTTCTCATCCATTTTGGGCTTGTCTGATCTGTAATAGTAACCGGGCCAGCGGGTTTCCTCGCGGAAAAGAATCGTCCTGATGTGGGCTTCAGCCTGCATGGTGCGGTGTATGTTTTCCCAGCATCTCATGAGTTCATGGTGGTTCTTAGCGCCCAGCTTCTCGGAATCCTCTTTCAGGAATTTGAGAAGTTCGAGACCTTTGGTCAGGAGCTTGTCGCTGGTCTTGAAGTTGGTGGTTACGCCGCCGGCGTATTCGTCCATCAATTTCTGCAGTCTGAACATGTATTGATGCGGGGTAATATATTCGGGGTTGACGGTTTCGTCGGTGGTGGCGTTTTTGTTCTTCTCGTAAAGATCCAGAGGTCTCAGGATTCTTTCTTTGAGGGCCTCGACTTTGGCATTATCGACCGCGGGCTCCTCGGGGTTATCCACAGCATACTTACAGGCCGCCTTGGCGGTAATTCTTCCCTCGGCATGCGATCCGGAGGAGAATTTATGGCTGGAGGCGCCGGACGCGTCGCCCGCTGCAAACAGCCCGTTGATGGTCGTCATGTGAGCGTAACCCCAGAAGTACTCTTTGGGAGCGATATCCTCGGGTCCGCTGACCCACGCGCCGGAGGCGCCGGAATGCGAGCCGATGAAATAGGGCTCACAGGCTGCGATTTCGGACGGTCTTTCCTCGGGCATGGTGTTGGTGGCCGCCCAGAGCAACGCCTGCGAGATGGTCATATCCAGGAAGTCTTCCCAGGCTTCGGATTCGAGCTCTTTGAGTTTCTTTTTGCGCTCTTTTTCATCGGGAACTTCCTTGGAGAGCTTTTCGATGGCCTCCTCGGTTCTCATGTAGATCGGGCCCTTGCCGTCCATAACATCAAGCATCATAAGCCAGTTGCGAAGGTTGGCGGGAACCGGTTTGACCTTGCCGTAGGGCGCCCAGTTTTCGAGCTCGGGCCTGTTGGTTTCCATGTAGTTCTCACCCAGGCCGTTGGTTGCCCGTGATTTAAAGAGCAGGAACCACGCGCCCACGGGGCCGTAGGCGTCTTTGAACCTGACGGGAATGAACCTTACTTCCTGGCAGGTCATCTCGGCGCCGGCTTTGATTGTGAAGTAAGCGCTGGCACCGGAGTTGAACGGCGGGTACCATGAACGTCCGAGACCCTCTCCGCTGGAGCGGGGCTTGAATACGTGGACCGCGCCGCCCATCGCCGCTATGACGGCTTTGGCCTTGAAAACGTAAAATTTGTTCTCGCGAATGCTGAATCCGACCGCGCCAACACATTTCCCGTTTTCGACCAAAGGTTCGGTTACGAATATTCTTTCATAAATATTGTCCATACCCAGGGCGTTCTTGGCGGCTTCGGCGACAACAATCTTATAGGATTCGCCGTTGATCATCAGCTGCCAGCGTCCCTCATGAACATAATGACCCTCTTTATCTTTCCAGATGGGCAGGCCCCACTTCTCGAAAAGATGAACCGTGGAATCGACGTGACGGGCGATATTGGCCACCAGGTCTTCACGGGTGATGCCCATCAGGTCATTCCTTACATAATCGACGTAATCTTTGATGGAATTTTGACCGTCTTTCACGCCGACATACTGATTGATGGCCGAAAGTCCCATGGCCACCGCGCCGGAACGATCCATGGCCGCCTTGTCAATAAGGGCTACACTTAGATTGTTCTTTTTAGCCCAATACGCGGCCTCCACCGCGGAGCCGCAGGCTGCCATACCGCCACCCAGGATCAGTACGTCGGTTTTGACTTCTACTGTCTCGAAATTAGCCATTGCGATACCAATCCTTTCCTATTTGACCGGCGGCAAGGTGTTCATGCCGCAGGACTCCGGTTCAGTGAATAATTCTTGACTGCTCAAATCGTCGCCGGATTTAAATCCGCCATCGGGCACGGCCTGACCTTCCGGGGTGGTTCTGATTGGGAATTTAAACCTTTTCAACGTGCCGTTTCTGAATTTCACAGTCCACATGATGCTATCGGTGCTCCTCAACGGAGTTACGGACGCTCCAAGGGGAACGAAATCGGCGTAACCGCGCACTTCCATGGCCTGGACCGGGCAGATCTTCACGCAGCACATGCATTCCCAGCACATGTCGGGCGCCTGGTTATAAGCCTTCATTTTTTCCTTGTCCAATACCATCAAGTCGTTGGGGCAAATATGCTGGCAAGCGGTCTTATCCAGAGCCTTGCACCCATCGCACTTGTCGGTAATCACATAACTTGGCATACTGTCCTCCCAAAATTAACGATTGTTTTATCGCTTTCTTTTTCAATCCTCTATTTCTTCTTCTTATTGGCTTCGCCGGTTGCATGGCCGTGCAACTTCACTTCAACTTTCTCCTCGAGACCGGCGTAATATTCACGCAGAATGGCAAGTACTTCGGGACGGCTGAATTCGGCGGGAACCTCCCCGGCCTCGGATAACGCTTTTCTCAGCGCGGTTCCGCTCAGGAATAGCCTGTCTTCTTTTCCATGAGGACAGGTTTTCATGGACGCCATGCCGCCGCACTTGTAGCACCAGAAGGTCCAATCGATGGGAAGCATCTTGCATTCCAGAGCGCCATCCCAGAGCTTATGGAAAATCTCCTGGGCATCGAAAGGACCGTAATAATCGCCCACACCGGCATGGTCGCGGCCGATAATCATGTGGGAACAGCCGAAGTTCTGACGGAATACCGCGTGGAGGAGACCCTCGCGGGGGCCGCCGTAACGCATATCGAGCGGATATCCGCCTGTAACCACCCGGCTCTTATCAAAATAATTCTCAACCAGGGTGTTGATACAATTTACTCTGACATCTGCGGGAATATCGCCGGGCTTTAATTGGCCCACCAACTGGTGAATATAGATACCGTCGGATACCTCGACAGCGATCTTGGCCAGGTATTCGTGGCTTCTGTGCATGGGATTGCGAAGCTGCAGGGCCGCGATGGTTTTCCATCCCCGTTCCTCGAAAATCTTCCGGCTTTCGGAGGGACGCTGGTAAATACCCTTGAATTCGGTAGGAAAATAACTTTCCGATACTACTTTTACCGGTCCGCCGAGATTATGCTTTTTCTGCGCCATGACCATCTTGACCCCGGGATGCTCCGGATCGGTGGTTGTGAATACATGCTTACATTCGAACTCTTTGTCGATTTCGTAGCATTCGGTAACCTTCATGGTTCCCATGATTTCATCGGTCTCTCCCGATACCAGGCAAACCTCGGTTCCGGGTTTGATTTTTTCATCATGGGATAAAGTAATGGGGATTGGCCAGAAGACGCCGTCCGACATCTTCATTCCCTCGCATACTCCCTTCCAGTCGTCATGCCCCATAAAACCTTCAAGAGGCGTAAATCCGCCGATTCCGAGCATAATAAGATCGCCGGTTTCGCGCGAAGACATGACTAGTTTTGGAAGAGTTCCGGCCCTCTTAAGTTCCGCCTCCTTTTCTTTGCCATCAAGGAGAAGGACTCTTAGAGTATCGCTTCCGTGGGGTGAGATTAATTTTGACATAAAATAATTCCTTCTATCAATTAGTTTATTGTTAATATCAATAAAAACAGCTATTTACTTTACCGGGAACTATGAGATATTTTTCACAAGCTATGGGTAAAAAATCTGTCAGAAGTAGTCTTTCCATTAAAATATCATAAGCTCTATTTTCGGGATTTTCAATAATTGCCCTATTATTATCGGCATCCATCCCTAACATTTCCAATCTTTCACATCTGCCGAGAAAGTAATTTCTTTCACAAGCGGTGTCAAGAGAAAAATGAATATTAGAATATTAATTTTTTATGTAAGGAATAGGCCTGTTTTAACATATTGTAAAACAGCAAGATAGGATAATAAATGCTATTATCGTTAAAAAAACGGGAATTTATACCTGTTTTTTTAAGTTACCGAATATAGGCACACACGCTCAAGATAACCATTTCTTGAATTGATTTTAAATTGGCATATGAAGGTCTAACTGATTATAGTGGATTATATTATCCTATCTACTGTTAAAATGGTGGCATTGTGAAAAAATTAACAAAAATACTTGACAGGATCTGACAGTATTTCTATTTTCCTTCCGGCTTAAATACGATACCGGTTTAATGGTCGTCAGGATTTTGCAGGAGAAAGGAGTATCTGGATGGCTGTAGGGCGTTTGGTCGAACCCGATCTTGGTTTTATCCGCGAGGTGAAGAAGGCCGGAGGCAGTACAGTTAAAAAATGTTTCCAGTGCGCGACCTGTTCCGTTGTCTGCAATCAGTCTCCCGACGAAAATCCTTTTCCCCGAAAAGAAATGATCCTGACGAGTTGGGGGCAAACGGAAAAGCTGATCGGCGATCCTAACGTATGGCTATGCTATCAATGTAATGATTGTACCACTTATTGCCCCAGGGGAGCCAGACCGGGCGATGTCCTGGCCGCGGTCAGATCATATATATACAAGAAAATGGCGTTTCCCTCGTTTATGGGAAAAGCCCTTGCCAATCCGAAGGTTCTGCCGCTTTTAATCCTGGTTCCGATCGTTATTCTCGCCGCATGTATTCTGGTGTTCGCTCCCCGGGGCGAAAACGGCGGTTTCCTTTTTATCCAAAGCAGCGTAATCGATTACAATTATTTCCTGCCTCATAGCTCCGTCGATGCCCTGTTTGTTTTCGGAAATATCATGATTTTTATTTTCGCAGCGGTCGGTTTTGTCAGATTCTGGAAATTTCTTAACAGAAACGGCGGGGATTCCAAAATCTCGTTTTTTAAGGCTTTCTTATTGACCGTTAAAGAGATTTTCTCTCATAGTAAATTTTCAAACTGCGACGTAAACCACGCCAGAGCTGTCGCGCATCTTATTTTATTTTATGGTTTTATAGGCGCCATGATTACGACAGGAGCGATTTTCGTTTTTATTTTCATCCCCCATTATCTATCGCTTCTGGGTCTGGAGAGCCTCCATTCTTTCTTCGAACTGCCCATAAATCTGCCGCATCCGGTTAAAATAATCGGAGGATTGAGCGGATTAGCTCTGATCGTCGGGACCTTTCTTTTGATATACCGTCGAATCACGAATCGGGACGAGGTTGGCGCCAACGGTTACACCGATTATCTATTCCTTTATATATTGTTCTTCACCGGCCTGTCCGGCATGCTGTCATGGCTCATAAGATATTCCGGGGTACCCATCGTGGCCTATCTGGTATATTTTGTGCATATGGTATGCGTGTTTTTCCTGCTCTGGTATATGCCTTATTCGAAGTTCGCCCATATGATTTATAGAACTCTGGCCATAGTATATGCCAAGAAGACCGGGCGGGATTAAATTCTCAAGACGATAGAAGATGTTGATCAAAAAAAGGTTTTTTAGAGAAGAAAAATCCGCGCTTTCCTGGGCTTTTTTTCTCGTCTGTTTATATATGGGGGTAATTATTATTGCGTCGTTTTATCCGGCGGTCGTTTTCGCCGGAGGTCATGAAGATGCCGGAGATTTGGATTATAAGGTAGATATTGAAAACCAGAGCGGAATTAATCTTATAATCGCGAAACTCTATAATGATCATCGTCTGCTGTTTGCTCTAGTGGTAACGGCAACCATGGCTGTGGTGGGCATAATAATTGGTCAGGTCACCGGCGTTTTATTAAGGTTTGTAGGTTTGAAATAACGTTTTGACTTTTCAATCGCGGGGTAGTGACGGGACGTGGATTTCTTAAATATATATCTTCCGATATCGGGAATTGAATTTAACATTATCATACTCCTTATTATAGGATTCTGTGTCGGTACACTGGGTGGATTCTTCGGCGTGGGGGGAGCCTGGATTGTCACCCCGGCATTGAATATTTTCGGATTCAATATGCCCTTCGCCATAGGGACGGACCTGGCCCATATTTTCGGGAAATCGATAATCGCCACCAAGAAGCACAGCAAAATGGGCAACGTCGACTGGCGGCTGGGGCTTTTTTCGATTGCCGGATCCATCATAGGTATCGAACTGGGAAAAAGGATGGTTCTTTATCTTGAAAAAATCGGCGATGTGGGTTCGGTTGTAAGATGGGTTTATATGATTTTTCTTTTTGGCCTGGGCATATATATGGCCTATGAGTACTATTCGGTAACCAAAAAAATGAAATCTGAAGCTCCCGATAATGTAAAGGCGGAAGCCCCGATTCGAGAAGAGACCAGCCCGCTTTCCAATAAACTCAGATCGTTTAAAATTCCTCCCATGGTATCGCTTCCGGTATCGGGAGTTCCCCGGATATCGTTTTGGATCCTGTTTAGCCTGTTTGCCTTAACCGGTTTTCTTTCCGGATTCATGGGTGTCGGGGGAGGGTTTATTCTTTTGCCGGCGCTCATATATATGATCGGATGCCCCACCACGGTGGCGGTGGGCACCTCGCTATTAAGCGTTTGTTTTATGTCGGGATATGGATGTTTTACATATTCTCTATCGGGCAGAACCGAACTGGTTGCCGCCGTTATAATGCTTTTCGGCGCCGCGATCGGCGCTCAGGTCGGAGCCATGGCAACAAGGTTGATTAGAGGATATGGAATAAGGCTATTATTCGCCATAATGATCATATTCGCCGGGATTTCGGTAGCCTTGAAGCAGGCTCATAGCGCGTTTGAATACGAGATCTTCGGCACCCTGGCGGCATACTGCGTTATGGGGGCGGCCGGCGGAATGACCACGTTAATATTTGTTAAATTGATTATCGGCTATAGATCGAAGGGGGCTACCTGATAGGAGTCTCACGGTTTGCCGTGGGCAGGTCTTTTTTCTGTTCCCTTGAGATAGAGATTATTATATATTGATAAGGAATATTCAGTAAAGCTGAGACAGGAATAAGCGGCAGAATTTATCACAGAGGAGGTAGCCGTGGCCATTATTACTTTGACCCGCGGATCGTTAAGCGCCACTTATAGACTGGCCGACGCCCTTTGCAAGCAGAATCCCGATTGTACAACCGTGTCGCGCGAAGAAATAATTAAATACGCCGAAAAATATGGCATGGAAGAAACCGGTATGGCGGAAACCGGTTATATGGAGGTTCAACCCCCGCAGTTCTGGGATCGACAGGCCGCCCAACGAAGGCAATATCTAATCTATTTCAAGGCCAGCCTGATGGATTTCGTGGTTAAAGATAATATCGTTTACCATGGTCATCTGGCTCAATTTCAATTATCTGATGTTCCCAAAATTCTGCGCGTAAGGGTGGACGCCTCGCTGGAATTCAGGGTTCAGGCTTTAATGAGCGAATCGAATTATACCCAGGCTGAGGCTCGCAAACATATTTCCGAAATAGATTCTCGAAGAAAAAACTGGGCTAAGTTCCTTTACAACGTCGACTTTAACGATACCTTGAACTATGACATAATCCTTAATATGGATAAAATGAGCGTTGATACCATGGCGGACATCATCTTTCGGGCCGCGCGCAGCTCCGAATATACTGTGGACGAAGAAGCGAAAAAGACTATTCGAGACGTTCATTTTAAATCTATCATTCTCGCGCATCTTGCCCACGCGACCAGGACCAGGGGAATGGAACTGATGATAGAATGCGACGCCGATACGGGTACGGTCAAAGCTCGCGGGCTGGGGCCTATCGTGGGAGCCGAAACCTGGCAAGCCGATATTCGTGAGGCAATAATGGGCGTGGAAGGCGTCAAAGAAGTCGACATCTGCTGTTAAATAAACATCAAAATAAAATAAGTGTTTGTGCCCTCGCCGGATAGTCTGCGAGGGTGTTTTTTCATTAATGAATGTGCCGATTCTTCTTGCATTTTGACAATAATAAGTTATTAATTATATGTAAGATAATCTTTTTATCCCGGGGGTTGGGATATGGATAAATATTTCAATAATATTTCGCGGCGTGGCTTTATCGGTACCATTACCGGCGCCGCCGCCATGTCGCTTATAGGGATGGAACGGCGAGCCATAGCCGATGTTTCGCCGGGCGGCGGGATGATTACTGATTATGTCGGAAGGTTATGCTATAACGAAAATCCCTTGGGGCCGCCTCAAGCCGCCATAACGGCCATAGAGGACGAAGCCGAGATGGCGCATCGGTATCCCGATTGGTTTGCGGAATCGCTCATTAATTCGCTCGCAAATAAATTTAGCGTACCGACCACCAGAATCGTCTGCGGTGCCGGCGCGACGGAGATACTCAGGCTTTGCGCCATGGCAAGTTGCCATCCCGATGGCGGAAACGTTGTAGTACCGACTCCCTCATACGGCCAATTCGCCGCGGACGCCCAGCTTCTGGGCACCATCGTTCGCAGCGTGCCACTCGATAACAATCATACAGTCGACCTGGCGGAGATATTAAACCATGTGGATGAAAATACCACCGCCGTTTGTATCACCAATCCCAACAATCCCACCGGGACAGTTCTAAACGCCCCCGATCTGGAGACCTTTGTCGACGCCCTGCCTTCGGGAACGGTTACGATTGTCGATGAGGCCTATTATGAGTATATAGGCCAGCCGAATTATCCCACCGCCATCGATCTCGTTTCAGGGGGGAAAAAGGTTGTGGTAGTGAAAACCTTCAGCAAGGTTTACGGCCTGGCTGGGGCCAGGATCGGATTTGCCATCGGTCAGAATGATTATATGAACCAGTTGCGGGCGTTACGTTTGTATGCCATGATTTCAAGGCCGTCCCTCGAGGCTGCGAAAGAGGCCCTTAATCAAAACCAGCATGTCGCGGCGACGGTCAACCTTGCCAACCAGACCAAAAATTATTGTTACGCGGAATTCGACCGCATGAATCTTACATATATTCCGTCCGAAACCAACTTCTTCATGGTGAATGTCGGCACCAACGCCGGACCGGTGGCCTCCGCGCTGGCCGGCCGGGGAATATATGTCCGCACCGGATGGGGTATGCAGGATTACCTGCGGGTCTCCACCGGCACCATGGCGGAGATGCAGTCGTTTATAACCGAGCTCGAGGATATCCTGACGACGACCGTTACCACCGGCAGGCCGCCGCTTCCGCAGAACGTGGAACTGTACCAGGCCTATCCGAATCCCTTTAACTCGTCCACCATGATAAAAATCTATCTCCCGGGATCGGCGCGAACGAAGCTCGAGATATTCGATATCCGGGGACGGCTGGTATCGAAGCTGATCGACGGTATTCTCGGCGCGGGCGAGCACGGTTTCCGCTGGAACGGCAGAAACACCTCCGGAAATAATGTATCCTCCGGCTCCTATTTCTACCGCCTCTCGGCCGGTGATGATGTTATAACTCGGCGGATGATGCTGGTGAGGTGAGGAGAGTCCCTTAGGTCGGAAGCCCCGCGCTTCCGACATTTTATCTGCCCGGTGCCCCACAGCTTGCTGTGGGTGCGTTTCAAAAAAGATTGAGTAGGTCGGAAGCCCCGTGCTTCCGACTATCTGCTTCCATTCATTCACCGAAATCTCCGTTCTCAAATTTCTCGGCCAGTTCCAGATCAAAGCGCCAATCCTCTTCAGGGAAAAATTGAAATACCGAAGAATGCTTCCATTCAAATGGCGATTTTACGA
>CBFCYP010000058.1:0-17913 GCA_965602185.1 uncultured bacterium
CGGATCTGCTCGGCGAGATCATCGCCGGGCTGGACGGTTATCTCGATATCGGTTGTAAGGACGATTCTGACATTATATCCCAGGTAGGTTTTCCATGTCAGGAAGGCTGATGAGTTTATCGCGTTCAGGAGGTTCCCGGTGGTAATTATCAAATAATTGTAGTTATCGCGCGGGTTGCTGGTTTGCGGACAGGTCGGCTGATACAAACCTTTAATTTGGTCATAATTGATGAACAGCCGGGCGGCTCTTTCATCGGCGGTATTATCCCATAATAATTCTTCGAGCTTATCAGCTTCATCGCTGCCCGGAACGGGCAGGTCATAACTTATCGAAATTTCGGCGGCATCATAATATACCAGTTTGCCCGATCGCGGAGAATAACTGAAGGGGTAGAAGAAAACGGAAGCGTAAGAATATTTTCGCAGCGTTCCCGAACCGTTAAGCTTGCCTCTAACGTCCGGATAAGCCCGATCCGAGGAGTATACTGTTTCCTTCGTTAACTGCCATTTGTTATAGATTTTATCGATATAATCATGGTAAAGATACGAATCGACCAAAGGCAAAATCGGGGGTGATGGTATAATATTATATGTGCCCGCAAGCCGGTGCGCGTTGATACCTCTTACATCAACGGATTTAACGCGGGCGCCGGGTGGCAGGGCGATCAAGAAGTTTCCGGCCGGCAGCATAGGTTTACCCGGATCCATCAGGTATCCAAAATCCTGCATTTCGACCCGTTGCCCTCCATCCTCATCGATGATCCGGTAATCGCCGGCAGTAACTGTAACGGTAAGAATATCAGCTCTGGACCTGGTCGGCATAAAAATCATATACATCGCTATGAGCAACCATGAAGCGGAGAAGACAACCGACCTGCTATATTTTTTCATCAAAGCCTCCCTATAAAATCTCATCCTTATGAACGATCCCACCAACTTCGTGCAATTCGGCTATAAATGGTGTAGATTTTCATCTCAGTAAAACCATCCTTTTCGTTTCAACCCTATCCCCCGCCCTCAACCGATAGAAATAAACACCACTTGCATGGCCAGTAGCGTCGAAGGTGACGGTATGGGCTCCCGCTTGCTTGTATTCATCGAGCAAAACCTGAACCTGGCGGCCGAGGAGGTCGTATATGGTTAATCGCACATCTTGCGATTCGGGCAAAGAAAAACTGATGTTGGTTTGGGCGTTAAAGGGGTTGGGGTAGTTTGACGGGATGAAAAAACCGCCCGGAATTTCGGCGACCCGCTCAATGGCGGTGGATGTCAAACGCAGGATAATAAGCGAACTGTTATCGGCAATATATATAAAATCACTATACGAGAATACATTATTTATGGAACCCGGCGTATCGTAGCTGCCCAATATTACAGGATTATACGGATCGGATATATCGTACACATATAAGCCAAGACGATATACCGAAATATACGCTTTTCCGTCATTAAGATAGATATCGTAAACGGAACCGGGGAAGGATATCGTGCAAGCCTGAAAGGGATTGGCTGGATCGGTGGCGTCAATTATCGAGACGGAATTTTCGTCCGCATCATAACTCCGGGCATAGATGAAACTATTATATACGGATATCGGGCCGGGCCCGCTAAATGGAGATATGCTCCCGAGAAGTACAGAATCCGCCGGATTCGTGAAATCGAAAATATAAATCGATGGAAAGTTGGATATGTATCCGATAGTATTTTCAACCTCGACATCGAATGACAGATCCGGCCAGAAAAAACTCCGTATATATACTAAACTGTCTTGAGTGATTCTCTCATAGACAGATACTCCCGCATCTAAATCCGTAAGATAAATGAAAGGCTCATTAACAACGACGTTAAAGAAATTATTTATATTAGCATGATAAACGGGCACGCCCGGCTGCGATGGTTCCGAAATATCAATAATTCCCAGACCGTTGCCGCTGAGTATGTACAGGTAGAAATCCGATATATAATAGGGATATAAACCATACGGAAGATCGTATCGCGAAATTAAGATGGGCATCGCCGGATCCGTCATATCGTGGATATTAAATCTAATGTTCGATTCACCTGCATAGAGATAATCGCCTATCGCAAACACCAATGATGATGCTCTTGGCGTTTCATACTCAGCCACCTGCGAGATGTTGCCAACGTTCGAGATATCGAGTATTGGCATACCTCCGTAAGACCCGGCTACGAAAAGATAGTTTGATGACAAATCAAAATCGGTCGCCCCTGCGCCAATATCGTAACTTGAGATCAATAGGGGCGATCCGGGATTTGCAACGTCTATTACCTGCAGGGTATAAAAGCAGGAATCCATGAAAATGTGATCTCCCAGTTTGAATAAATTGCGGGGATAAGTTACATTTTCCATTTGCGTTAATACCGAGGGATTGGATAGATTCGAAATATCTATAATTATGAAACCTCTGTATGTATTTGCCAGATACGCATAGTCGCCATCGATAATCAAATCTCTATTCCAGCCAAGGTTCTCGCTAATATAACCTACCAGAACGGGATTATATCTATCGGAGACGTTTATAACCTGGAACGATCGCGAAGTCGGATATATGTGTCTTTCCGATACAAAGGCGAGGGTGTCGACAACCACGACAGCCTCCGTATCCCCGTCGGTATCAAATCTTGTGATAATCACCGGATTATAGGGATCCGAGATATCTATTATCAATAGACCCAATACGCCGGATGCCGCGTAAATGTAATCACCGTCGACGCAGATATTATCCACCTCGGCATCGATAGCGATTTCACTCACGAACTGCGGAGATTGAGGATTGCTAATATTAATGATTCTTAATTTATCACGTTCACCGAATATATAGGCATAGTGATTGGCTATTTCGATATTGAAATTATCACCCTGGATAAAGAGCCCGCCCGTGAAAGTCGGATTCGCAATATCGGAAATATCCAGAATTACGAGGCCGGGAGCAAAACAGCAGTAGGCGTAATCTCCCTCCACCTCGACATCATAAACCGCGGTCCAGTAAAGGGAATTAACATATTCTAAACCCTGAGAAGCTGCCGGCGCAAAAATCGCAAAAACGGCCAAACACACTAAGCATCCAATAGATTGAAGTTTTTTCACAATCCGGCCCTCCGGTTCTTTTGAATAATACTTAAATATGTAATGTATTTTGACATTGTCAACACATAACTGACTGATGAGACTCATACTTAACATTTCAGGCCTCGGCAAACAGGATGCGTAATGATAAAAAGCGTTCCAGGTCAGCCGATCAGGACTTTTATTTCAACAACACCATCCTCTTGGTTTCGAGCAAATCCCCCGCCTGCAGACGGTAGAAATAGACGCCGCTGGAGAGGTGGGAAGCATCAAAGGTGAAGATATGAACGCCAGCCTGTATGTATTCATCGATTAAGGTCTTAACTTGTCGACCGAGGAGGTCGTAGATGGTTAATCGCGCATTTTGGGATTCGGGTAAGGTGAATCTGATAGTCGTTTGAGCGTTGAAGGGGTTGGGGTAGTTCTGGGATAGCATAAATCTATCCGGCAGGGAAGTGGGAACATGCCATATACCCACATAGGCCGTATCTCCCCCGCCATAAGCTCCCATATCACTGGCAGATGTCCCCAGTCCCCACGAGCAATCAAGAAGACTATCTGAATAATACGGGCTTCCGGCGTCGATACATGGGGAGTCGATACTGTCACCGCAATCTATCGCCATCAGATGGAAATAACCGCCTGACGGATCCCTGAAAAGCGGATCAATATCGATATTGCCAACGCCGGGCCAGCCACCCTGGATATCAGAATATTCAATGATCGCCGATGCCTCATACATATGGATTTCATGGTTATAATCCGCCGAATCGCCCCACAACACATTATTGATCAAGGTCGGGAAAGCGCCGAATAATATAACAATTCCGCCGCCTCTACTCATTCCCCCGGACCAATCGTTTGCACTGTTATCATAAATTACGTTATTTACTAATTTGGGGAAGCCGTACCGGATCACAATGCCTCCCCCTTCAATTTCCGCTATGTTTCGGTAAATATTATTATTGACAATTAACGCGTCCGTATTACCACAATAAATCCCGCCGCCAGTTATACCTCCGTCGTTATCAAAAATAAGGTTGTCTCTAACTATGGGCTCCCCACCCATCAAGGTTAGGCCCCCGCAGGATCCACCCGACCATACGACCTCGGCAATATTATCTCTAATAATATTGGAAATTATTTTTCCGTACGAATTAGCACAGTAGATACCGGCTCCGAATTCGGAGATATTATCGGAAATGATATTATTGCATATGCTTGCATCAGACCCATAAGCATAGATCCCTCCGCCCATAAGACTTGTATCCGAATATACCAAAATCGCCTCATTCTCTTTAATAATATTATGTGAAATAGTAGGATGTGAAAAATAGCAATAAATACCGCCTCCGCCCACAAGCTGGGCATCTCCGTTCTTTATTGTGAAACCGGTTAAAGTGGCCGAGCTATCTTCTCCGGAATCAAAAGTAACCACAGTATTGACTGATCTGCCATCAATAGTGGTTATCGAAATATATGTCGTGTCACCGGTTAGCAAAAAAAGCGAGGTCAACAGAATATTGTGTCCGTTAAAATTAATATTTTCCTGATAATTCCCCGGCTGAACCAGAACGGTATCTCCGTCTATACTTGCGTTTATGGCAGTCTGAATAGTGTTGAAATCAGCGGGAACATTTATTATGTGTCCTGCCCCTTGTACCGTTTCCCCTCCTGCGTACGCCCCTATATCGCTAACATCAGCGCCAAGACCCCAATTACAATCTAATAGACTATCCAAAAGAGAGGGATCGCCGGCGTCAACACACGGCGAATTAGAAGAATCTCCACAGTTCATATACATTAAATGAAAGTCGTCATTCGCGGGATTTCTGAATAGAGGATCAATGGCAATATTTCCAGGACCAGGCCACCCGTTTTCAATATCACAATATTCAATTGTGAGTGTCGATGAATTATCGCAATAGATTTCATCATTTATCGCTGAACTGTCATTCCATAAAATACAATTTCTAATTACTGGCAAAGACTCATCCTCAATGAAAACTCCTCCACCTACTGAATCCGCCCTATTATACACTAAAACATTGTTAATTATTATTGGATCAGAGTCTTCGCAATAAATGCCACCTCCACATGCCGCCGCCTCATTATTTGCTATAGTATTATTATGAAGATTCGGCCCCATTCTTGATCTGAATAAATATATTCCGGCCCCATAATCAGAAGAGTTGTCTGCTATAAAATTATCAATAACTTTTACATATATATCATCATAAAAATAAAGGCCACCACCCCGATTGGGGGCAAAATTACCCTCAATTCTATTTCCAAGTATCTGTACGCGATTGTTCTGAAATAAATGTATTCCTCCTCCCGCAGAATTTGTTGAATTTCCTTTAATGATATTTCCTCTAATTATCGCCGCACACTGCGCTCTACAATATATACCGCCTCCGTGATAATTTGCCGTATTATTCTGAATAGTATTATTTTCTATAAGCGCGTTTGAGTACCTAAGGTCTATTCCACCGCCATAGCCCCAAGTTGCCTCATTAGATCTTATAATGTTATTAGTTATAAGAGGATCTGAGTAACCGGCATATATCGCTCCTCCGAATTCAGCTATATTCAGATTAAAATAATTATCGCTTATGGTAGCATTCGAATTAACGATACAGGCAATTCCCCCACCTTTGTCTCCCGAATTATTGCGGGTTATATTATTAAAGCAGACAACGGGATTCGACATGCTGTCAATTCTTATTCCACCTCCGTACCCCGATGCATAGCCATTTTGAATAGTGAAACCGGTAATTCTTGAATTTTCATTTTCCCGGCTTTCAAAGGTTACCACCGACCCCGCCGAATCCCCATCAATCACGGTCTGCTCGATATAGCTCGTATCCCCCGTCGTCAAAAACAGCGAGCCCAGCACAATATTATGCCCGCTGAAGTTGATGTTCTCCACATACGTCCCCGGCTGCACCAGCACCGTGTCGCCGTCGGAGCTGGCGTCGATCCCCTGTTGTATGGTGGGGTAGTCGGCGGGGATGTTGATGATAGTGGCATAAAGGATTAACGGAACAAATAAGACCGCCAGAGTCGATATAATTAATATCCTGTTCATCACCATCCCTCTATAGGAGACTCATAGTTAACTTAAAATAACCAATATAGTGAAATATGTCAATAAAATACTACTTTTCTCCGATCGGTATTAATTATAAGGTTTTGGGATTTTATTAATAAATCAGGAGTTGAAATCTATTGTCAGGTGGAAATCCATAGAATTCGGCCGGGCGGCGGGATATCACATGGAGCGCAGGGTCGACATGTTTTGCCGGGCCCCGGTGTAAAAGGCCCCTCCCCTGATAGCGCGCATGGTACGCCGAGGATCTGCCGAGCCGTCCGGGGGACCGGGATCGGACGGCGCCGGGGGAGGTTCGTCAACTGTAATCAGGATAGAATCCTGGTCGGCATCGTGACCGTCATCGACCATTACTCTCACATAATATTCCCCGAATTCTACGGGGGCCTGCCATTGCACCTCGAAGCCTGAATTTCCGTCGGGGAAACTGCCGTCGGATGACGACCATGTATATGTCAGGGAATCGTCGTCCTGGTCATCGGCAACGCAGGTCAGTTCGGTAATGTCGTTGGGGGATAACACTTGCGGATTCGCCGTCAGACTTTGAATGACGGGCGCATAATTGGACGGAAATACCACATTTATATCGATGGTTTCGCTGTCGGTTAATTGACCGTCGCTCACACTGACAGTAACCGGATAGGCGCCGGAATCCGGCGGAGCCTGCCAGAGCGCTATTGTTCCCGACGAGCTGACTGGAAATTCGCCATCGGGCGCGGACCAGGTGTAGACCAGGATATCGTTATTCTGATCGGTGGCGATGCAGCTCAGCCTTGAGGTTTCGGATATGTTGACGGTATCGGGATCGGCGGTAACGCTTTGAATAACGGGAGCCTGGTTGGCAGGTCCTGCACTGTCGTCGCCGCAAACGACGATTAAAAGAAATAGAGCGGTTGTAATTAACAATACTTTAAAGAGCTTCAAATTAACCTCCAAACATTGGCGGGGGATGTTTATCATTCTTATTATAATACAACCATTCCGGCGAAAATGTTTAAAAAAACACCGGAGATCATAAATATCCGGTGTCAATAACGGGTTTGGTTTGTTTTCTATGCGGTTTTTATAGCAGGCAGGAAAGATCAGAACCCGGGGCGGTGGGGCAGGTTGCGGCATTTAAAAATCCGTTTTTAAACACGCCATTTTCACCCTTGATACCACTTAATAATGGTCTATCCTATAGCCAACGCATGATATTCCCGCTTTGATTGGCCCGCATATTTAGAATCGAGGACAATGGCGTAAGCCTGTAAATAGATAAACATATTCTCGGAGGTTTGAGATGATGAGGGTGCGTGGTATTTATTTCAAATGCGGCCCTGCACCGGCAAGGCCGGACTGCGGCAGGTGATGGCTATAGAAGACGATAAGCAAATCGGCTTAGAGTGATATTTTATTCTCATCGTATAATACGATGTTGATTGAGGGGAGAACGGATTATATACTTAATAGTACGATTGGTGAATCTATGGCGGGTAATTAAAAACAAAATAGAGAGGGAGTCGTTCTTGAAACGCATTCGCCACATCAATACTAATAATTGTAGAGCAAACGTATGCCGAGATCTGACATGATAGGGGAATTTAACAGTTCCATAACTCGGATCAGGCCAGCATTTCAAATGCTGTTCCGAAAGAATAAAACCGGGGGGTCATGGCTGCCGGAGATTTTAAGACTCTCCAGGGAAAATACGCAGTTCGCCTCTAAGTTGGCTGAAGATACTGGCAGATTACTTCCGACACTGCTCCGAAAAAGAAATTATTCTGATCATATTCTCAAAGAACATGGAATTAATGAGATCAAATTGGAAGAGTGTTTTGAAAAGAGCCTTCCTCCGCCAAAACGATTTCTGCAATGGTTGATAGAGAATCCATCTAAAATGAGTTGGCCCAAAATAGATTCGCTGATTCATAACCAGGAGATCCTAATTTTCAGGGAAAAACTATTCGGCCAACATGGAGAGAAAGTCCAAAGCGATACTATTTCCCGGGCATTAAGAGAATTAGACGAGTATGGCGTTATGGATTCAAAAGGAAAATGGTGGGCTTTTGAAGGTTTTACGGAGGTAGATTGTTATCTCGAGACGAATCGGCTTATATTCATTATAGAGGGCAAGAGAAAAGAACCACTTGCTAATTCAACAACCTGGTATCGGGGACGGAATCAATTACTTCGTAATCTTGAAGTCGCTCAAGAATTAAGCGGAGATAAGGATTCCGCCGCTGTCGTAATCTCTGAATCCAGGATTGACCCCGTTACGCCGGAGGTAATCGACAGAGGCTTGCCACACTTTAGCCCAGGCGAACGGCAAGAGTTACTCAGTCATTACCTGGGCAATATTCTGTGGAATGACCTTTGCCATGCAACTAATATCCCATATGATGATCTTCCTATTACCACTTCAGATTTTGTTGACAAAATGAAAAAATAGCTGCTGAGTTTCCCAAAATACGTAAGCGATCCTATACCGAAGAGATGTTGATTGAGGCGATTTACACATAAAAATCGCCCGCCGAGGAGAGTCGGCGGGCTGTCACAGATGCTTACCGGGGAGCAAACGGAGGAGAGATTTATTCAAAAGGATGCTATTTGGTTTAGCGCCTGTCCCATTCAGTTATTAATACGCAAAAAAGATAATAGAGTTTCAAAAGAGGATCGGTTTGGGGCCCTCTTTTTAAAGTCAATTTTCAATAATTCTGAGGCAGTATGATTAAACCTAAATCTATCCAGACGTCTGCCTGCGGTACCATCGGGCGGTTGAGGGTGTGGGGCATGAGAATTTCGATTGTTTGAAATAAGTCCCCAGATAAAAAAATGGAGCCGAGGGGGGTCGAACCCCTGACCTCCTGAATGCCATTCAGGCGTTCTCCCAACTGAACTACGGCCCCAATTAGGCTATTTATTTGATGTTTCACCGATCCCGACGACCGAGTCTGTTATCGGTCAAAAACGGCGAAACCTGTAAAAATATATACCTCTACTCCCTCAAGTCAAGGCAATTAACCGGATTTATTCTGTTAAATACTACCTGCAGTCGTCACAGCGGCCGTAAAATTCGAGCCGATACTCGTCAACCTCCATCGGCTTGCCATCAACATAAACGCCGGATTCGGAAACCTCGAAAGGCTTATCTATATCCATGACTTTGCCGCAGATGGTACAGGAGAAATGTTGATGATTATCGACGCTGGCCTCGAAACGGGAAAAACTCTTACCGAAACAGAGTTCTCTAACCAACCCGAGTTCTTTGAGCAAGCGCAGATTGCGATAAACCGTGCCAAACGAAATATGCGGCATACGTTTACGAACCATCTGATAAATCTCGTCAGCTTTGGGATGACGTCCTTTGGCTTTTGCAAGCTCATCGAGGACAATCTCCCTCTGACGAGTCATACGATAACCTTGTTGCTTGATTTTTTGATTCAGCGTTTTGATATTTTTGTTCATTACCCACCCGCCTCGTTCATATGATCCACATCACGTATGATTATATAGCTTGTGAAAATAATGTCAAGAATAATATTATTATAACAATCATTATCTTTAGTAAAAAGGGCGTAACAAAAACTTTTATACGTTTAACCGTTTGTTTTATAAGGAGTTAAAAATGCTTTGAAAGATTGTCATCAAATTTAGATGCTCTCCAGCGAGGTCGGAAAACTTCAAATACCCTTCGGGGAATAACCCCAATTGAAGCGTAAGAATCAGGGCAATGAGCACCGCCACCAGCAAAGTCGGCGAAAACGTTAATCTCGGATGCTCATGTTCCGCCGGTTTCATATACATGGTGACCACAACATGAATATAGTACCATACTGAGATCAAGCTGTTGATTACCCCTATTATAGCCAGCCAGTAAAATCCCGAATTTAAAGCGGCTATGAAAATTTTATATTTACCGACAAAACCGGCGGTGGCCGGTATTCCGGCCAGGGCCAGCATAAATATCATTAACGCTATCCCGGCAAAAGGATATTTGAATCCGAAACCGGCATAGTCACTGATATTCTCAAACTTCTCTTCTCTTCCGGCGAAGAGGATTATAACGGAGAAGGCCCCGATGTTGATTATGGTATAAACAAGCAAATAGAACATGGCGGCGGATAATCCGGACTTCCCTCCCACCACCAGGGCGATCATGACATATCCGGCATGGGCGATGGACGAATACGCGAGCATCCGTTTGATATTCTTCTGGGAAATGGCGAGAACATTGCCCCAGGTCATAGTTAAGACGCATAAGATCCAGAGAATCGACGTGAATTTATCGTTCAATACGGGCGCGAACACCGTAAAAATCCTGAACAGCGCGGCGAATCCTGCAGCCTTGGGCCCGGCTGACATAAACGCGGTAACCGGGGCGGGAGCGCCTTCGTAAACGTCCGGCACCCACATATGGAACGGAGCGATAGCGACTTTAAAACCGATGCCGATTAAGATCAACGCGATCCCCGCAAGAGTCAAAAATGTGGAGGCGCCACCAGCGAAACTGAATCTTGAGGATATTTCTATAAGGTTGGTGCTTCCGTAAGCCCCGAAAATCAACGCGATACCGTAGAGGAAAAAGCCCGACGCGAAAGCGCCCAGGAAGAAATATTTCATGGAAGCTTCGCGGGAACGGAGCCGTTTTCTATATATTCCGGCAAGAACATAAAGGGGTATGCTCATAACCTCAAGACCGAGGAAGATGGTGATAAGATCGGTCGATGAAGCCATTACCATCATTCCGAAAGTCGCGAAGAAAACCAGAATATAGAACTCGCTTAAACCTTTAAGTTCCCGTCCGACATAAGTGGAAGCGGCGAAAATTGTCAGGAGCGTTCCCAGGCAGAAAATAATCTTAAAGAAGAAAGATATTCTATCGCCGATGACGATACCCTGGAAGCTCAAGTCGGTT
The DNA here is from genome assembly GCA_965602185.1 of uncultured bacterium. GTDB lineage: Bacteria > Zixibacteria > MSB-5A5 > UBA10806 > UBA10806. Next base: position 11,097 of record CBFCYP010000058.1, read on the forward strand.
ATGGAGAAGGATTTGAAAGTCAGACCCAGGGCGATCAGAATCCCTGTAAGACTGATGGCCGTTAGAATGGAATTTCGGCCTTTTTTCAAGAACAATCCGGAAACGAGGATCACAAATCCGGTAACCAAAATTGCTATTTCAGGGGCTATTATTGTCCAGTTAAATCCCATATTACTTATTCGCTTTTTTCTTCTTCTAGCGCTTTTTCAAGTGTTGAATCATAGGCCTGGAAATCCGGTTCATCGTCTACGAGCGCCTTTGTTTTAACGGTTTCAATAACTTTGTTAACCGAAGGCTCGATTTTATCGATAAAGGTTTTTGGATATATTCCTATCCAGAAAATCATGATTACAATCGGTAGAGCGATAAGGGCTTCCCGCCAGTTCATATCAAGCAGCTTTTTGTTTTCCTCTTTATCGCATGTACCGAAGAATACCCGTTGTACCATCCAGAGCATATAAACGGCCGCGAGGACGATTCCGGCAGTACCGATAGCGGCATAGACGGGGTTGGCCTTGAAGGTCCCCAGCAGGATCAGGAATTCACCCACAAAACCGTTGGTTCCGGGCAAACCTATAGAGGCCAAAGTGACAATCAAGAAAATTGTGGCATACAACGGCATAACATGTGCGATTCCGCCAAAATCCGCTATTAACCGGGTGTGCCGCCTTTCATAGATAACGCCTACGAGGAAAAACAGGGCGCCGGTGACGATACCGTGGTTTACCATCTGCAGAATAGAACCGGTAACGCCCTGGGTAGTGAGGGCGAACATACCCAGCATAACGAATCCCAGATGCGCGACCGAAGAATAGGCCACAAGGGATTTTACATCCTTCTGAACCATCGCGATAAGCGCGCCGTAAGTGATACCGATCAATGACAGAATCGATATTAGCGGAACAAACTGCAGCGTGGCGTCGGGGAAAAGCGGCAGGCAAAACCTCAAGAAACCGTAAGTCCCCATTTTAAGGAGGACCCCGGCAAGTATCACGGAGCCCGCGGTTGGCGCTTCGACGTGAGCGTCCGGTAACCATGTATGGAACGGGAAAAGCGGAACCTTTATGGCGAACGCCAGGGCAAATGCCAGGAACAACCAGACCTGGAGGTCGGGGGTAATTTTCATGTTCATCACAGTCATCAAATCCGTGGTTCTAAGAAGAGGATCGGGAGATGTCATCACATAAAGTTTAATGATGGCCAGAAGCATCAACAGCGATCCGAACATGGTGAATAACACGAACTTGACGGCGGCGTAAATCTTTCTTCCCCCGCCCCAGATTCCTATCATGAAATACATGGGAACCAGCATCACTTCCCAGAATACGTAGAACAGGAAAAGGTCGGTGGCGAGGAACACGCCGAGCATGCCGGTCTGAAGCAGCAACATGGAAATCATGAAGCCTTTAACTTTTTCGATTATGGAAGTCCAGGTGGACGCTATGGCGATGGCGGTGAGAAACGGCGTCAGAACGACCAGAAGAATCGAGATCCCGTCCACGCCCAGGCTGAAAGTAACCCCAAAAGATTCTATCCAGGGCAACGGCCCTATCACAAACTGCATGTCGGTATTGGAGCCGTCGAATTTGCAGAATAAAACAATCGTAAGGATGAAGTCGACAAACGCCGTTAACAACGCGGTCCAGCGGATAGCGTTATGCCAGGTATTATTGAGCAGCAGGATTACGAGGCATCCCAACAGCGGCAGGAAAACGATCCATGTCAAAACAGGCCATTCCATTTAGTCGGTACCTCCAACTGCGACAAGCCTTAATCCTATTCTCCCCGGCCTTCTAATAACAGCGTTAGCCATCTTATCAATAAGCCTCCACAACCAATACGGCATCCAGCGGCAGAAAAGATAATAAACCAGAAGTACGGAGAGTCCTCTGTTGATAAATTTGGTAATAGAAACTATCCTGAAATTATTCTGGGTAAATACGCGGCCCAGATTCTCCTCGTCAAAAGAATGCAGATGCGCGTTTACGGGCGTTTTTTTATTGCAATGAATACAGAGATAATAGATGATTTTTTCTTTGTAGGGAGTCGATACGAATACCTTCGCGTCTTTTTTCAATACCCGTCTTAACTCAACCGTAGCCTTTTCCGGAAATTCGAGGTGCTCATAAACGTCGTTGGATGTGGCTCCATGGAATGCAGTATCTTTGAAGGGCAGTTTATACAGATCCGCGACGATATATCCGCCCTTTTTATGAGCATCATAACGGTCCCTGATACCTTTCAAGTTTTTCAAGGAAAGATCCATCGCGCACACAAACACATCTTTATCCAGAAAAGCATTTGAGATCCAGCCGTTGCCCGAACCGGCGTCAAGGACTGACTGACCGGATTTGAAATCAACCGCCCTTGTTAAAAGCTGCATTCTGCGTCTTTCCTCTTCCCTGATGGCGGGATTATCAACCTGGAAATAGTCGAATTCCTCGCCGTCGGTCTTATAATGTTCGATATGATTTTTCAGCCTTCTATTCATAAAATACCATACCTACCTGAACATCACATATCCCAATAAAATTATTACGCCGACCGCAAATATCAGGGCGTAGTTTCTCAAAAAACCGGTGTGAATAACGCGGATTTTCGACGATAGCCATCCGATAGCGGTCGCTAAACCGTTGGCAAAACCGTCCACGCCGCGCAGATCAGTTACCTGCCAGAAGAACCGGCCTATAGCGATCAGGGGCTGGACTATTACAGCGCTGTAAAATTCATCAACGTAATATTTGTTGAAAAGAGTATTGTAAACGCCGGGAAATTTCGCGGCCAGTTTTTTCGGTCTTTCGGGATCAGCGATATAGAGCGTATACGCTATATAAATCCCGATACCCGCCGCGACTACCGACGCTATCATAAGCCCATATTCAAGCCCCAACGAATGATGAACTGTGGCCGCTTCGCCATGACCGCCGGCGAATACCGGATGCAGAAATTTCTCAAACCAAGCGCCCCCACCTAGCGCATGGGGTAACCCGATATATCCGCCGATAATGGCCAGAAAGGCGAGTATCATCAATGGAACGGTCATGGATTCTGGGGATTCATGCGCGTGTTTTTCGACTTCAGGATCGATTCGGGATTTCCCGTAGAAGGTCAAAAACAATAATCTGAACATATAAAACGCAGTCAGTATAGCGGCGATCAAACCCATCGCCCAGAGCAACGGGTGTCCCTGCCCGGATATAAAGGCGTTATAGAGAATCTCATCCTTGGAGAAGAAGCCCGAAAACAGCGGGACGCCCGAAATCGCCAGAGTCCCGATAAACATGGTAACAAAAGTATAGGGCATGTATTTTTTCAATCCGCCCATCTTCTGCATATCAAGCTCACCCGCAAGGGCATGCATGACCGAACCGGCGCACATAAAAAGCAATGCTTTAAAGAAAGCGTGCGTCATCAGATGAAAAATACCGGAGGCGAACGCGCCAACTCCGCAGGCCAGGAACATATATCCCAGTTGGCTTACGGTGGAATATGCCAGCACCCGTTTTATATCATTTTGAACAAGCCCGATGGTGGCGGCAAACAGGGCCGTAGCCGCTCCTATTATGGCAATAACAAGCATGGTGGCAGGAGCGAGAATAAATAAAGCTGAAAGGCGGCATACCATGTATACGCCCGCCGTTACCATGGTGGCGGCATGGATGAGCGCCGACACCGGAGTGGGACCCTCCATAGCGTCGGGCAGCCAAACATAAAGGGGAATCTGGGCCGATTTACCGGTGGCTCCGAGAAATAGCAATAATGTTATCAGGGTGACAATTCCTCCGCCCGCCAGGATCTCCGGCGACAGGTGGCTGATCTCCGTAAGATTAATCGTCGGGTGTCCCGCGGCGGCGAATGTCCAGAAAAGAAGCATTACGCCCAGAGCGAACCCGAAATCGCCTATCCTGTTTACGATGAAAGCTTTTTTGCCGGCGCTTGACGCGGAATCCTTGTGGAACCAGAATCCGATCAGAAGATAGCTGCAAAGACCGACACCCTCCCAGCCAAGATATAACAGTAGAAGATTGTCGCCCATGACGAGGGTTAGCATGGCGAAGACAAACAGGTTCATATACGAGAAATAACGTCCCACGCCGCCGTCGCCGTGCATGTACCCGACCGAGTAAACATGTATCAAAAATCCTACGCCGGTAACAACAAGCATCATCACCGCGGCCAGGGGATCGTATAAAAACGAGAAGGCCGAACTGAAAGAACCGGACACAACCCAGTCAAACCATGATGATTGTAACGATCTGGCGTTTTCAGGCAATTGTATCAAGAGGAAAAACGCCCAGGCGGAGAGAACAAAGGAGCAGAAGATGGTGAATGAGCCTATGAAACCGACCGTCTTATCCGGCAACCTGCGATTCAGTATTCCGTTAATTAAGAATCCGACCAGGGGGAACAGCGGGACGAGCTTGACAAGTATTTTTATCTGTTCTTCCAAGACATCACCACTTCATTATGTTCACATCATCAACGTTAACGGAATTCTTAGCCCTGAAAATGGAGATAATAATGGCCAGGCCCACGGCGGCTTCGGCGGCGGCCACGGTCATTACCAGCAAGACAAAAACCTGCCCACTGGCCATGGAAGCCTGTAATATCTCCGGCACCTTTTGAGGCGGCATAGCCTCGATAAACTGCGATATGACCGTTTTAATATTGCTCGAAAAGGCGACTATGGAAAGGTTCACGGCGTTGAGCATAAGCTCGATGGACATAAAAATCACTATGGCATTCCTCGACTTCAGGACACCCCAGACCCCGATGCCGAATAATATCGCGGAGAGAATTATATAATATTCCAGAGGGGCCATCAGATTTCTCCCTCCTCATCCTCGTCCAGAAGCCTTTTCTTGGAAACCACCAGCGCCCCCACGATGGCTGTCAGCAGCAACACCGAGGTAACCTCAAAGGGGTAGGCGAATTTCCCGAACAGGATTTCCGCCACCGACTCCGCGGATAAATAGTCATCTAGCGATTCGATTTCCTCGATCTCCGCAATTCCAGCTATATCTTTTTCAGGAATATCGGCATAGTCTTTCATCGCCCAAGTCGTGATGAAGACGGCCTGTATCAAAATGAGCGCGGCGAAAACGAATCCGAGATATTTCTGAAGCGTCTTTTTATCGATACCAAACTCGTCTTGGCGCAGATTCAAAAGCATTATAACAAATATTACCAAAACCATTATGGCTCCGGCGTACACTATGACCTGCAGGGCGGCGATAAACAGCGCCCCCAGGGTAACGAACAATCCCGCTATACAGCACATCACCAGGATAAGATATATGGCCGATGCCAGAGCGCTTTTGCGAGTTACGACCATCAACGCCGCGAACATCGATATTAACGCGAGAAATGCGAATATCAACATGAGCCTATTTCCGAATCTCTCAAGACATTTCCTTCCTTATCCCGACCGTCAAATTAATGATCCAGCGGCGCAGCCGGGGTTTTAAACTGCTGCCTCTCTTTTCTGAATAACGGTTTAATATTTTTCGCCACCCGATGTTTTTCAATCTTATCATAATTTTCCAGAAGCATCTCTTTCGTATAAATAAAATCATCACGATCATACGCGGAAAATTCGAATTCGTGGCCGAGGAATATGGCCTCCTCCGGGCAGGCCTCCTCGCAGAAACCGCAATAAATGCACCTCAGAGTATTAATTTCGTAAATCCTGGCATATCTTATTCCATCGGACGTTTCGGCCGGCTCCATGTATATGCAATCGACGGGACAGGCGGCGGCGCACAAACCGCAGCATACGCATCGCTCGGAACCATCCTCGTATCGGGTCAGGTAATGAAGTCCGCGATAACGGTCCTCGAATTTCGGCCTGGTCCGGGGATACTGCTCTGTAACCGGCTTCCTGAACAGGTACCTGAAAGTGATGGAAAGCCCTTTCGGTATCGCCCATAAAACCGTCTTTAACGCATGCCACATTTTAATAATCCTACAATGCCACGATTAACGCCGATATTATTATATTCGCTATTCCTATGGGGAATAGAACCAGCCAGCCGAATCTCATAAGTTGATCATACCTCAAACGGGGCAACGTGCCCCTTATCCATATATAAATAAACATGAATATCACGACCTTGATTATAAACCACAATACCGGGGGCAAAAACGGCCCGTTCCAGCCGCCGAAAAACAGGCTCGCGGCGATAGCGGAGACCGTAATCATGTTGGCGTACTCGCCCAGGAAAAAGATTCCGAATCTCATACCTGAATATTCGGTATGATAACCCGCCACCAGTTCCGATTCGGCCTCGGGAAGGTCAAAGGGATTACGGTTGGTTTCCGCTATTGCGGAAATAAGATAAACAAAGAAGGCAACCGGCTGTTTGAAGAAATACCAGTTAAATATCGAACCCGATTGCTGTCTCACTATTTCGGAGATTGAAAAGGTCTGGCTTAAAAGAAGCACGCCTATAATCCCGAGTCCCAGAGAAACCTCGTAGCTGATCATTTGAGCCGTCGAACGCAGACCCCCCAGCAGCGAGTACTTGGAATTGGACGACCATCCCGCCAGCACCACCCCGTAGACCCCCAGAGACGTAATGGCGAATATATATAGAATCCCGATGTTCAAATCCGAGATAATCAGTTCGATCTGTCGTCCGCCTATACTTATTAAATCGCCGACCGGAATAACGGCGATCGACATACAGGCGGTAATAAACGAGATAATCGGAGCGATAAGGAATAAGGATTTGTTAACCATGCCCGGTGGAAAAGTCTCTTTGAACAAAAGCTTGATAGCATCGGCAATAGGCTGCAGAAGCCCGAACGGACCGGT
>CBFCYP010000059.1:0-17628 GCA_965602185.1 uncultured bacterium
TGGCCCTTGCCCTGTCATGCCGGACTTAATTTCGGTGAGCTGGCCGAACCGATCCGGAATCTATTTATTTGTCGGATTTCTCATCCTTCGGACTCGGAACCCGACCTACTGCTTGATCCGGAATCCATTCAATTGCTGCGAATTATAGTTATTTTGATGTTTCGGAATCCATATTATTCTGGCTTTTTAAATATATCCGAAATATTTTTGGAGTTTCAACACCATATATACCCGCCAACTCTGTAGCCACCTTGCCAAAAAAGATCTTCGTCATATTCAATACGATATCTAAGGATTCTGTTGTTGGAGAATTGTCAAAAATTGTTCTATCCTCATCTCCCGATATAAATCTTGTCATCCCGGATATATCACAATGAACAAATGGAGATGCAAAATGCTTTAAGAAATTATAGACAGTTCCTGAACCAATGCTATCGGCCAAAATTGACATATTTCCCTTATACCAATGATCTTGCAATTTCCCTCTTTTGGTTTTATAGTCGTTTTTTATGATTTCGTATTTTTCAATAATACGCTCTTTTATTAGATTATAGTTTTCAGTTCCGATCAAATCACTTTCCGAATTATGCATTTCAAACGCATCGATATATCGTTTATGACTGACCCACCTAAAATTTAAAAAGAGCGTGCCATAATCATTTTGAATAATATATTTCATTTGTACATAATGTTCAAACAGAGCCCTCAATAGAACCGCTGCATCCTCAAGATTTCCTTCATTACATAGCCTTAATAATGATATCAAAAATTGCTGACATCGGGAAAAAATCAAACCACAGGCTACTTGTATATCGGCCATATTTTTATCGTCGTCTATTTTTAAACCGGATATACTCTCCTTTAATAATTCTGATTCATTAAAGAAATTGAGACATTCTTCAAAAATATCTTTGTGTTTAAGATAAGCAACGTTATTTTGGAAAAATGCCTTGGGTTTATAATATTCTCTTATTAGATCATTCATTTCTAACGCCCTGATTTTAATTATACTTATTTAGACGGAAACAATCCTACCCCTACTTCACCTTCCCCCCGATCAGCTCCACCAGTTCGGCGATCTTGTGCCGGGTCTGCTCCATGCTGTCGCGCTCGCGAACCGTGACCGTATCGTCTTGCAGAGTCTGGCCGTCGACCGTGATGCAATATGGTGTTCCGGCTTCATCCATGCGGCGGTAACGTCGCCCCACCGCGCCGCCGTCGTCGTAGAAGACCTTGAAATGTTTCTTGAGATCGTGATAGATCCTCTCGGCCACCTCCGGCATCCCCTCTTTCTTGACCAGCGGAAAAACGGCCGCGTTTATCGGCGCGATACTCGGGGCGAACTTGAGCACCGTCCGTTTCTCACCCCTGACCTCTTCCTCACAAAACGCGTCGGCCAGAACCACCAGCGTGGAGCGATCCGCGCCGGCCGAGGTCTCGATTATATACGGCAGATATTTCTGGTTACGCTCCTGGTCGAAATAACGCAGATCCTTGCCCGATTTCTCGGCGTGCCTGGCAAGATCGAAATCGGTGCGGTTGTGAATCCCCTCGATCTCCTTCCATCCGAATGAGAATTCGTATTCGACATCGAAAGCCGCCTTGGCGTAATGAGCCAGTTCGTCTTTACCATGCTCGTGCCAGCGAAGTTTCTCTTTCCTGATTCCCAGCTCCAGATACCAGTCCCAGCGCTGATCTTTCCAGTAATCGAACCACTTCAGGTCCTCATCCGGACGAACAAAATATTGCATCTCCATCTGCTCGAATTCGCGGGTACGGAATATGAAATTACCGGGGGTTATCTCGTTCCTGAACGCTTTGCCGATCTGGGCGATACCGAACGGCAGTTTCTGCCGCGACGGCTGCAGCACGTTATGAAAATTCACATAGATACCCTGCGCGGTTTCCGGCCTCATATATACCACCGCCGTCTCGTCCTCCACCGGCCCCATGAAGGTCTTGAACATGAGGTTGAACATGCGGGGTTTAGTCAGTTCACCGCCGCAATCGGGGCATTTTTCGGTATTTATCTCGTCGGCACGGAAGCGATGCTTGCACTGTTTGCAGTCCACCAGCGGATCGGTGAAACCCTCCACGTGCCCGGAGGCTATCCAGACGTCGGGATGCATCAGGATGGCCGCGTCGACCCCCTCGATATCGTCCCGCCGGTGGGTCATGGCCTCCCACCAGGAACGTTTGATATTGTTCTTGAGCTCCACTCCCAGCGGGCCGTAATCCCAGCAGGAACCGAGCCCGCCGTATATCTCGGACGATTGGAAAACAAAACCGCGTCTCTTGCACAGTGAAACTATCTTATCCATCACCGGGTCGACTGATTTCTTTTTTGCCAAAACTTTCTCCAGATTCTTTAAGTTGTAGGTCAGGAGCCCATCGGGCTCCTGACGAATTATCCGCCTGGTATAGTCAGGATCTTTCAGCTCCTGACCTACTACTGTCTTTGCCTGTCATGCCGGACTTGATCCGGCATCCATTTTCCTTCATGCCCGCCGATCTCAATCGGCTAAAGTTTCGAGGAATTTAAATGATTTCAGGTTGCGAGGCAAGCCCAGATGATAAGAAGCAAACGCCAGTATCACCTCGGCGGCGTTTTTGCCCGTCTTTTCATCGATCGGTTCCTCGGCCATATTTTCAAGACTTTCAGAACTCATTTTCCTGAGCAGATCGAGAGATTTCGATGATAGCTTCATTATGGTATCGTCGTTATCCCTGCATCTTCCGCAGACCAAACCGCCCCTTTTCAACGATATGATTATATTCGCTTTAAAATCAGTTTTCCCGCACGAGGCACACTTGCCGATTTCGGGCGCGTAACCCTCTAAAATCAACAACCTGTAAAGCGCCGTCCAGAATAGCAGTCCGGATTTCCCCGATTTCGACTGGTTCAAAATCCGGAAGTATTCCTCCGTTAAACCGAATGTCCTCGGGCGGGGATGATCGGGATGAGATGTTTTATCCAGAATCTCGCACCACGCCGAACCGAAACCGTACTTTCGGGGCTCTCCGGAAATCCCGGGGTATACTTCAATTACCGAGGCCTCGCTCAAGGTGCCGAGTTCGGATGTTTCCTTTTTATATAACATCGCTTCGAGCAGGTTAAATAACTCCATCATTCCGGCCAGCTTCGATTTGGGCCTGTCCACCCCCTTGGCCACAGCTTTGACTTTTCCGAATTCCTGCGTAAATAAAGTAACCACCCGCGACGTCTCCGTCATGCGGGTGGCGCGAATTACAAAAGCATTGATTTTATAACGCCCCATCTTTTATCGATTCTTATTCCGAATTAATATTTTCAGGATCGGATTTAGAGGTATCCACGGGCACAAACTGGATTATCTTCTGATCGGGACGGGCATAGCCGAAGTTCTCCACGGCGTGTTTGATAAGATAATCGGGATCGTTTTTCATCTTATCTATCTCCCAGAGGAGATCCTGTTTGGCCACCATCAGGGTCAGAACCTCATTTTCCAGTTTGACAATTTTCCTGTGAAGAATCCACATCCTGAAAAAACCGAATTCGCCCCAGAAAAATATCAGTATCACGGAAACCGCGACCAGCACATAGATGAATATCTTCAGCCGAGGCAGGAGACTCGACCCCTTCACCCTGCGGACAAACTTTTTGGATGTTCTGGGATACGCGGTCATTTCGCCCTAATGAATTATCGATGAAAAGGCCTTCTTCCCCAAAAACCTGGCCTGATCTCCGAGTTCCTCCTCTATCCTTAAAAGCTGATTATATTTGGCGATCCTGTCGGTTCTGCATGCCGAACCGGTCTTTATCTGCCCGCAGCCGGTGGCCACAACGACGTCCGAAATGGTGGTATCCTCGGTCTCACCGGATCTGTGGGAAACGACGGCAGTCCATCCCGCCCGGTGAGCCATTTCGATAGCCCGTAAAGTCTCGGTAAGAGTACCTATCTGGTTCAACTTAATCAAAATCGAGTTCGCCGCATTTTCCTGTATGCCGCGGTCAAGCCTCGATGTATTTGTTACGAAAAGATCGTCTCCGACCAGCTGCACCTTGCCGCCAATTTTCTCGTTCAGTATTTTCCAGCCGTCCCAATCCTCTTCCGCGAGACCGTCTTCAATAGATATGATGGGATAATTCTCGGCCCATTCTGCGTAAAGATCGGCCATCTCCTCCGCGGTTAGTTTCCTGTTTTCCGATTTCAGGTTGTATGTGCCGTCCTCGAAGAATTCGGATGACGCCGGATCCAGCGCGATAAAAACATCATCGCCCGCAATATAGCCCGACTTTTCTATGGCCTCCATAATCACCTGGAGCGCCTCTTCATTCGATTTAAGATCCGGCGCGAAACCGCCCTCATCGCCGACGGCGGTATTATACCCTTTTGCCGACAGCACTTTTTTCAGGTGATGGAAAATCTCTATCCCGCAGCGCAGCGATTCGCTGAAATTGGGCCTGCCGGCCGGCATCACCATAAATTCCTGGAGATCGACATTATTGTCGGCATGGCTGCCGCCGTTAAGGATGTTCATCATCGGAACCGGCAGGATATTGGCCCTCGCTCCACCGACGTATCTATACAAAGGCAGTCCACAGGAATCGGCGGCCGCCTTGCAGACGGAGAGAGATACTCCCAGAATAGCGTTGGCCCCCAGGTTGCCCTTATCCTCGGTACCGTCGAGCTCTATAAGGAATTCATCCAGGGCGGCCTGGTCGAGAGCATCTATGTTGCTGTCGAATATGGCGGGCGCGATAGTATTATTTACATTGTCTACCGCCTTCAGCACTCCTTTGCCCATATATTTTGTCTTATCGCCGTCACGTAATTCCACCGCCTCGAACTCGCCGGTGGAGGCTCCTGACGGCACCGCGGCGCGTCCGAAATCTCCCGAATCAAGCAGACAATCGACCTCGACTGTGGGGTTGCCCCGCGAATCAATTATCTGCCTGGCTTTTAAATCTAAAATGATTGACATAATTCTCCCGAATTTTCATGTTATCAATTCAATTAACATCTATTTACTGAGAACTTTATCCCTTTTCAACGTTTTTTTATGAATATTTGAAAATCTTTTAACTATAGCAATCAGGGTAATCTGAATCTCTTCCTCAAACCCCATTCAACACAGAGCAGGACCAGGATAATTGCCATTATGGCGGGCATGCCAAAGAGCTTTATCCGGGACAGTTCCGTTTCGGCGTAGGGATTCAATTCAAGATTTTCAGAAAAGTCTTTTATGTTGTCAATGTTATAAGCGGCACCACCCGTAATCTCGGCAATCGTTTGAGTGAGTTTATAATCGGGCGCGCTGGCGGCCATTTCCAGGCTGAAACTTTCGACGGCAAACTCGCCCGAATATACTCCCAGCGTGTCACCGAATGACAGCGCCACGGCTTCAAAATTGTACTTCCCGGCTCCGGGAGACTCCAACTCTCCTCCGTAAATACCGTTGTCGACCTGGGACAATACGGCATCCTTAAATTTTAATTTTTCGCCTTCGGGAGTAATCGATACCACGACCAGGGCGCCGTTTTTAGGCGAATTCGATTCGTCGTTCAAATAGCCCGTAAAATTAATCGGCTCCCCCAGACGGTATACCTTTTGATCGGTAAATACTTTGAATCTCTCTTCAACCTCAGTCGAGGAAACCCATCTCAGGAGACTTTTCCAGAATTTCGGAATTACGTCCGACATACCGTCGAGGTTAGCCGATCCGAAATGGCTTTTCCAGATCGGGAATCCGGTAACGCTTATAATCCGACCTTTTTCTAATTTTCCGGCAATCAGAAGAGGATAAGACCTCGAAGCCCCGGAACCTATTCTGCCCTCCAGCAATATCTCCCCGGTCGGTTTTATCCCCATCAACATTGCCGACAGCGGCGGAAGCGAATTCCAGTATCTTTCGCTTTCATCGGGATCTTCGCTTAAGGATATGGCGGCATGCTGGCGATACCTGAGGACCGGCTCGAAAAAGAACTCGCCTTCGGCTATGGAAACGTTTTGAACTTCCAGGGGCAGCAGGTCTCCGAAGCGCCGGATATTGGAATTAAAATCGCTCCCGGCCATATAAAGCATCGCTTTGCCTTCAGAAATGAAATTTCTCAAATCGTCAACCGCTATTCTAAGATCGGCGGGAGAGCAGTTTACGAAGATTATTACATCATATTTATTCAACCCGCTCAAACCCCTGGGAATACCCGGCGCCGCAAACCTGCCGGGGGTTTCGGGATAAACCGCGTCAACATTGAACTCCTCGAACTGATTTAGTGCCTGTTTTATAAATTTGAATTCCCAGTTCAGAGATGAAGCGCCGATAAATACGTTTATTTTGCTTTTTAAAACTCTGACCACGATTATCCGTTCGTTGTCGGCGGTTTTCGTCTCATTTCCCAATAACGGAGTTGAAATTCTGAATTCGACATTGCCGGGATCGGGAGCTTCGATGTCGAAATCGACTTTTATGTTTCGTCCCTCCGAGGGCACATCAAACATCGCGCTCTCGACTATCTTGGCGCCTTCTTTTACCAGCAACCTGGACCGGGTATTTCCCAGTCCCCTTCCCGAAATCTCAGTCCCGATTTTAAACTTATCCCCGCTGTATGCCACGGATGGAAAAACCACTTCGGATATGGATATATTACTCTCGGCGATCTCCTCACCCACGGTAAATGTGTACACGGGAATATCCAGGTCCGCCGCCCGATCCATGGGGTCGCTTCCAAGATTATGGCGGCCATCGGTAACAAGAAGAAGGGCGCCGTATTCATGGAAATTTTTCGAGGATTCGACAGTCTCCAGCGCCCCGGATATGGAGGTCGCGTCGCCGGACAGATCCCCGGTCTTCGGAAGTACATTCGATTCGGTTTTACCACCGGAAAAAGTAAATACATCATACCGGTAGTCAATATCGGACAGCTCTGCCGCGGCCAGGCTGTCGGCGAGCTCAATCCGGGATATGCCGTCGATTGTTGTACCCATGCTGGAGGTGTCGTCGATTAATACTGCCAGCCTGGATTTAACCGTATGTTCGCTATAGGCATTCAACAACGGTTCTATCAACAACAAACCCAGCAGGAGCGCCGCGACCCCCCGGAAAACGGCCAGTAAAATCCGCCATAATTTACTCAGGGGCGGATAGCTTATTCTATAAGAATAGACGCCGATTGCCAACGCGGCGATGGTCAATAACGCAAACCAGTACCAGTACTTTGATAATATCAGTATTTCCATTAAGCCACAATCGCTGTCATGAAAAACGCCACCCGAATCTAAACCGGAGTGGCGCGGCGTTAAAATAATTTAGAAATATCTACATATCCCGCGCGGCCGCCAGAACGGCGAATTCCTCCAGAACATTTTTCATCGGCAATCCGTCGAGCGAATGCAGAATATTCACAGCATCTTGAACGTATTCTTTGGCTTTTTGTTCCGCGTAATCAATTCCACCGTTATCTTTCACGAAATCAACCACTTCTTTTATATCGGACTGCCCGACATCATTGCCGATAACCTTTTTTATTCTCTCTCTTGAACCATCATTATCGTTTTTCATGGCCTGAATCAGCGGTAATGTTACCCATCCTTCGCGGATATCCGACCCCAGGGTTTTGCCGGTCTTTCTGGTCTCACCGATGAGGTCCAGAAGATCGTCGGTTATTTGAAAGGCCATACCGACATTCTCTCCATATTTTCTGAGACCTTCACGAATCTCCCCGTTTCCACCGGCGCACATGGCTCCCGCCTCCGCCGAACATGCAAACAGCGACGCGGTTTTATCCGCGATAATATTGAGGTAGCGTTCCTCGGTTATATCAAAGTTGCCGGTATAAAAAACCTGGTTCAGCTCACCAATGGAGACTCTTTCGGTCGCCCTGGCAAAAGAGGCCATAATTTCCGATGATCCCGCCTTTACCAGCATATTGAACGCTTTGGCGAAGAAATAATCCCCCATCAAAACGGAAACCAGATTGTTCCATTTATGATTGACGGTTTCGATTCCCCTTCGGGTACGGGATTCGTCGACAACATCATCGTGCAAGAGGGTGGCCGTATGAATGAATTCAACCGCCATGGCCGAATATATCGATGCGTCATTATAGACTCCGGAGGTCATGAAAATCAGGGCGGGACGAAGCCTTTTGCCGGGACCGCCGTAAAGATGTTCGGTAATCTCTTTGATTATTATCGAATCCGTCTCCAGGGCGCGTTTATATTCGATCTCAAATTTGTCGAGATGTTCCGATACGGGAGCTAAGACTTTCATTAATTCCATTAATTAATCCAGCAGCTTTTTCGTTTCCGGCGATTTCTCAAATCAGGAAAATATCCATTGCGAATGAGGTTGTCAACCACAAAGCTTTATAAACGATAATAACGTCTAATATATGATTTATCCGGCGAGCACCGCCCCGCCGTTGACATTGAGGATCTCGCCGTCAATAAAACCGGCCCAGTCCGAAGCCAGGAACACTATGGGACCCGCGATCTCCTCCGCCGTCGCCGCCCTGCCCAACGGTATTAATGACAGTATCTTCGGGGCATCGTTCCCGATCAAGGCCTCATGGCTCATGTCGGTATCAACCCAGCCGGGGGCGACGCAATTGACCCTGATATTGTCACCGGCCAATTCCGCGCTGAGCGATTTGGTCAGGGCGATAAGCGCCCCCTTAGAGGCGGCGTAATGCGAATGGAACGCCTCCCCGCGTTGAGCCGCTGTGGAGGCGATAAAAATAATATTGCCCGATTTTTGCTTTCTCATATAAGGCACCGCCGCCGAGGTTGTGTAGAAACAGCCTTTAAGATTTATGTCAAGCAGGTGGTCGAGAATATCATCAGTCATATTTTCGATGGCGGCCTCGGTCCAGATACCGGCGTTGTTGACCAGGATATTGATCCTGCCGAACTTTTCGACCGTGGTTTTGACGAGATTCTCGCAATCGGGTCTTTTACCGATATCCGCTTTCACCATAAGGCATTGGCGCCCGAGTCCTTCAATGTCGGCTTTCACTTTTTCAGCTTCGTTTTTGTTGGCGTGGTAATTTATGGCGACGTCCGCGCCAAGCCGGGCGAACAGCTTTGCAGTGGCGGCCCCGATACCGCGCGAACCGCCGGTAATAAGTGCTATCTTCCCGTTGAAATTAATCATTGTTAGCGTCTCCTAAAATCTCAATGTAGCTTTCAGCCTGTTGGGGTATAGAAGCAAACCGAGGGCATCCTCTGCGGAATTAACCAGAATATCGGCCAGGTTCACCGCCTCGGCGCTTACCCCCTCATCCAGGCAGATTGCCACTCCCACCCTGGCGGCGCCGAGCATCATGATATCGTTGTTGCCGTTGCCTATGGCGAAAACGTTGTCGGCGCCCAGTTCCCTTACATAATTTTCCTTTCGAATATGCTGGTTTTCCTCTTCGATAATCTTAAGCGCGCAATTGACACTCTTCAACTGAGATTTGGCTTTGCCATGCGTATCCGCCGTGAGGATATGAATATCTACTTTTTTGGCAAGCTTATTTAACGTCTCCTTTACTCCGGTTATCAATTTCCCGTCGACCGAAAGAGTGCCGGAATAATCGCAGACGAGATATTTTATCCCGACCGAGCCGAAACCGGGGATTTCGATGGATATCATAAAGTGAAAAATATGAAATAATTTAACAACATAAAAGCATAATCCTTAAAAAACCGCTTAATGCGGCGGTTCATTCTTTCACATAACAATAGGCCTCGACCTCCACCAGCCAGTCGTCGCCGATGAGCTTGTTTACCCCGTAGATGGAGATGGCCGGCTTGATATCGGAGAAATATTCAGCGTGGGCTTTGCCCGCCTCGCGCCAGCGGGAGATATCGGCCAGGAGAACCCGGGTGCGGATAACGTCATCCATCCTGCCCCCGGCTTCCTTGATGGCCTTTTCGATAATGCCGAGGCAGTATTTGGTTTGATTATAAAGGTCACCCGGATGTATTGTTTCGCCTTCACTGTCGATGGGAGCGGTTCCGGAAACCGCTATCATGTTGCCAATTCTTACCGCACGGGAAAAACCTATCCGCTCCTCGTACGGCGAGCCCGATGATATGTTCTGCCTTAACATAATTCCTCCTTGTTATATTCGATTTTTATTTGAAAAACAAAGGCCGATCAGGAATCGGCCTTTTTATCCTCATCAACGCGATCCTCGACGATCCAGCCTTCGCCGACCTCCTCTTTACGCTTCTTTTTATGCTGTACGCTGCCGCGGGAATACATTTTTATGCCTTTTATAACGATAGACAGCAGCCTGACGATTATTATCATCGCCAGAAATATTAAAAGCAATCTGAGCAAAAATCCGCCTTTTCTTAAAAGACTGTGAAAAGCGTTTTAGTCTACTTCCATATTAACTACGTTAATAACCGATGTCAAGTTCTCGGCGATTTATTCGGCCACACCGGACAGACGATAACGCGGTATGGTTTACAGCAGAATCAACTGTAAAACGCCCGGGCGGCGACCCCGGACTCTTTTTTTATCTTCGAGGCTATCTTTTCCAGCTTTTCGGGCGGAACCAGCGATATTTTTGTATTGGGGACGGGGCGATCGATAGAGTAAAGATGAACCTCCTGGGGTTTTATCCTGCCGATGCAATCGATATAATCGGCGAGGTCATCATTGCCGATATTTGACAGCTGCCCTTCGACAAAAACAGTCTGGATATAGATGCCGTCCAACGAAAACAGCCGCTCGAAGATATCCTCGAATTTGATGCTTCGCGTCGGCCTGTTGATGACCCGGAACGTATCCTCGTTGCCGGCATCGAGCTTGAGTATAGGCAGGTCGATCATATCCAGGCTATCGACGACATCCTCGCAGCCCAGGCCGGTGGAATTGGAAAGCAGGGCGATTTTAGCCTCGGGACGGTATTTCCCGCGCAGTTGGGCCACCGCCTCCACCAGCTCGCCAAACCGCGGATAAAGGGTCGGTTCGCCGTTGCCGGAAAAGGTGATAAGATCCAGCTCTATATCGGTTTGAAGCTTTTTTTCCAGCTTCTTGATCACTTTGTCGAAATCCGGGAGCTCGCCGCTGTACTGATCGATATTCATGGTGCAGCGATTGGTGGTACCGTAGTGGCAGTAGACGCAGTTGAAGGAGCAGAGTTTGCTTTGCGCTGGCATGAGATTTATCCCCAGCGATTTGCCGTACCGCCGCGAATTCACCGGGCCATACAGTATACCTTTCTGCAATTTCAGAAGCATAATACCCTCAGCTTAAATATACGATATTTCTTAATCCGGGTCAAATTTCTTTATAAAACCAGCCGTAGGTCAAATCCCCCCGGGATTTGACGCTTAGCCGTCAGGTCTAGGGGAGACCTGACCTAGTCAATAATCGTCATCGCGAGGAGACCGTCGTCAGACGGACGACGTGGCGATCTCCTCTATTGAAATTCAAGAACCTGTGTGCCCGTAAGCGGGAGATTGCCACGGTTCACGTCGGAGACGTGAGCCTCGCAATGACGAGGTGTTTTTATATTTGTGGCGTCAGGTGACCCGGCGGCACGCTTTGATTCAGTGTTTCTTATCTTTCCTCTTGGCGTAATGCATGCGGGCATGCTTACCCCGTTTCATCACCTGCAGGTTTTCGGGGCTGTTGTTGAGCTTGTTGCCGTCACGATGATGAACCACGTGCCCTTTAAATATCTTCCCCCCCACCTTTTTCTCGGCGTTGTAGATATGGGTGAATTTCCATCGTCCCCACCAGTCCCGGAACTGCTCGTAACCATTGACGATTCGCTTTTTCTTGAAAACCGGCGACCGGGCGAGTTTCAGGTAAAAGTAGATGGCGATTATGATGATGGCGATTGTCAGGAGTTTGGTTATCATTTCATTAGTTCATCCCACCCGGTGGGTGGGGCAACACTGCCATTTTAATTGCTATCCCCAAAAGTGCCCTGATGGGTGGCGCTCCCAAACTCGATTTGGGAGCGAAAGAAGGCCCAATCCCCAATAAATTTGGGATTGCCACCCTCTTGCGTCGTCAGCCCCGCCTTTTCTGCGTCGTCAGGAACCCTTTCCTGACGACTTCCCGCCTGCTGTAAGGAAGGGGTTCCTTACAGCGCGGGGAGCGCTTTTATGCGTCATGATGGAATACAATGACATCATGACGCTCACGGGCCTTGTGCCCTCATGATGTCGCGAACTCCATCATGAGGGATAATCCTCTTTCTTATTTATTCCTCAGGAAAAATATTACTATACGATACCCCGAGGTTATCGTCAGCCATGATTTTTAAAACTCGAATATTTCCATTCATTTGGCGAATCAACCAAACCTCGCCTTACAGGATTATTATGTATATAATCAAGCTTTCTTGATATTTCATCCACCTTGGTTATTGGAAAAACCCGTGGTTTTGTCTTCCAGAATCGAAAAGAGGATTTTCCTGCAGTGTTTTCATAATAAAAACTAATTTCAATGCTATTTATTTTGCAAAATCCTTCAAATTCCAAATCATTTATTTCAATAATATCCTTTATCCTGCTCGACGTATAACGTCGAAATCCATGCAGAAACCGCATTATATTATCAGCTTTTTCAGATCGTATCATTAAATGAAAATGTTCAGGCATAATCACGTAACCCCATATATTCGCGTTCCAACGCTTCGCTTTTTTGAATAATTCATCCATGACTATATCTATAATCGAAGTAAAAAGCAAAACGGGCTGCCATTGATGGACCGTCCCGGTTATGTGGTGAACTGCATTGTCTGTATAATAGTTTTTCCAGTTTTTTCCCATTTTGCCTTTGAGCCCTCAGGATGTCGTTTCACTCCATCCTGAGTGATATTCCCCAATTATGCGTCATGATGGAATACAATGAAATCATGACGCCCCCACGCCTTGCGCCCTCATGATGTCGCGAGCTCCATCATGAGGGATAAATAACCCTTTCCTGACGACTTCCCGCCTGCTGTAAGGAAACCCCGCCAAAGGCGGGGCTTACAGCGCTGGAATCAGTGTTTCTTATTCTTCCTTTTGGCGTAATGCATCCGGGCATGTTTCCAGCGTTTCATCACCTGCAGGTTTTCGGGGCTGTTGTTGAGCTTGTTGCCGTCCCGGTGATGCACCACGTGCCCCTTCCAGATCTTCCCGCCCACCTTTTTCTCGGCGTTGTATATATGGGTGAAGCGCCACCTGCCCCACCAGTCCCGGAACTGCTCGTAGCCGTTGACGATCCGTTTTTTCTTGAAAAGCGGCGACCGGGCGAGCCTTCGGGGTTTGATGAATCAAACCCCTACGATTACTCATAGGAAACGCCGTAGGGGTCGATCTCAGATCGACCCTTTTTCTTCGCGGGCTGATCTTAGATCAGCCCCTACGACCATGAAACCTTTTCTCGTAGGGGCGTATTGCAATACGCCCCTACGGACCCATATTTTTTATAGGGGATAAAATACTGTCCTGTCGCCGGGAAAATGGGGATTTGCGTCGTCATCCCCGCCATTCGTGCGTCGTCAGGAACCCATTCCTGACGACATCCTGGCCGAAATTTACTCCTCGGACGAGGCCCCGTTATTTGAAAACCATTTAAGTCCGTCTTGAGGATTTCTCTTGATACCGGCAAGAATTGCTCTAACATTCTCTGCGAATTGCTTCAATACTATATTTAAATATAACGGGACAAGTTCCTTAGGATTATTTTTTATGTCAGGTTTATTATATTCCTTTTTACCCCCTTTTAGAAAACCATGCATAATTTCAACAATCTTCGATTTAGCTAAAGGTTTATCTGCCCCGTATTTTGATCCGGATACTTCTTCGAATAAATGGTGAATTTCCCTGCCTAGTTCTAAAATTTCATATGAGATTTCATATTTCCAGTCATCTCTTTTTTTATTAACACCACTAATATCAAATTTTGTTCGTAGCATTTCCCAATAATCTATAAATTTCGCCTTATAATCATTTAGCTCGAAACTTGTAATATCGTGTATTCGTCGACCCTGCTTTTCTAAAAAGGCGACATTGATCTTATATCTTTTCTCATTACCATCCACAAGAGGTTCAAATTGAAGCCCTTCAATAAAATTTGCGTTTAATAATACTAATAATTCATCTATCGAAAAGAAGATTTTATCAAATATCTCGGCCGATACCTGATTAGCGATATATAATAATACTGCTTGAAGCTTGTCCCAGAACGGCTTTTCTAACTCCAAAAAACCTCGATTTTGTCGGAGTTTTTCAAACTCCGATAAATAGTTATTTTCTAACAACAAAAATGCCGGATGGCTCCAATTCCAAGTACCATACAGAGCTGAGCTATGACGGAATTCTATGAGCTCATTTAAAGCCCCGACGAGTGGATTCAATGAATTCGCAAAGAAGTATTCTAATTCGGTTTGAATAGTAAAAGGCTTACAGATAACCCGACCGGCGATAGAGGATTCCGAGGATTTAGATTCGTCATTATATCTTAGCTTATCTTCATATATTTTGTATGCATATGGATCTACAAGGATGCAATAAAGATCCCTTCTATCCCGGAATACATCCAGGAATATATCCAGGATATGATCATCACGAAAGGAATATCCAAAGACATATATGAATTTTATATCAGGATCCCGCATGATCCTTTTTGCCTCATTTATTATTTCAAATGTAGGCTCGATATACTGCCATTTCCGCATCGGATAAATTATTAGCGGTTCTAAATCCTCGCCAAAAACGGTTTCCACATCACTATCAGTTTTTATTGGCAGCTTGTAAAATTGCCCTGTTTTGCTCCTATACCACAATATTGAACCGTGTACTTTAAATAGTTTTATTTGAGATTGACTGTTTTTTAATCTTTCAAATTCGAAAATATTTCCAAAGCCATCTTCTAGACTCAAGTTTTGAGAATTACAGAATTGCTCGATTACAATATCGTAATTGGTCGTAATAATATTTATAGAATCAAAAATAGTTATAAGATCCTTAAGCGGGCTCATATAGGAAATAGCATCGGCTTTAATCATGCCCTTTTTCTTAATAAAAGATTTTAGTTTTTGATTTAAAGAAATTACAGAAATTTCTTTTAAATAAATTGTGTCAGGGATTAGATAAGATAATAAAGGATCTTCATTTGATTTCTCTATTCTATCCAAAACTTCGAGTATCATCTCAATATCGATAATGGGTTTTTCAATACTCAATTTTCGCTTTTGTTGTTTTTCTATAAGCTCCGTTATCATTTCGAAATATCCTAGTTCTTTCTCTTTAATTTCTTTCTTGAATTGATCAACAAATTCAACGGTTGTGGGTACGTTAGCGGGCTTTGAGGCGCCGGCCCCGAAAAAGAATATTGCCGGACATTTTGGCTTTTTTTGAGGTTCGTTCACCTCGTCGGTATTCTGAGAATGAGGGGAAGGTAAATATGGAAAAGGATCATTTCCGAATAAATTCATTTTTTCTCAACCTTAGCTATTGATATCATTTCTATTCAATAGTACTATTTATTATAATCCACGCCTTAGGTATAAGCAAGATATTGTTCCCCCTCACTCCCACTCAATGGTCGCCGGGGGTTTGGAGGAGACATCGTAGACCACGCGGTTGATGCCCTTGACCTCGTTGATGATGCGGTTGGAGACGTGGGAGAGGAAATCGGGTGGGAGATGGGCCCAGTCGGCGGTCATGGCGTCCAGGGAGGTGACAGCGCGCAGGGCTACTACGTTCTCGTAGGTGCGCTCGTCACCCATGACGCCGACCGACCGGACGGGCAAAAGCACCGCCAGCGCCTGCCATACCTCGTTGTACAGCTTCCACTTGCGCAGCTCGGAGATGAAGATATGGTCGGCCTCGCGCAGAATTCGCAAGCGTTCCGGGGTTACTGATCCCAGCACCCGCACCGCCAGCCCCGGCCCCGGGAAGGGATGCCGGCCGATGAATTCTTTGGGCAGGCCGAGCCTGCGTCCTACCTCCCGGACCTCGTCCTTGAAGAGCTCCTTCAAGGGCTCGATCAACTTCAGGCTCATCCGCTTGGGCAGGCCGCCCACGTTGTGGTGGGTCTTGATGGTGGCCGACGGCCCCCTGAACGACATCGACTCGATCAGGTCGGGGTAAAGCGTCCCCTGCGCCAGGAATCTGGCGCCCTTGATCTTTCTGGCTTCACTATTGAATATCTCTATAAAGGCCCGCCCGATCTTGCGCCGTTTCTCCTCCGGGTTGGAGATACCTTTAAGCCGCCGCAGGAACAGGTCGGAGCTGTCGACGAAACGCAGGTTGAGCCCGAACTTCTTAAAGGCGGTCTTCACCTGCTCGGCTTCGCTAAGGCGCAGTAGCCCGTTGTCGATAAAGACCGACACCGCCCGTTTGCCGATGGCCCTGTTGAGCAGGACCGCCACTACGGACGAATCGACCCCGCCGGAAAGGCCGCAGATCACCTGGCCGTTTACGCCAACGGTTTTCCCGATATCCTCGATGGAGCTTTCGATAAACGATTCCGGCGACCAACTCTTTCTGCATTTGCATATTTCATAAACGAAATTCTTGAGAATCTGTATGCCGGCCTCGGTATGCGCTACCTCGGGATGGAACTGTGTCCCGTAGTATTTCAGCTTTTCGTTGGCGACAGCGGCGCATTTCACGCTTTTGGTGGAGCCGATACGCTTGAACCCCGGGGGGAGTATCTCCACATGATCGCCGTGGCTCATCCAGACCTGGGATTTGAGAGGGAGACCTTTGAATAGCTCCGATTTATACGAGGTCATAATGGCGCGGCCGTACTCCCGTTTGCGGGAGCCGCCGATCTTGCCGCCCAGTTCCATGGCCATAAGCTGAAGACCGTAGCAAACGCCCAGCACGGGCACGTCTTTATAGAGAAGGGTGGCGTCCAGTTTCAATGCGTCTTTCTGAAAAACCGACGCCGGGGAGCCGGAGAGGATAATCCCGGCGACGCCCTCAAAATCGTATTTATCAAAATCGTGAAGACAGCTGACTATCTCCGAATATACTTTCAGTTCGCGTATGCGCCGGGCGATGAGCTGGGTATACTGCGAGCCGTAATCGACAATGAGTATCTTCTGTTTATGGATCAAATCTCACCCCGTTTTATGATGGTATCCTTAAGAAAATATTGATCGTCTTTCTCCGGGTAATCGATATTGTAATGCAGTCCCCGGGATTCGGTACGTCGTTTGGCGCACTCGATCAGGAGCCTGGCGGCGATGGCCATGTTGCGAAGCTCGATAACCTCGGTGCGCACCGGATTTTTGCGGTAGAAATCGAAGATATCGCGAAGCATTATTATGGAGCGTTCTTCGGCTTTCATGAGCCGGTTGTCGGAACGGACGATGCCGACGTAATCCCACATGAGGTGCTGTAAAGTCGTCCGGTCGTGAGATATTATCACCCATTCCTCCTGGTCGAACACGCCGGAATCATCCCAGAGAGGGATCTCCGGAGGCGGTTCAACTGCCGAGAATTCCAGATTCAGATTTTCGGCCGCGAACTCGGCGAAGGCCACCGCCTCCAAAAGCGAGTTTGACGCCAGCCGGTTGGCGCCGTGCATGCCGGTCATGGCCACTTCCCCGCAGGCATAGAGATTTTTTATATCCGTTCTCCCGAACTCATCGGTTATGACTCCTCCGCAGAAATAATGCGCCGCCGGCACTAC
>CBFCYP010000060.1:0-17399 GCA_965602185.1 uncultured bacterium
CGGGATCAAAGAACAACGGCCGTATATTTGAGTAGCCGAAGAAAGCCCGCCAGCCGACGAACAGGAGGTTACCGCCAACGTCCAGATAATGAGCAAGATCGCTGTCGACCTGATCGAGCTGCTGGTTGGCGGCGTCGTCATCGATCCAGACCACCGTGGAATAAGGACCGAGATCGTTTATTCTCAGATCGCCGTCATCAATATAATCATGAAACGTGACCGGATAACCGTCGGAAATAAACTGGAAAAAGGAATCCTGCTGGGCGTCGGTGGGAAGACCCTGGCCGCCGGTAAAATCCCGGGTTTCATCGACAAACAGAATACCACTGTCGAAACTGAGCGCCTTGGCGTAATCTTCATGAGAAGGTTCGCCTTCCAGGGCGGTGGTATCTACGAGAGTCACGTAATAATAGTATCTGAGATTGGATTGCAGGTTCTGATCGATAAAGAAGTTGGTGTCGGGAATCTGTTGATGCGGCTGGTAAATACCGTTTTCACCGATTTTCCTGTACAGCTGATAATAGGCGAAATCGAGATCGGGTATGGCCGACCATTGAATATGATTTTGATAAAATTCCGGCATAATCATGAGCGTATCCGCCCGGCTCGGAATACTCCCGGGAGTCAATTCTATAAAATCCTCAATAAGACTGGTCGCGCCGTCGATGGCGAACGCGGCCACTCCGAAATAATAGGTGGTATCTTCATATAGGTTATAGGCGGTATCGGCGGATGTGTAGGATGTATCATAGATCGCGATGTTTTCTTCCGATGTCCCGAAATACAATTCATATCCGATTACATCAATATCCGGCGAGAGATCCCATTCCAGGTACACCGTTTCTCCATCACCGGCATTATAGGCCTGAAGCCCGGTAACGGGAACCGGGGCCTCGATGGCGAGCACAAGCGCGCCGAGGTTGACGCGGATTATATCGGCGGCATAGGCGGGATCGATATTATCGATAATGTCGGTACCTGTGTGCCAGTTGGGCGAGAAATCGCCCTCGGCGGAATAAATGGTGCGGAATCCGGCCTGCTGAAAGGGAAAATGATCGGAGCCGGACCATTCACCGACTTGAAGATCAGGAATCAGGCTGGTATGCTGTATCGCCAGATCTTCGATAACCTCACCATAATGCTCGCCGTTTTCACTGCATCTTATCAAGAAATCGAGAAAAGAATCGGATACGTTACCGATCATATCGGCGTTAATCATGTACGCTATATCCTCTTCCCTGTTCAACGCGTCAACCACGTAATACCAACTACCGATAAGGCCCTGCTCCTCGGCACCGAAGGTTATAAAGCGAACAGATTTTTTAAACGGCAGATCGGCCAGCACCCTGGCGACCTCCATCGTCATTGCCGTGCCCGTGGCATTATCATCGGCGCCCGGCGCCCAGACAATAGGATTTCCGCCGTCAAATACTATGGCGTCATAATGCCCGCCTACGATGATGAACCTGTCGGGATTCACATCGCCAATCTTCGAGGCTATTACGTTTCTGGAAAGGCATTGAAACGGGGTATCGAATTCCTGAAAGGTAAGGCTGTCGTAACCCCAGGAGGCGAATTTCGACGCTACCCAGTCTCCGGACGTCCAGAATGAATCGGTGCAGGTATAACGGGTCTGAAAATCCTGCAGTCTCTGAATATAGGCGGTGACCGAATCGACCGAGACCAGCGCCATGAGCGAATCTATATCTGTTGTTATCAAAGAACTCAAGGGCAGTTTTGCCGGGACCCGGAACCGTTTGTCGGCGGGAAGATTTATATTCTGGCATTTGGAAAGGAAGGCCCCCCGCGACATCAATTCCGTAGCCTCATCAAAGGTAATGCTTAGCAGATGATAATTCTCGGTGGAAATTAATACGCCCGGAGGATTCTGGATTCCGTCCTTCTTTCTCATAACCCAGAGACGATCAATATTAACCAGCGATTCTATCAGCCGGGTCGATCTTTCAGCCTTTTGGATCTTTTCGAAATCACCGCCGTGCGCCAGGGCTATCGCCAGATCATCCAGTTTGGCGATAACCTTGATCTCCACCGCTTGCTGTACGGTTTCGATTTGCGATCTATCGAATACGATAAGATCGTCGGCCGCCGAAACCGAACCTGTAAAAAGGCAAAAAACCATTCCAGCCACCATACTCGCATATAACAGCCTTCTATTCATAATTTATAGGTCCTTTCAAACGAAAACGTTATCAGTTTTCGATAAAACCCCCTTATTCTTTTCCGTAATCGATCAACCCGACGGTCGAATTGCGGCCAGGCTTCAATGCTTTAAACCCGTTAATTATAGAAGATATTGGAAAAGTTGTCAACAAAATTGGGCTATTTTTATATCGCAGATTATTTTTCACTAACATTCGCAATTATCTAAGGAGGGTTAATTTTACTGTTGATGAAGTCTGATTCAGGTTAACAATCCTGGCAAAATAAACGCCTGAGGAGACTGCTTGTCCCCTTCCGTTTCGCCCATCCCAGATTACCTGATTGTCTTTTCCGGAAACCTTAAAACTCCTTATCTTTCGGCCGGTTATGTCGAAAATCTCCAGAGTATAATCGCTGTCAATCTCGGATAAAATCCGCAATTTAACCTCGGCATTAAAAGGATTGGGATACGCCGTTAAAATAACCGTTTTATCCGGTAAAGATATATTTTCATTTTCCTCAACTTTAGATTGAATGCCGAAGAAATCTATCATCCTGTCGAAATACTCCAGCCGGGTGCCGTTGGGGCCGTCGATGAATTCGTTTATTGGCTGGCTATTTACGACAGCTTTATAGCCAGACCTGTCAACATAAATATCGACGCATCCGCAATGAGTATCTTCTTCAAGGGCTATGCCCACTTCAGGAGGAGAAGACATAGGCCATAAAGTACTCGACCACATGGTATCTTCGAGATTAAAGGAAAGGCCCTCGGCGAAAGATCCCGATACGCCAAATACGTATGTAAAAGGCTGAGGAATGCAGGTTGTTAAGTCGTAAAGCAAATAACTGTCACGGAGAATATCGGCCCAGAAAGTTAAATACAAATCGTCGATAAATACCTTTCCTCCGCGATCGAGGTAATCCATTAAGGCGATGTCTCTGTCGTATACCTCATATATGGGATTGGGCCTGGTAGGGTAACTTACCAGCCATAATAGCGGCAAATCGGCTAAATAATCCCCGCAATAAGGCAATATATGATTGACCATCTCCCCTTCCAATCCCAGGGAATCGAGGATAGACTTATACCAGAAATTGAGCCATTCGGTGGAATCGGTTCCCACCAGCAGATAATTAACAGCCGAGGGATCGGGAAGATAGTAGGCATCCGTATTAACGGGATCGGATTCTATACCGCCGTATACGGCGGTTACGCGATACTGGAAATCATCGGCCAATATTATCTCGTTGTCGGTAAAACTGGTATCGATTATTAAACCGCTGTTGCGAATCAGCCATTCGCCGTTGATACCTATTTTTCGATAAATGTTGTATCCATCCGGCGACGCCCCGCTGGGGTCGGCCCATTGCAGCTCGAATCCATTACAGACGTAATCGTTTTCCAGATACGCGGGCGGAGGAAAATCGTAATTTATAATCAGGTGGGCAGTGATCGTATCTCCCGATTCGGAGATGTTATCGACATAGACGCCCGTCGGCGCTCCGTTATCGTCGTTGGAGGAAGGATTTGTATCGGGCCCGAAGCGCGTGTTATCGGTCGATCCCGGAAACGGGTCGCCGTCATCGCCCAGCAGCTGATGATAATAATGGGGATCGGGACGCTGGCCGTTGCCCTGGTCGAGTTCGTTAAGACCATCGGCCTGCTCCAGCTCCAGCCTGTTATGCCAGGGATAATTATTATAATTAAAATGCCATATCAGAAGGCCATGTCCGGGGGCGGGAGTATCGAAACCTATTTGTTGCCTGTTTTCCAGCAGGAAATATTCCAAATGCGGATTTCCGTCGCGCCAGATCTTGTATACAACCGGTTCATTTTCTATAGGAGGAAATGTAACATTAGGTAAATTTACATCGACATTAACAGGATCTACCCATCCCAGGTCTATTTTTGACCAGGCGCAGAGATGGGCGGGCGATTCGGGGGTGTTGCCTCCGGCGCCCCAGGCACCGTATCCCATGAGACCCCAGTATCCGATACCCCAGGTGTAGCGGGACGGATCGTATAAATCGGGCAATCCCAATATATGTCCGTATTCATGGCAAATAACGGAAATTCCGGTTATCAACGTATCTCCGTTCGCGTTCAACCTTTCTTCCGGCTGTATGGTATATCTGTCGATCTGTATAAAACCGCCGCCCAGCCGGGGATCGTTTGTAATATAGCTCATATAACCGGCATGCGACCAGATATCGTGAATGGAACCGGTTTCTTCGGCGCCCAGGCCGGCATGTATCACGGTGAAGGCGTCCACGTAACCGTCATCATCACCGGAATTGGGAGTACCGTCGGGGCCGTCGTTATCACAAAGAGAATAATCAACATAAGTATCGGTCAGTTGAGCGGCGGCCTCGGCGACGGCGCCACCTCCCCAGCTCAGACCATAATTGTTATCATCGTAATTGGAATAGGAATTCGGCGTTGTGGCCCATCCCGCAACATCGCCGTCCACCGAGAAAAGCCCGTAGGAATTTTCAAAAAAGAAATCGTTGAGGCTTCCTGTGGGATACGTCGCGGTGGAGAAAATCAAGGAATCATACTCCGATGCCGGATGCAGAGTGGTATCGGCGGGCCGGTCGGGAAAATCGATCAGGACGACAGCCATTACCCCTACTCCTACGACATCAAGAGTCGATTTTACCCCGCCCAGCGGCGCCCCGAAGTTATCGGGAAACAGCGGCATAGGATCGCCGGTGGTTACGGAAATTCCGGTTTCGGCATCGTAAAGACCCGGTTTGGGTGGCATCATGGCGAAAGCGGAGCCAAAAAATAAAATTGTTATAATAATAATCGCGCGTTTCATAATATCCCCCATTGGACAGCGCAATATAGACCGGTTTCCGCCGTCCTCATACTATTGACTATTCCCATTATAAGATATGAGGTTAACAACTGTTGTCAAGATATATTAGCCGGGATGGAGATAGGAATGTTACGGGTTTAAAAAAGGGCCGATGGAGTTTCCACCGGCCCTTAAAGTAATCGTTAGAATCGGCTCTAGCCGCTGACCTGCGCCTGCATCCACTTGGTTGTCACCGACTTCGGTCTTTCGATAGCGGTGCCGATAGCCCTGTTGACCACGAGTTGCGAAAGCATACCCATGGCACGAGAGACCGAGAATAGAACGGTATAATATGAAAATTCCTTCATGCCGAAATTATACAGAAGCGAGCCCGATCCCGCGTCAACGTTGGGCCACGGATTCTTGGCTTTGCCATGCTCCTTTAAAACGCCGGGGACGATTTCGTAGACTTTGTTCATGATAGCGAAGATGGGATCATCCGGCATATGCTTGAGACCGAAAGCACGAAACGCTGTGAAACGAGGATCGGTAACTCTCAGAACGGCGTGGCCATATCCCGGTATAACTTTACCGGAATTCAGAGTATCCCAGGCGAATTTCTTTATCTCTTCGTCGGAGGGAACGCCTTTGAATTTTTCATGAACCATCAGAATCCATCCCAGGCATTCCTGGTTGGCCAGACCGTGAAGGGGTCCGGCGAGACCGTTAAGACCCGCCGAGACAGCGTAATAGGCGTCTGAAAGCGCCGATCCTACGCAATGGCAGGTATGGGCCGAGACATTGCCGCCCTCGTGATCGGAGTGCAGGACGAGATACAATCTCATCAGATCCGCGAATACGCCGTCGGGATCTTTTATGCCCAGCATGCGGGCGTAGTTGCCGCCCCAGTCGAGATCTTTTTTATAGGGAATTCTATTCCCCTTTTTAAATCTCATCCTGTAAACGCCGGCGGCGATACCCGGAAGTTTCGCCATTAGATTTAAGGAGTCTTCCAGTGTCGGCATCCAGTAATCGGTCTTTTTCATTCCTTCAGTGTACTCTTTCCTGTAGACCGACTCGCGTTCCATCACCAGGATGGCTGTATCAAGCATGGCCATAGGATGGGAATCTTTAGGCATGGCCTCGAGCACTTTCCAGACATATGCCGGGACTTTGGCCCTTTCGGAAAGCTCATTCTGCAGATTTTTCAACGCCGCTTTGTCGGGCATTTCGCCGGTAACCAGAAGATAAAAAATTTCTTCGGGAAGTTTTTCGGTTAAATCACCGATAGGGATTCCCCTGATAAGCAGACCCTTATCGGGAGGAACCTCCGAAGTATCACAAACCATTCCCTTAACACCGCGCATTCCGCCATAGGCCTGAGCCATGGAAACCTCCGACACTTTGGTGTCGCCATGAGATTTAACCAGGTTTCCGATTTCCTCACGCCAGACGGGTATTAGCGATGCCAATTTGCTTTTTAAAGTCGCCATACGCAAACTCCTCTCTTACCAACCGCACCAAAAACCGTTTATTATAAGCTTCATCACCTTAACGATTTAATTTGTGATTTATTTCACTTTCGAACATGGCGCCAATATAACCATTCACCAAAACGCAAGTCAATAAAAATATCCATAATAAATCTAAATTTATATCGATTTCTTATTTTTTCCGACTTCAAGCAGGGTTTTGGAGCCCGATTCGCCTAAAAAGCGAGAATATCTTCTCTAATAAAAAAAAGGGCGGGTACCGTGACCCGCCCATAAAACCTTCATATCGCCAAGATTACCGAATAAGCATCATCTTATTGGTTTTTGAAAATTCCTCGGTTCTCAACGAATAGAAATAGATGCCGGAAGGAACGTCTTCACCGTTGTTGTTTGTTCCATTCCAAGAAACCGTATGACTACCCGCGTCATACATGCCGTTTGCGAGCGTTTTAACATGCTGCCCCAGAAGATTATAAACCTCCAGAGAGACATTCTGCGCTTGGGGAAGATCGAACGACAATTTTGTATCCGGGTTAAACGGATTCGGATAGTTTTGTTTCAGCGCAAACTCGGATGGCAGTTCTGCAATCGGATCTTCGATACCACTGATAGGATCGCCGAATTTGATATATCCGGGGACAAACGCAGGAACGAAACTTTCAACGCCGCCGATCAGACCGAACAGGAGCGATCCGTTTATCGGATCATTGGTGGTGTCGATATGAACATACTGATCTACGGCAACAGGATCAACTGTAAACACAAGGTTCAGTATATGCAGACGGGCTCCATTGGTAAGCAACGGCGGATTATCACCACCGCTGATATCGGCCCAACCGAACATCCTTAAAAAATCCTGATCAATTAAAAGAGAGTCAAAAGTATCATCCCATGCCAATAACAGACTGAAATAAGATACATGACTGAAATTAATCCCCTCGCCGTCCGTTGTGAATCTTAGAGGGCAGTTGTAATAGAATACAGAATCATCCGTAAGCGCATACATCCAAACATAAATTTCGGTCGCGGAGGTGTCCACTTCCGTGATCTGGACGATCAGGCTGTCCTGAGCGCCCGGGTCGTCTGCGTTAGCCATGCCGAAAGAAAACAGGCATACCGCCAAAGCCAACATTAACTTTTTCATTAAAAAAGCCTCCTCAAAAATTACTTTTATTTATTATTCGTTGTCTAAACCAAAAGAACAAAAAAACCACCAAAAAATATCCGTTTTGTCAAACGTATTATACAAAAATAAATCAAAATGTCAAGATTTTTTTTTGATTTATAACTATATGATTTTAAAGAAGATAACGGATTATGCCGGTGAGGACGTTTCTTCAGAAAGCCCTTTCCTGGTCTGGATACCGTATTTTTTCAGTTTTTCAAACAGGGTGGTATAGTCGATTTTAAGGATTTCGGCGGATCTCTTTTTATTCCCATTAGTTTGCGTGAGCACCCTTTTTATTAACGACTTTTCGGCTTCGGCCTGCGCCAGAGCGGCAACCTCTTTTAAACCCGCCCCTTCTCTAAGCCTGATTTCCGCCGAGGATGGAACACGAATCGCCAATTGATCCGGGGTTATGGTTTTCCCTTCGCAAAGAATAATGGCTCTCTCAATAGTATTTTCAAGCTCTCTGACGTTTCCAGGCCAATGGTATTTTTCCATCAACGTCAAAGATTCTCTGGATAATTTTTTATCTTTTTTATTCAATTCTATGCAAAACCTGTTTATAAAATGATCAGTCAACGCCGGTATATCTTCTCTTCTTTCTCTTAACGGGGGAATCTGAACGGGGAAAACCGACAGCCGATAATATAAATCCTCCCTGAAATTTCTTTTTTTAATGGCCTCTTTAAGATCCATATTGGAGGCGGCGATAACGCGGACATTAACATCGATTATTTTGGTTCCACCAAGACGCTCGAATTTTTTCTCCTGCAAAACTCTTAAGAGTTTCGCTTGCAGGGAGATATCCATATCGCCGATTTCATCCAGGAAAATGGTGCCCCTTTCGGCGATTTCAAATTTTCCCATTTTGCGGGCATGGCTTGACGTGAAAGCGCCCTTTTCGGATCCGAAAAGCTCGTTTTCGAGAAGTTCCCTGGGGATGGCGGCGCAGTTAATAGCGACAAAGGGACCGTCTTTTCGCGGGGAGAGATAATGTATAGCGCGGGCGAACAATTCTTTTCCGGTACCCGATTCCCCCAAAAGCAGCGCGGTGGTATCGGAAGGAGCGACCTTCTGCACCAGTCCCGTGGCCTCCTTGATTTTCTCGGATTTACCTATGATTTCCGTTAAGCCGTATGCCTGCGCAAGTTCTTCCCGAAGAAGCGTATTTTCCGCGACCAGCCTTCTGTTTTCCAGTGCCCTTCTTATCAAAAGAGACAAGCGATCGGTATCGAACGGTTTAGTGATAAAATCGAAAGCGCCGACCTTCATCGCCTCCACCGCGTTTTCAACGGTGCCGTAGGCGGTCATTACAATAACGGAGGTTTCGGGGTCGATTTCCTTCACTTCCGAAAGCACCTCCAGCCCGTCGGCCCCCGGCAGTTTCAAATCGGTTAATATAAGATCATACCGTTTATTCCTGGCCCTGGAAATGGCATCCTTGCCGTTGCCGGCAATATCGACGTCGTAGCCCTCGCCCGTAAGAGTGGCGCTCAACATCTGCTGCATGGCGCTTTTATCTTCGACAACCAGTACAGATACCAATAGAACCTCCCGTAAAAATAACCGCTCTTCATATAAGATATCGGCAAAAACCAACCGCCCTTAAGGGAGGCCGGTCTGTTGACAAAACGTAATTTATCATTATGAATCGCTTTTAAAAATCGGAATAAAGCGTATTTATAATATTATCTTTATTAAAAACGATGAGATTGCTTCGTCGTCTCCCCGCCAAAGGCGCCCCGCTGAAAGCGGGGTCGCGATAACGGTATTTTAGTTTGAAATCAGCCTCACCGCGCTTAAGGACGGCAATTTCGGCAGGGGGAAAATCCTTTATCGAGAAGCTCTTCCCTGGAATAATATATCTTTCGTTTTTGGGGATCGGACCTTTTTATAGCGATGCATAAAGGGCGATGAAAGCGGTAAGAGCCCGCTATATTGACATAATAATCTTCGGCGGGTGGAGCGGGCAAAGACCATATGCCGAGAGCGGCGGCTCTCGCTTTGGCCTGCGATTCTATCAAGGCACTGGCCTGTTTCAGATTTGATTCGAACAGGTAGACGATCCCCAATCCTCTACCGATTATCATCTCATTGACGAGATTCGAATCGATATAAGCGTAAATCAATAACCGCCCATACTTGTCCATTCCCTCCTTATCTAATTCGATAGTAATTTGCTTTCCAAATAAAAGCGATTCTGCGAACGCCACCGCTTCGTTATAAAAAGGCATATCAGTTTCAGGCGTATCCACCCCGATAAGACGAACCGTTTGCCCATCGGACAATTCGAATGTATCGCCGTCTATGATTCTGGAAACGTAAAGACCGACGCCGGGTTTGCCTTTTTGAGAATCGACGCCGGGAGCCGGGGTCCTTACCGATTCGGGAATGGAAAGTAAAACCACGGAAACAGCAATCAGAAAAACTGATAATATAAGCAGTCTATTCCTTGTAGTTCGATTCATTGTCTTCCGGTTCTTAATATAACCTACAAACGAAAAGCGTTATCAAAGCGGTACAGAATATCAGGTTCACAACTCTCGTTCGACCATAAAATCGATGAGATCGATAATAACGTCCTGATATTCTTCATTCACAATATGACCGTTGATTTGATCCAGAAATGTGTGACGCGAATTTTTCGCTTTTTCCTTCGACACCGAGATCGCGTATTCGATGGAACCATATTTATTCATAAGTCCCAATATATCATTGATAATACCGGGGTCTTTTTTCTCCCTGGCGCGGTCCAGCGATTCTATTGCAAACTGTTTTTCATCCTGTTCGCATTTGCTCAAAAGGTCGATAAGCATCAAAGTCCTTTTGCCCTCGAGTATGTCGCCGCCTATCTCCTTGCCGTATTTTTCCTTGTCGCCGATTAAATTTAAAACGTCATCCTGTATCTGGAATGCTACGCCCAGCTCCTCGCCGAATAGTATAAAAACTTTTTTAAGATTATCGCCGGCCCCCGCTATCAGGCTTCCTATCCAGGAAGGGCTGATACAGGTATACCAGGCGGTTTTTCTTTTACACATGGAAAAGTAATCATCAGCGGTCAGATCCCATTTACGGTTGTGCTCCCATCCCAGTTCGATATGCTGACCCTCGGTGGTTTTGGAATACATGATAAGAAACTCGTTGAACACCTTCATGGCGGTTTCGTTGCCGAGTATATTTTTATTCTTATAAATCAACTCCCACATCTTCCCCGCCAGGGCGTCGCCGGCGTTGAGCGCCAGGGGCATGCCGTATTTTACATGCAGCGCGGGCTGGCCCCGTCGCAAGTCGGAGCCGTCCTCGATATCGTCATGGATGACAATCCAGTTCTGGAAAATCTCCAGCGCCGCCGCGGTGTTGAGCGATTTCTCATCGCTTCCGCCGAAGGCGCGGTTGAAGGTCATTAAAAGCCCCGGCCGAAGCCCTTTGCCGGAGCGCGAGGGGTAATCGCGCATCATTTTATATAGTAGTTCAATTTCGGGGATATCGTGTTTCAGCGGCAATTTTTCAAAAATATGCTGGTCGACTTTACGTTTGAACTCGCTGAAAAGATCGAGAAAATGCGGCGTTTTCATTGAAGATAAATATAAAATGAGGGAATTTGTGTCAACCTTTATTAACGGGTGGCTTATTTCTAAAATAAACGTGAGGACAATCGTTCTTGTCTGTCCATAACGCCGCGCCGTCGGGAACCCATTCCCAACGGTTATCGGCCAGGAATCCCACCTTGCGGGACTGACCGCGCTTTTACGACCTCGTCATTGCGATTCCCGTCGCAGGCGGGACAAAGCAATGACAGGTGTATTATTTATTTCATTGCGACAGTAATTACAGATTTTATTTATAGGCATGGCGTCAGATCCCGGGCGGGGATCTGACCTACAGCTAGGGCGATGATATATTCTGATGAATCTGCGACGCGTTTTTCTCAATTATTTTCAGGTAGCGATCAAGTTCGTCCTTTTCGTTATACAGCCCGCTTTTCAAATATTCGCAGGCGGCCATAATTCCGGCCAGGGGCCCGTTTATCCTGGAATTGATGCGCACCCGTGATTTTTCAGATTTTGAATCCTTAGCGATGTTTTTCTGCAGGAGGGTCAATTTTTTAGATCCCTCCCGGGATAATCTTTTTTCTTTTTGCCAGGTCAGGATCATGGATACGGCGCTCGAAAGCGCGTTAAGAAAATACATGGGGCCGGAATTCTCAAGGGCCCTGCCGGCTTTTCTGCAATCGCCGATGGTAATCAGGCCGACGGTTTTCTGCCCGAGTGTCAGGGGCACAATGGTACCGCACTTAACCTCGGTCGGCAACATCTTGAATGCTTCCTCCTCAGAGAGTTTCCTGGAGTTATCTTCCTGGTTGAAGGTAATAACCGCTCCGGATTCCAGCGACGTCTTATGAAATTCCAGATTCGCAAGCGAGATCTTCGATTCGAAACGCATTCTCCAGTCCAGGTTTCTCTTCTGCGCCAGGGCCGCGGTTTTGAGGAATCTTTTCGCGGGATCGGCCAGCATAATCCGGCAGAAGGAAGTCGGTACCAGATCCACCGTTGATGAAGCTATCTCTTTCAATAGAGATGAAATGTCGTTAACCTCCGTCGCCCTTTCCTGAAAATACCTTAGCGCGCCCAGCCAGCTATCGTACGTATTTACTCGATTCTGTATCCTGTCATCTTTCAGGTAAAGCGCGAATCTCTTTCCCATTATATTTCCGAGAAGCGGGAGATATGAATTGTTGGCCGCGGGCGATTGAAGTTCAAACTCGAGATAGCCCAGAGGCATGTTTGTATTTCCCACCGGAAATATATAAGTCGCTTTCGGGGAGGTTCTGGCGGAGCCCGTACCGAATTTCAAGCCGGTATTGGAATCGCGGTTGTAGAGATGCGGAAAGGCATATTTGGGAAACCATCCCTCGATTATCTTTACCGCCCCGCCGGTGGGAATGTTGAACTCATATGATCTTGGGGTCCCGTTGCCGGTAACATACAAACAGATCCACTTGAAAGGCAGATAGTTATTTAAGGTTTTCGCGGATTTAATCAAGGCCGAAATCATCGGCTGCCCGGTATCCAGGGGTTTTGTGGCGATAGTAAGCGACTCTTTATGACGGGCTTCCTGAACATATTCCTTATCTGATTTTTCCTTATGCAGGGAGGCGCCCAGGCCGGAACCGGCTATCTCCAGAATCTTCAGGTCATCCTCGTTGAAGGGGATATTTTTTATTCGATACGCCGTCAGCACGCCGAGCAGCTGTCCGTTGTACGTTACCGGTATCGAGATCGAGGCGGTGACCTGCCCTTTCGATGTTTCAGGAAACGAGAATTCATGTAAGGTATGGTTTTCATCGGATATCACTGCCTGCCGCGATTTTACGGTTATTACGAATACACTTCTTTCGCCGCGCGGGAATTCGAGTAGTTTCACCGAGGATTCAGTCAATCCCTGATGAAAAACCAGCTGCAACCTGTCATCCTCTGGAATTTTATGAAAGGTTAGCCCCTGGCAGTTGAGTATGGAAAAAAGCTCTCTGGAAAATGAGTTAAAAAGAAGCTTTCCCCCGTCGCCGCGCAGCATCGATTTCATGATAATATCGGATACGATCCTCGAGCCGGCGGTTGTGAGAGGTTTTCCTCGCAGATCGAAATATGCAACCGCCCATGAAACCAATCCCCAGATTATCAGCGCCCATCCGATTGTATACCCGAGTATGGTCTCAACAGAAAACGCGACGGTTGAAGAGGCAAATGCGGCGCCCGCAAAAAGAGTTTTAAGGAAAATGCCCCAGAAACTTCCAAACATTAACATAATCACGCCTATCCTCATGCGGGTCAACGCCGATTTTCTCAAACCCGCCCGGCCAAGCTGGAGTTTATAAAGCAATATTAAAGCCGCGCAACTTCCCATAAACCAAACTAATTTTTGCTGTATAATTTCCATATTTCACCCCTTTATAATCATCTTTTAAGTTTATCGTCATTTCGGGCGGCAAATTGAGAAGCTCAGGTCTTGACTATCAGGAATTTGTGAAATAAAATTGCGGGGTGGATATGGGCGTTTTCAATCTTTTTCGGATCTTGATCCATCGAATATATCGGTTCTGTCCATACCGGAACCTTAACCCGGTTAATAGGAATTGACAGCCGATGGCTTTAGGGATAATTTGCAGGGATAATTAACGGAAGGCAACCGGAAAGGGAGCTTCTATGGAAGAACCAGAATACAAACCTTATATCAGCCACGATAAGGAACTGCCGGAATTCACCTGGAAATCCATTATTATAGGCACCATCCTGGGGATAGTATTCGCCTGGGCCAACGCCTACGTGGGATTGATATCTGGGCTGACCATATCGGCCTCGATACCGGTATCGGTGATGTCGGTGGCGTTATTCGCATTTCTGCATAAATTTTTAAAGGCCAAAAGGGGCTCCCCTCTCGAAACCAATATGTCGCAGACTATAGGCTCCGCCGGCGAATCGCTGGCGGCCGGCGTGATTTTCACCATTCCCGCCATGTTTTTATTAGGATGGGATCAAACTTATGGAATCCAGGTTATCACCATCACCATAATAGCGGCCATAGGCGGTATCCTGGGCGTGACTTTCATGATTCCCCTGCGCAAGTTTCTTATAAAAAAGGAACATAACGTTCTGCCATTTCCGGAAGGTACCGCCTGCGCCGAGGTTATCAAATCGGCGGATTTAGGCGGCACTTCGGCGAAACATGTATTTACAGGTTTGGCGGTAGGGGGTATTGTTGAACTTATTAAAAACG
Organism: uncultured bacterium; assembly: GCA_965602185.1. GTDB lineage: Bacteria > Zixibacteria > MSB-5A5 > UBA10806 > UBA10806. The sequence goes on from CBFCYP010000060.1 coordinate 14,400, forward strand.
GTTTTTCGGTATTTGATGGGCTGATCCGGGTGCCGACGCTGATTGTCAACAAGATGGTGGTTTCGCTGGAGGTCAATCCCGCGCTCCTGGGTGTCGGATACATATTAAAACGTAGAATTTCGGCGATTATGGTTGCAGGAGGTGCGGTAGCATGGATCATCCTGATCCCGGCTATCGCCGCTTTCGGGGACAGGTGGGGCATGTTCAGATTCCTGAATGAGCAGGCGCAGGCGACCCTGGCGGCCGTAGGCGTTTACTCAATCGCCGACATGAGTCCCGACCAGATCTGGAATTATTTTATCAGGTATATCGGGGCAGGCGCGGTAGCGTTCGGCGGAATTATCACTCTGATAAGATCGATCCCCACCATTGTCGAATCGTTCCGGCTGGGATCAAAGGAATTGATGGGCGGCGCCGATCGCCGGAACGTTGTCCGTACCGATCGAGATCTCTCAATAAAAGTGGTTCTGTGGCTTTCGGTAATTATGATTATTCTTCTGGGACTTTCCTTCACTTTAGGACTGGAACAGATAAACGCCCTCACGTCAGTTCTGGCGGCGCTATTGGTAGTAATATTCGCGTTTTTCTTTGTTACTGTGGCATCGAGAATTGTCGGGCTCGTGGGATCGACTTCATCGCCGGTTTCCGGTATGACCATAGCGACCCTGCTGGGGACATCAATAATTTTCGTAGCTTTTGGATTAACCTCCGGACCGGCGAAAATCGCGGCCTTAACAATTGGAGCGGTGGTCTGTATGGCCGCCTGCACGTCGGGGGACGCATCGCAGGACCTTAAAACCGGGTTTCTGGTGGGCGCCACACCGAGAAAACAGCAGATGGGCGAGCTTATAGGGGTTTTAACCTCCGCCGCCGTATTGGGATTTACGCTGATTATGCTTTACAACGCCTACGGTTTCGCCGGCGCGCCCTCCCCTATTACCGGTAAAGCGGAACTTCCCGCACCCCAGGCGACCTTGATGAGCCTGGTGGTCAGGGGCGTCATGGATCAAAATATTCCCTGGATACTGGTCGGCGCAGGCGCCATAATTGCCATGATATTCGAGCTTTTCAAAGTCCCATCACTGCCGGCGGCCGTGGGATTATATCTCCCACTGGAGACAACCACACCCATCTTCGCGGGAGGATTGCTGAGGCATTACAGGGATAAAAAAGCGGGCGCAAAACCGACGGAGACCGATAATGGCGTGCTGTTTTCATCGGGATTAGTGGCCGGAGTGGGCGTGATAGGTATTCTGCTGGCAATAGTAGCGGTAATCCCGGCCGGCGATATATTCGTTCTGGACGCCATGCGGCTTCCCTTAACCAGCCTATGGTCGATCATTCCGGGTGGCGGTATTTTCTCCATGGTGTTGGCGGCGATAATTTTCGCCATACTGATGATAATGTTAAACCAGATCGCCAGGCCGAAGGAAAAATAACGGTATTGGCAAGGATAAAGACAATGCTGAAAACAAAACCGGTTTTAACCTCGATTATATTTCTACTGTTGTTTATGGCGGCAGGAGCTAATGAGCCTATTTTAATAAAGGACGGTACCGTGATAACGGTTACCGGGGGGACTATTGAAAAAGGCGACGTTCTCCTTAAAGACGGCAAAATAGAAAAAATCGGCGAGGAAATCAAGCCGCCTGAAAACTGCAAAATAATCGACGCTACCGGCAAGTTTATCATGCCGGGGATAATCGACGCCCATTCGCATATCGGGGTTTACTCGTGGCCCGGCGTGGACGCGCATGATGACGGGAATGAGGCAACCGATCCGATAACTCCCCAGGTCAGGGCCGAGGATTCATTCAACAGCGAGGACCCGGCGATCCTGCGGGCGTTGGCGGGCGGGGTAACCGCCATACAAACATTACCGGGATCAGCTAACCTTATTGGGGGACAGACGGTAACCCTGAAATTGAAACCCGGCAGATCAATAGGGGAAATGAAGATTAAAGACATAAAGCCGGGAATGAAAATGGCCCTGGGCGAGAATCCGAAACGTGTTTACGGAAGGCGTAATCAAATGCCATCCACCCGTATGGGCAATATCGCTATGATGAGGGAGTGGTTTATAAAAGGCAAAGAATACGGAGAGAAATGGAAGCTTTACGAGAGGAAAAGGGAAAAGGATAAATACGCCAAGCCCCCGAAAAGAGACCTGAGACTGGAAGCCTTAAGGGACATAGTCGATAATAAATACCTGGTTCACGTTCACTGTTATATCAAAGACGAGATGCTGAAGATGATGGAGATCGCCGACGAATTCGATTTCGAGATCAGGTCGTTCGAGCATACTCTCGAAGGCTATAAAATCGCGGATACGCTGGCGAGCAGGAATATCGCCGCCCTTACCTGGACCGATTGGTGGGGCTTCAAGGTGGAAGCCTGGGAGGGAATTCCTCATTCACCGGGTATGATGTCGTCAAAAGGTGTGAGGGTCGTATTTCACTCCGATTCCCCGGATCAGATACAGCGGTTATGGCTCGACGCAGCCAAGGCGGTCAGGTACGGGATGGACCGTCAGGCGGCTTTCGAAGGATTAACAATCAATCCCGCCTGGGCTATCGGGATCGATCATTTGACCGGTTCCATCGAGGAAGGCAAGGACGCCGATATAGCCATTTTCTCGGGGCATCCCTTTAACATTTATACGCAGGTCGAAATGACTATCGTCGACGGTGAGATCGTGTTTGACAGATCTAAGGAACCCTCGCCCCTGGAGGCACGATATGAGGACTAAATTTTTTATCACGGTTTTTCTGATATTAATTCTCTCCTCCAACTCTTTCGCCTGGATATTGGTCATCAAGGGCGGACGTATTTTCACCATGGCGAACGGAATAATTGAAGACGGAATCATTCTTATAGAGAACGACCGAATCAGCGATGTGGGAAAGGATATTGAGATTCCCGAAGGGGCAACCGTATTGGACGCGTCCGGTAAAATAATTACGCCCGGCCTTATCGACGCTTACACCCAGATCGGTTTAA
>CBFCYP010000061.1:0-17263 GCA_965602185.1 uncultured bacterium
GCTTTTTTCAGATCCTCAATTATATCGTCCGGGTCCTCAACGCCAGCCGAGATTCTAACCATGGAATCGGTCAATCCGACTCTTTCGCACATATCATCCGAAAGTTCTGCGTGAGTCATTCGTCTTGGATGCTGTATCAGGGTCTCGGTTCCCCCCAGGCTTACGGCCAGTTTGCAGATTTCCACATTGTCCAGAAGGGAGAAGGCCTCCCTTTTTCCACCCTTGATATAAAAGGAGATTAACGCTCCCGGACCCTTGCACTGTTTTTCATAGATTTGATATTGAGAACCTTCTTTATCCAGAACGGTGGGATAAACTACCCTTTCTACTTTTGGGTGATCGGCCAGGAAAGCGGCGATTTTGGTCGCGTTTTCGGCGCATTTTCTCATTCTGAGGTCGATGGTCTCAAGAGAACGGGATATCATCCAGCAGCAAAAAGGATCGGTGGTAGCTCCCAGAACTGACCGATAAGATTTTATCTGCCAGATATCGTCTTTTTTCCCGAGAACGAATCCGCCGATCAGGTCGGAATGCCCGCCGATAAATTTGGTTGCGGAGTATACGACCAGATCCACACCAAAAGGGATGGGGCTTTGGAAAGTCGGACCCATAAAGGTATTGTCAACAGCCACCTTGATTCCATTTTTCCCGGAACTGTATTTCCTGGCCAATCCCACGATCTTTTGGATATCCGTATGGACAATTGTAGGATTGGTGGGTGTCTCTATGAAAATCATTGCGGCTCTGTCTTTGTATTTATCAAGATTGCCCTGATACTCACTAATCTCCGGTGAATATACCGGTTTGGTCTCGATTCCGAATTTGGGAAGGATCATTTCGAAAAGTTGTTCGGTTCCCCCGTAAACGGGCGCCGAATATATGATTATATCGCCGGGCTTAAGAAGCGCTAAACACATGGTTGAGATAGCGCACATTCCGGACGGCAGAACCACGGCGTCCTCGGCCCCGGGCTCCATCACCAGCATTTTATCTTCGGCTATTTCCATGTTGGGATTGTTCATTCTCGAATATATCAATCCCGGATCCTCGTCTTCACCTCTATCTTCGGGATGGGTCATCAGATGGAAAAATCTTTCGCCATGCTCAGCGGATTTGAAAAGGAACGTCGATGTGGGGAAAATGGGCGTTTTTGCGGACATCTCGGAAAATGCCGGGTCGTATCCCGCGGAGAGCACCCTGGTTGTCGGTTTGCAGTTGGGATGTATGTTTTTCCAGGAAAATTTTTTATTACCACCGTACATGTTCACCTCGCTTTTTGATCCGCTCTCGCCATTACTTTCGCCCAAAACCTCGAAAAAAAGGTCGGGCTAAATATATCGGTTTCCTATTTAGGTAGCAAATTAAAATAAGGGCAAAAACAAGGTTTTAGCGGTTAAATACCGGCTATCCGTAATATTTGGATTAAAAATGTGGAAAAACAGGATTTTTTTTTGTATTATGCGAACCTTGAAAAACTGTCGGAGTATAAGATTAATTTACCGGCTTTGAAATTGAGATTGGGATGTTTAACACTAATAAATGAAGGGTTTTTTTAAATGGTTGAAGCAAATGGTTTGAGTATGAATTACGGTCCCGTCGTGGCTCTTTCCGGCGCCTCGTTCAAAGCCCATAAGGGTGAAGTTATGGGGTTGCTTGGTCCAAACGGAGCCGGGAAGACGACCACAATGAAAATCCTCGCCACTCAAATTGTTCCCACATCGGGCGGTGGGAAAGTTGCCGGATACGATATCCTGAAAGACCCGCTTGACGTTCGCCGCCGGGTCGGTTATCTGCCCGAAACGCCTCCCCTGTATGGCGAGATGGAGGTTTCTGAATACCTTGATTTTGTGGGCAAAGCCAGGGGATTATCGGATTCCAGGCTAAAAGAGAGAATTGACTACGTCGTCAACGCCTGCGGACTGCGGGAGGTTTTCAAAACCACTGTTAGTACCCTGTCAAGGGGATTTAGCCAACGGGCGGGGCTCGCCCAGGCGTTGATCCATGATCCCGAGGTGCTCATTCTCGACGAACCGACGTCGGGATTGGATCCGATGCAGATTATCGGGATACGCGACCTGGTAAGATCGCTGGCGCACGACAAAACCATCATCTTCTCGACCCATATACTGCAGGAGGTCGAGGCTATCGCGGACAGGGTGGTTATTATCACAGACGGATTCATAGTGGCCGATGGGACTCTGGAGGAGCTGCAATCGAAAGTGTCGCAGGCCGTCAGATTTACGCTTACGGTCGCGGCTTCGAAAGCCGAGCTTGCGGTAATGCTCGACGGCTTGAAGGAAGAGCTGTTGCTGGATTATAATATCAGCGAGAAGGAAGGTTTCTCTTTGGTGAGATTAGAATCGAGTTCCAACGGGAACGTCTGGATAAAACTGGCGGAAAAGCTGAACAGCAGCGGCTGGCTCATCAAGGAATTTAAACGGGATAAATCCTCCATGGAGGAGGCCTTCCGTTATTATGTGAAAATCGGTTCAGAGAAGAAATTTTCCGGCGAGAAAGTGGAGAAATAGCAATGAAAAATGTAATAACGTTATTTAAAAGAGAGTTTTCATCCTATTTCAATTCGCCCATCGCCTACATATTCGTAGTCGCGATTCTGGCGGTCTGCTCCGGATTGTACAGTTTCTTTTTCTTCTTCGCCGCCGGCGTCGCCGAGATGAGGGATTTCTTCTCCATAAATTCGTGGTTGATGTTGTTTTTCCTTCCCGCTATCACCATGAGGCTCTGGGCGGAGGAGCAGAAATCGGGATCGATCGCTCTTCTGCAATCGCTTCCCGTAAAATCGATGCACCTGGTTCTCGGCAAGTTTTTCGCGGGTCTCGGATTCTACGTACTGTACCTTTTGGGCACACTGCCGATCCTGATAGCGATCATAATCCTGGGTGATCCGGATGGGGGACCGATCTTCGGAGGATATCTCGGTTTGCTGCTTCTGGGAGGTTTGTATACCTCCATTGGGCTGTTTTTCTCGGGTCTGTTTAAAGACCAGATAACGGCCTGGGTGATGGCGGTGATAGGAGCCATGGTGCTTCATCTTCTGGGCTGGCTTCCCATCGCGGCGCAACTGGATTCGTGGATCGGCGGGCTGGGCACTTTTCTTCAGAGGTCCGTCGGATCGCTGGGGCATTTCGAGACAATGTATAGGGGCGTAATCAGCATCAATGATATCGTTTACTTTTTATCCTTTATGGCGGTTTTCCTGATTTTGAACGCTCTGACCGTAGAGCAGAGGATGAGGCGGCAGGCCGATCTTACGTTTACCGGTGCGGCGCTGATTATGCTGGCGGTTGCGGCGATGATTAATATGGTGGTCTACCAGCTGCCCCTGGGACGCTGGGACGCTACCGAGGGCAAGATCTATACCATCAGCGATTCGGCGAAAAATATAATTGAAGATCTTAAGACCACGGTGACGGTCAGGTATTATGTCACCCCGGAAGAAAAAATGCCGCCCGGAATGAAAGATATTGAAAGAAATATCACCGACAAGCTCGGGGAATTCAGAAAAATCTCCGGAAAAATAAAATTTGAAGTTATCGATCCTACCGGAAATGAAGAACTTGCTCAGGGCCTCGCGGAAAAGGGTGTTACGCCTTTTACCCTGCGGACTACGGAGCGGGACGCCGTTGGCATCAAGAAAGTTTTTTCATCGATTTCAATTTCTTACCTGGATAAACCGGAGGAGGTCATTCCCCAGGTGATGCCGCAGAGTTTGCCCAATCTCGAATATGATATCTGCTCGATAATATTCAAAATGACCCAGGAAGCTCCTCCCGTTATTGCCCTTGTGGCTCCCTATGAGCCGATGGACCCCAGATATAACGATCCCAGAATGCGTCAGTTTATGCAGCAGATGGGGCAGCAAATCCCGGAGAAAAACGACAGATATCAAAACCTCGCGAATACCTACAGGCAGCTGGGGTACAATCTGAGCCGCGTGGATCTTTCTTCCAGAGAAATCCTTCCGGATGATGTTAAGGCGATACTGCTTCTGGAACCCAAAAGCCTTTCGGACCGGCAGAAATACGAGATCGCCAAACAGCTGTATGCCGGCAAAGACGTGATAATCGCGGCGCAGATGTACAGGTATAACTACAATCCCGGCCGCGCCGGAGATGTCATGATTATGCCGGCCAAGGCCGATCCCGCGATTAGCGGATTGATCACCAACTATGGATTGTCGCTGGGCGACAAAATTATGATGGACGTGCAGAACCAGGTGGTCGGAATACAGGCTCAGCAATCACGGGGCTTTCTTACGGTCCCCGTCAATCTCGATGTTCAATCGCCTGTACAGGTCAGGATTTCTCCTGAGAACATAAACCAGGATTACGCGTTTACGGCCAATCTCGGTCCCATGGTTTATCTCTGGGGTTCTCCGGTTAATATCGATTCCACAAAGATCGACGAACTCGGACTCAAGCTTTCAGTATTAATGACCTCGAGCCCCGATACCTGGGAAGCCGAATTTTCAGGGCTGCCGTTGGCCGGCGATGTCGTAAATCCGGATTACCAGGAGAAAATCGGACGTCAGCCATTGGCGGTGATTCTGGAAGGTCAATTCCCCGATCCCTATGAGAATCAACCTCCTCCGAAGTGGCAGGATCTGCCGGATTCGGTTGAGGCCCCCATGGAAACGCAATTGGTCACGGCGGCTCCGGGCAGGTTGATGTTTATCGGCAACAGCGAAATATTTACAGATCAATTCATACCGGACGCCAGTTATCGGGGTCAGAAACCGTCACATGAGGATCTGCTTCTAAAGGCGATCGAGGGGTTTGCTTTAAGCGAGGATCTCCTGCATATCAAGAGCAAGATTATTCAGATCCGTTTCCTGAAAGAGACCTCTCCGCTGGCCAAGATACTCTGGAGAATTTTTACCATTCTGCTGGCGCCGGCGGTTATAATCGCGTTCGGCGTTTTCAGGATGATCGTCAGGCGCGATAAACGTTCGGCGTACAGGAAGCTTCTCGAACAGGCTTCCGGAGGTGTGAGATAAATGAACAAGAAAATTATTTACTCGATGTTGATTGTGCTGGGGGCGCTGTTGATTTTCTGGGTGGTATTGAGAAACGTCGATTCCCCCACCAGCGAGCCGAAGAGCTTAAGCGCCCTAAATATCGAATTCGATACGGAGAAAGCGGCGAAAATAGACGTTTACAAACGTGATTACCCCGATTCGGGACTGCATTTCGCCAAAATCGATACCGGGTGGGTGGTAACCGACGCGTACAATGCTCCCGCCAAAAATACCGATATCGAAAAACTGTTTACCGATTTAAACCAGGTCAGCGGCCAGATCCGAGGGGAATCCGTGGAGCTTTACGATGATTTCGATATTACCGATGAGCGGGCTTTGCAGATAGAGATTTTCGATGAGGAGGGCTCGAAACTCCTGCAGGTTTATATAGGAAAAGGCGGAAGCGGCCGCGAATGTTTCATGAGGCTGGCAGGATCGCCGATCGTATACCTGGCGGATGATAATTTCATCTCCCGTTTTGCGGTATGGAACGCTCCGCCCGAGAAAAAACTGCCTACCGATCGATGGATTGAGCTGACCCTATGCGATATCCCCAGGGAACAGATCAAGACTTTTGAAATCAAAAAGGGAAAAACCGGGTACCAATTCGCCCTCATGGAAGAACCGTCGGAGGATACCCTGGCGCCGCCGGTGGAGGTTTGGTCTCAGGTTTCTCCCGAAAAAGGGTTGAAACTGGAAGAAAGCAAGATAAAAAGACTGCATTCAAGCCTGGCGAGTATAAGAGCATCAGGCGTTACCGATCCGGAGAATAAGGATAAATTCGGGCTCGATAAACCCAATAATAGTATCCGGGTGGCGGACGCCGCGGGCAACAGCTCGTATATCAAATTCAGCAAGCCCGTCAACGATGACGAGGACAGATACGCCGCTGTCGAAGGCAAAAACGCGGTATACGTTGTTCCCAAAAATACCTTCGACAGGATTTTTGAGGATCAGTTCAAAAAACCGGAAAAATAAGCTCGATATTTTTAAGACCTACCGCCGGATTTTATGGGTCCGGCGGTATTTTTTTATTATATATTTAAGCCTATATGAGACTGAGCGATTTAGGCGAATTCGGGTTAATTGAAAAGATAAAGAGCATAATTGGATCGCCCGGCGACAGCGTGATCAAGGGTATCGGCGATGATTGTGCCGTCGTTGAAAAATCGGGCGGGAATGCGATGCTGCTTACGACCGACGTTCTTGTCGAGGGGGTTCACTTTACAAAGGGATTTATAAATCCCGAAAATCTCGGCCGAAAAGCGCTGGCAATTAATATTTCCGATATCGCCGCCATGGGAGGCACTCCCCGGTACGCCCTTCTTTCCCTGGCCGCCCCGGAATCCACCGAAACGGGATACATCGGCGAACTGATTTCGGGTATTGATTCGATGGCGAATGAGTTCGGTGTCTCGGTGTTAGGTGGAGATACATCATTATCCCCGGATGGATTGATTGTAAATATTTTTGTTATAGGGGAAGCTTTAAAAGACAACGTTCTTTACAGGTACGGAGCCAAACCGGGTCAAGTCATATTTATCACGGGGGAAGTTGGATCATCAGCTGCGGGACTGGATATCTTGAAACGAGGACTTAAAAAAGAGAAATACGGCTCGCTTATCGACGCGCATATTTTGCCGTATCCTCATGTTAAGGAGGGCAATATTATATCGTCGTCCGGTCTGGCTACATCGCTTATTGACATTTCGGATGGCGTTATATCCGATTTGCGGCATATCTGCGAGGAATCGAGGGTGGGGGCAATTATCGAACGAAATAAACTGCCGATTTCGGATATATGCAGGCAGTATTGCAGTGAATATGGTTTATCAGCGGAGGAATTTGCCCTTTACGGCGGCGAGGATTACGTATTGATGGGGACGGTGCCGGAACATTCATATTATAAGTTAAGGGACCTGTTGAATTCCGAAGGATGCCCCCTTTTGCCCATAGGCAGAACAAAAGCGGAACCGGGCATCCGGTTGCAGAATCAGAATGGCGGGATTACGGAAATCGAGATTAACGGGTATGATCATTTCAGAAACCGCCGGGGGTAAAAACGACGGCTAACTTGAATAAGTGAGAAAATCGACTATCTGGCAATTATATTCACCAAAAATCCGGATAACAGGTTTCTATGAGCCAGAAGCGACATCCCGGCTTTCAATTTAATTTCGTATGACACCATATTGGCATATTCTCGAGCCATGTCGGTATCGCGAATGCTCGATTCCGCGGCCGTTAAATTGATCAATTCAGTTTGAAGATTCGATTTTTGCGACCCGAACTGGTATTTTTGTTTAGCGCCGATCTCCCCCCGGACGCTCAAAATCTCGTCAATTTTCTCGTCGATTGTCTCTATTGCCTGTTGTGCCTTTGCGGGATCGGTGATATCGAGACGGGCGAGTTCTTCAATATCCGCCACGGAGCCCGCGGAACCATCTAAAAGGATCTGGGTACCGAAGCCTATATTATTAATCGTGTTATTAAAACCCTCGATATTTCTATTCACAATAGTTTGATAGGCCCCACGCATATCATCCGTAACCGCGCCCTCGTTGGAAGCCGCTAAAGCTACATCTCTCATTTCCTGCAGGTTGACCTGCATAGTAGCAAGGCCGCTCTCGGCGACGGTGTATTTATTGTTCTGAAATTCAATGTTTCTTATAAGCTGTGAAATTTCGGAGATCCTCGATCTCATTTTTTCCGATATGACCAGGCCCGCGGGATCGTCAGAGGCCCTGTTTATTTTCATACCCGACGATAGTTTTTCGTAGGATTTCCCCAGTTCAAGTTTGGTTTTTATCAGGTTGGTAATCGGGGCCAGTGAATTTGTAAATGATCTTAGAAACACGATACCTCCCTATGTAATGGTTGCGGTAATTATTCGCAAATTAAAGTCCCCTTCAGGGATTTGTTTTAAAGCTTAAGGGCGGCCTCAACATGTTACTACAAAACAGGTTGGAAACAGACAAAAATTATATGCGGTTTCGGGCACAACATTTCTATCGGATACCGCCGATACCTATGGGATACGATCTTCTTTTTTTGGCTGCAGAAGAAAATTACGATTTCGGAAAGATCTGTTCTGATATTAAAATCTTGACTAAAAAACAGACCCCCCTTAATAAAAGGATATGTTGAAGATTTTATCGACTATGACGTTCGCGCTGATTTTTTCGGCGAACGGATTTTGCGCTACCATATACGTGGATGATATCGAGGATAAATCCAGGGGCAACGGTACGATATCGGAACCATACAGGGATCTGCAATCCGCATTATCGAATTCAGCCGACGGCGACACGGTATTGATAAAACCGGGGAAATATATCTCCCAATCGTATGCTTTTCCGGAAACTTTATGCGGAAATTGTGAAAATCATATGACGCCGGTAAAAGCCAGCCGAGGTTTCCTGATCGAAAATAAGGGGCTCACCATTATCGGAGCGGGAGTGGATTCAACCGTGCTGATAACCAACGCCGGCTACGGGGTTTTGTTTTTAGGAAGCTATGATTCGCAGATTACAAACCTGCAAATAACCGGGGGAAAGAGGGATCTCGATGGAAGCGCCACGGACGCTGCGGTGGTTGTGAAATGGGGAAGAGTCACTATTGAGAATTGCCTTCTCGCCGATAACACCAACCGCCCCGAATCTGTGGTGGTCGGTATCGGCGGCGTTATGGGCCGGGAGGGTGCGGAGTTGTTTATAATCAACAACCGGATTGAGAACAACACCTGGGACGGCATAGCGCTGTATCGAGGGGCAACCGCTTATATAGCGGACAATATCATTAACGGCGGGCGGGGCGCCGGGGTAGGTATTACCTGGGACGCCACGGCGATTATTGTGCGCAACCGGATTTCCAATTTCTGGAAGGGGATAGGCTCATTCGGAGACAGCAGGGTATTATGTTCCAACAATATCGTTCGCGATAACCTCGGGTGGGGCATTATCGCCACCGGAACGTCATATATGGACGCCACCAACAACGTCGTCTACAACAACGGCAACTGTGGTATGGCGATCTGGTCGGATGGGTGCACGGGAAGATTTTCGAATAATGTTGTTGCGAATAACGGCTGGAAGGATCAGTGGGTTTGTCCCTGCGTGGGGATCTGGAATTACGGCACGCTGTATAATTTTGATATTTCTTATAACGACGTTTGGAGCAATAAAATCGGCGAATACGGAGACATGCCCGATTATACGGGAAAAAACGGAAATATAAACATCGATCCCGATTTCATCGATACTGACGATTTTCGCCTTTCAACAGATTCGCCTCTTAAAGATGCTGGAAATCCTTTGTTGACCGATCCCGATGGTACGCGTTCGGATATCGGTATTTACGGCGGGCCGAAAACGCGACGGCAACCGGAAATCGCGTCTGGGACAAAATAATCGTTGACATCGTTAAGACGGGAGATTATCATGATTATGATTATCGTAATCATTTAGAAAATTAAGACAAGATGAATTTGGAGAAGTAGATAATGGAAACAGGTTGGATTGAAAACGCATTCAGGTCAATAGCGGGTACAAATCCTATCTGGCAGGGCTTTGTCGGCGGCCTGATTATCTCGTTATTTAATGCCTTTGGCGCGCTGGTGGTACTGATCTGGCGAAAACCGTCCGAGAAATTCCTCAACGCCGCCCTGGGTTTCGCGGCGGGCGTAATGTTGACGGCAAGCTTCACCAGCCTGATACTCCCGGGCATAGAGTTCGGGGGGGTGTGGCCGGTGATAATCGGTATGGCGTTGGGTATCATATTCCTTGATCTCGCTGATCATCTTGCGCCGCACGAGCACTTCGTGAAGGGACACGAGGGTCCGCAGACTAAGAAGATCAGGGCGGTCTGGCTGTTTATTATCGCTATCACTCTGCATAACGCGCCGGAAGGGCTGGCGGTGGGCGTGGGATTCGGTTCGGGAGATATACACAACGCCCTGAAGCTTATGCTGGCCATCGGGATTCAGAATATTCCCGAAGGGCTGGCCGTATCTGTCGCGGCTCTTAGCGTGGGATTGGGGACCTATTTCTATGCCAGTTTCGTGGGAATTCGGGCAGGATTGGTCGAAATCCCCCTGGCGCTGTTCGGTGCCTGGGCCGTGACAATCGCCGCCCCGATTCTTCCGTACGCCATGGGCTTTGCGGCCGGAGCCATGCTCTATGTAATTAGTGACGAGATAGTTCCCGAGACTCATCGGCCGGGATTCGAGCGCCTGGCTACTATCGGTACAATGATCGGCGTGGTGGTGATGCTGTACCTGGATGTGACGCTGGGGTAGGAGTTAATTGAATAAATTCCGGTAGGGGCTCAAAATTTTGAGCCCCTATTTATTTTTTGTAGTAATAACTGATTTTTGCCCGTTCCCAGGCGGCGCCCGGGAACGAGTGATCTAATGTCTATTCCACCGGCGAGCAATCGGCGCAGAACATGGGATCGGCACCGCCCTTGAAATACGCCACACCGTAGGTTATATCCAGGCCGTTGTATGAGCAGCTGGCGTTTACGTCACCGCAATAGTTCCAGCTGTTGCAGTCGCCGACCGGGCAGTCGGGACATAACGGGCCGGCTCCGCCCTTGAAAAAGGCGACACCATAGGTTATATCCAGGCCGTTGTAACTGTCACTTCCGTTAACATCGCCGACAACATATTCGCAGCCGGATGATCCGGATGGCCCCAGCGTGCCGTCGGGATTGATGTTCTGAAGATACATATCGCCGTTGATATCTAACCTTGCATCGTCCCAGGCGGCTATGACCCGGCCGGTCGGGCTGACTGTCGTCGGGATACGCCCTTTTCCGCTCAGGTATGAACACATATCCACAGGCGACGCAGTCCAGACCGGGTTACCGTCCATATCTACCCTGATGGCTTTTATATAACTCAGAATAGCGCTACCGGGCGCGAATTCCTTATATACTATAATCGCTCCGTCGGTCTGGGCCTGGGCCGAAATATGGCTTCTGGTCTGGTTGCTCATAGGTACGAAAGCGATTCCGTTCGAGCCCCATTGCAGGGCGCCAAGAGAGTCGAGTTTTTGCCCGTGAACACCGTTAAGGGTTTGATTAAAGTCCGTTGCCAGGTAGAAAACCAGCACCTCGTTGGAGGAGGGGAAATGAACCAGCGAGGGATTCATTTGAAGTTCCCCTGCGGCAAGTGAAACCTGAACGCCGTTGGCCGTCCAGGCCATCACGCCGTCGGAAAGAATATGCTGGACGTATGCATTAAGACTCATATCCCTGTCGTCGTACCAGAACGAATAAGCGCCCCCGGCGCCGTCGGAGGTAAGATCATAGTTCATATAAAGAGCGATTCCGCCGGCTGCGTTTATGGCCACTCCCCCGCTGCCCCATTGTTCCGCGCCCAGCGAGTCGAACTTATGGGCATATAGATGTTGAGGATCCCAGAACATGGGGCCGCTGGCCAGCATAACCGATACAACCACACCGTCATTTTCGGCGGGGACCACCAGCGGCTTCGCCAGGCCGTAAGTTGATGAGAGAGTGATCGTATGCGGCGACCACATATCGATTCCCGCGCTATTCACCTTTCGAAGATAAACCATGGTGTCATCCATCCAGCCGAATACGAAGTTACCGGAGGATGTTACGGCAACGACAGCGTCGGCTTCAAAATTGGTATTGTCGGAAAGAGTCAGGCCGTTGTCTCCCCAGACGAAATTTCCGGCGGGGCTTATACGATAGGCGTAGATATCCCAGTCGCCTCCGGCCCGGATATCGTTGAACACGACGATAGCATGATCGTCACCATCGACCGTCATATCCCAATCGGTAAGCCAGGTATCCTGCGAATGATTGCTGATTAACATTCCGCCCGGGGCCCATTGAATTTCGCCGTCGCCGTTCAGCCGTTGCATGTAGACGTCATAATTGCCCGAGGCGTGGTCATACCAGCATATATAACACCCGCCGTCGGAAGTGGCGGCGATTTTCGGTACGGCCTGATCGCCGAACCGGTCGCATAAGACCATGTTGCTGTCGGAGTTAGCCGGCCATTGGGCAAGAGCGCTGGTTGTGAAAATCATAAGAATAATAGCTGGAAAGATCATTTTGGGATAGTAGTTTTTTCTCATTTTGCACCTCTTGTTAAGACCTTGAAGATAAGTTTAATACTGTTATTTTAAGATAATTGATTTCCTGAAATAGTCAATCCTATTATTTCTTTCTGTCTCCATATTAACATACAGATTGATGTCTATTTATGTTTCAATTATATTTACTTTTTTCAGATCATCGGAGGGAAATATGTCGGAACCGTTTGGAAAAGATATAAAGCACAAAATCTTTATATCGAAATCGTCAGAAATAGTATTTGATACTATTACTGATGGCGATGGCTGGAACGCATTTTTCACCCATGCCACCGAGATCGATCCCAGGCCGGGGGGAAAGATGTGGTTCCGCTGGAAAGATTGGGGACCGGATTTCTATACCGTTGAGGCCGAATGCAAAGTATTAAAAGCCGAGCGGCCGAATAATTTCGCGTTCGAATGGTACCCGGTGGGAAAAGACAATCCCACATCGGTTGAATTCGCTCTGGAGGCGAAACACGGCGGCACGGTTGTAACATTGACCTAATCCGGTTACCCCGACACCTCCGAAGCCCGCGCCATGATCCTGGAATGCGCCTGCGGCTGGGGCGAGGCGCTGACCTTGCTAAAGTTTTATCTCGAGCACGGTGTGGTATATACGCCGCCGGGGAAAGATTAAAATCGGTAGGGGGGTTTGACAAAACGCGCTATCGGCCATAGCGGGCGTTCAATTGAACGCCCCTGCAAAATGCCTTTCCCCGCGCTGTAAGCCCCGCTGGCGGCGGCGTTTCATTACAGCAACAAAGATGTCGTCAGGAAGGGGTTCCTGACGACTCGGAGGCATAGGGTGGTGTATACGCCGCCAAGTAAATAGGATTCTATCAGCAAATACTTATGCCGCCAGGTGGCCTCTTCCGGCGGTAATCATGCTGGTGTCAAAGCGTGTGACCCTACACCACGAATAATATTAATTCCCTTCAAAAGTATCCGGGGAGATATTGCACCTGATGGAAATCGAATATTCCTCGCCGCTTCGATTCCAGCGGTCATAATTCCCAAGAACGTAGGAAAAATCCACACAGAGCCATTCAGGCCCGAGACCGAATCCGATGGTATTAAACCGTTGATAGCTATCGCGATCAAACAGTCTTCCGAGCCGAAAATCAAATATATAATAAAACGTAGCCTCGAGACCGTACGACCAGACGATTTCGTTCCATTCCTCTTTAAAGGAATCTTTTACGTTGATTAGGAGTTTCGTGGCGTCGACGGTTAACCGCATACCAACCGGTTCCGAATCGATGGCCTGGTATCCCGCGGCAAATCGGAAATTTCTGGGGATCGGATAGGCTGTATTCTCATCATAAAATGTCATCGCTTTGCCCAGGTTTGCCAGGGAGATACCGAACGAGAATCCCTTGTCTCTTTCGACCTTAAACAACCTGTGGAGAACAGGGTAATATATCTTATCATTTTTCCAGGTTACTCCCGGAAAATGGTTACGAGATAAGATCCCGAAATCAAAGGCGTAGGAGGAGCCTTCATATGATTCGAGTCCTCCCCAGTAATCAAAATACTCATATTTTCTTTTTATATATTTAGCACCGACCCCCACTGAATTGTGTGCGTCGAAAGAAAGGGCTGCCCAGAAACCCAGAGCATAGTCGTAAGAATTGCCGGAGCCAAACGAATATCCATAGTCAAACCTGGTGTATCCGATACCGAAGTAACCCAGATCTTTGAATTTGTGCGAAAGGAAGATATTTTTTACGGATAAATCGTCAATGAATTCCGGCGCATACTTGCAATAATTAAATTCCCCCGAAAACATCTCGCTGGTGACAAGAAGGGCGGGATTATAATAGGCGGAAACGGCTCCCCTTGAAAATATGCTTCCGCCTTCTCCCAGGCTTCTGCCGCGAGCGTCCGGGGCTATTAACAAAAATTGTGCCTCTACATGCTGCACCTGGCCTTGCCCGTATGCGGGCAATAGCGTGATTGACGCAAAAATAGTAAAACCTGCTATTAGGTAACGCCGGCCTGGAAAAGATACGCCCATCTGATTCTCCTTTGCTAAGGAATGTATATTATAAATGGTTTTATAAATCTAATCAAAAAAAGATCCCATAAAAATCTTAAATTATGCGTCAGGATGGATTTCATGACATCCTGACGCCGACGCAGGAGCCCTCAAGATGTCATCCCGCTTTTGGCGGGGCTCCACCATGAGGGATAAATGGCTTTCTCTGGCTCCCAAGACGGGGTGGCAACCCCAAATTTATTTGGGGTTGTTACGACGTTCCCTCCCAAACGAGTTTGGGAGTGCCACCCAGAATATAATTAGCCGGGATTCTGATTTCGGTGAACTCGACCCCGCTAAAGCGGGGCTCGTCGACGTCAGTCGAACCGGAGGAACCCCGGAATGCGGGGGTGGCAACCTTAAATTTATTTGGGGTTGATACGATTATCCCTCCCAAACGAGTTTGGGAGGGCCACCCGGCGAGATGGATAATTTCTTGACATAAATATTAATTTCCCCATAATTGTTTAAACAATATTGCTATTAACGGTCAAAGTATTTGAGATGAAATTACTTTTTCTAAAACCAAAAACTATTACGGTTAAGGTAGGAATAATTGAAGAAAATCATTTTTTTATTTCTATGAATTTGGAAAGACTGGAATTCGGACTGCCGGAATTTGCAAGGCTCGTTCTTCACTATTATGCCAAAATACTATATATATTGGATCCAGCGGATAAAGAATCAGCATTATCGGCTAGCGCGATGTTTCATATGATGGATAAAGTGATTGAGAAGCCGATTGCCCGGTATTCTAACATTCTAGAAATTGCAGACATCAATGACGTAATGGAGGTTTCAATTGGCCAGCCGGAAAATCCGCATTGTAGAATGGTGGCTAAATTATATTACATCGATCAAATGCATAGAGCGATTAAGACTTGGTTCCGAGGAAATATTTACCAACAGCAAGTTGTTTTTTCCTTGTTTGCCTTATTGCAGGAAGCTGTAAATCGATGCGATCCGGCATGTATAGATATTCTAAGACGCTCGCTAATGTTTATGAATACGCTGTATGGCCAGGGCCATAATTATTCGGATATTTCAAGTTTATATGAAATTCCTAATAGGGCTTATCTTGGCACTGTATTTGCGGAAATGGAAGAGAGATTTAAAAGCAAACAGAATGATAGCTTGGGCTGAGGTTCCCATTCAGTAAATGATGCGTCAATGGCCATACGTCATATAATGAGGTGATATTAAATGTCAATGGATGAAGACGGTTTTTTAAGTAATGAAATAAGTAATTTTTTACCTGAATTAAATGCAAAATATGGCAGATATATCGACTTTGCATCTAGATTAAATAGAATGGCTCAGGAGCAGAAAAATGAGTACTCCTGTAATAGCCTCGATAGGAAACGGACTATTGCAAACTGCTTATTTATAAAAATCCTAAATGGATATCAGGCCTGCATTATTTTGCTAAATAATATGCTTCCATTTGAAGCTAGGGCGATGTCAAGAACTCTTTGCGATCCTATTTACTTATTGCGGATATTCTCAAGTGAAATAGAATCAGATTTCTGGAGAGAATATCTAAAATATAGTTCTGTTAATTTGCGAAAGAAAGTAAATGCCGCATTAAAAAATCAGCATAGCATTTTCAATTTTACTAGGGAATTTGTTAACGAGGATTTTTTAAACGAATTAAATAAAAAGGCTTCCTCCGTTGACGCAAACCAATTTAGTGTTGAACAGTTGGCAATAAAAGCAGGAATGCAAGCTCATTATGATACGGTTTTCAGATATGCGAGCGATGAAGTCCATTGCCCACCAGATGTAGTATTCCGATATGTAAAATTCGATGAGAATGATGAAGCCAAGGGATTTGACTGGGGAGCCAAAGATAAAAACACTGATAGAATTATAATCGATATCTCTCAAATGTTAGTAATGGGTATAGGATTTATGGATGAAATTCATCAAAAAGCTAACCATAATGATTATGGCATGATAGTAGAGGAATGGAAGGAATTGGCGAAATCTACTAAATAATATATATTTTTCTTCCCTGGTTCCCAAGCGGCGCTTGGGAACCAGACTTTAACAGCACAGCTTAATTTACCCTATCACCTTATGCTTCTTACCGACCTTCACGAAGGCCTCGATGGCTCTGTCGATATGTTCCATCTCGTGGGCGGCGGAGAGCTGTACGCGGATACGGGCGCCCCCCTTGGGGACGACAGGGTACGAGAAACCGATAACGTAAATCCCCTCGGCCAGCATATCTTTGGCGAAATCCTGCGCCAGCTTGGCGTCGTTCTCGAACTTGCCGAACATGATCGGCACGATGGGATGGTCGCCGGGCTTGATATCGAAGCCGGCGTCGGTCATTGCCTTGCGGAAATAACGTTGATTGTTTTCGAGCTTGTCGCGGAGCTCGGTGGTGGCCATCAGGATATTGAACATCTCCAATGTCGCGCCGGTAACCGACGGCGCCAGCGTATTGCTGAACAGGTAGGGCCGCGATTTCTGACGCAGCCAATCGATCATCTCCTTATGCCCGGAGGTACAACCGCCGGAAGCCCCGCCGAGCGCCTTGCCGAAAGTGGTGGTGATAATATCTACCCGCCCCATGACGCCGTTATATTCGTGGGTGCCGCGGCCGGTTTTGCCCATGAAACCGGTGGCGTGGGAATCGTCGACCAGAACCATAGCGTCGTATTTCTCGGCGAGGTCGCAGATATCTTTTAATTTCGCTATGTTGCCGTCCATGGAGAAGACACCATCGGTGCAGATGACGCGGTACTTGAGGTCTTTGGCTTTTTTCAGGCAATCCTCGAGCTCGTTCATGTCGTTGTTGGCGTAACGGAACCGCTGGGCCTTGCAGAGCCTGACACCGTCGATTATGGAGGCGTGGTTGAGGGCATCGGAGATGATGGCGCAGTTATCGTCGAAAAACGGCTCGAACACGCCGCCGTTGGCGTCGAAACAGGCGGCGTAGAGGATGGTGTCGTCGGTGCCGAGAAACTCCGAGACCTTGGCCTCGAGCTGTTTGTGAATATCCTGGGTACCGCAGATAAAGCGTACCGACGAAAGCCCGTAGCCCCATTCATCCAGCGTTTTATGGGCGGC
>CBFCYP010000062.1:0-17074 GCA_965602185.1 uncultured bacterium
TCGAGCAATTTTTCTATCGGGTCGCCGTCGCAATGGCTGAAAATGTATCCTTCAAGAAAGATATGACAATTATTTATTTTAAATTGGCGAAAGGGATAGCTATCATAATACGAAACCAGCGAAACAATTATATTAAAATCGCCGTAAACGGTCCTGATATTGCCCGCGGGTTTTATTTGAATCCCGGATAGATCCCGTATAATCTGTTCTTTTTTTTCGGGGGTAATACCTTCCGGTTTGTATATAATATTTAATCCCGGCATAGATACCTCATCATTAGTTTGAATCGTTATCTTCTTTCAAGGACTTACCATAATTCTCATTCGCCAATCTAAATATTAGTTGCCGTTATCCATGTCAATGATAATTTGGCAAACCGGTAATAGCAGCACCAAATACGTCTATCGAAAGAGAGGAATCTTACAGACCTGAGGATATTTCACGGCGGTAACAGGGGTTCAAATCCCCTTGGGGACGCCATTTTTTTTCCTCCATAATTGGGAATAATTAAATATATTTCGTCCTGACAATACCGCATTAAAAACATCCCTTGGCTGCAACTTAAATGTTAATAAGCGGTTAGCGAAGCAGGGTGCCCGGCCGGAAATCATGGACAAAAAAATGTTTCCCGGAAGCGGTATGATTATACCTTCCGGGTATCGGGATAATTCTTGACAAAACATCTGTTTTATGTTAAAATTAACAAGGTGGAGGTCGCCCGGATGCGTATGCGAAAAGGAAGTTGCGAAATATAAAGGCTTCATTTACGGCTTCTAAGTTGGAGGCAACGCTCTCTTCGATCGACAACAAAAAATTTTAGATTAAGTTCGAGCTAAGAATTTAACACTTTAAATCAAAGGAGGTTTTCCCCCAAAAACCATCTTAATTCTTAAACCTTAAATAAAGAAGGAAATCAGGGAATTTCAGTTCGAAAGGTTGTTTTAGCAGATAGTTTATAAAATTTAGGGGAGAAAAATATGAAAAAACTCTTTCCGCTATTTTTAGTAGCGATGTTCTTGTGTTGGTCCCTGGCCGTTGCCGATATTACCCAGTCTTCCAGAGAGCATAATATCCTGACAACCAATACCGCGCCTGCCGAGGAATATATCGAAGCTGATGTATCCCATATGAGACCGATTGAGAGTTTCGTCGGTACGGACAACATCTGGTTTGACGGTTCCGGATATCCGCCTGTCGTACTGGAGGATACAACACTTCTGTTTTGCCCGGATACATCGATGTTCAACCATCCGGTTCATCTTCCCGACGATGGCTGGTCGGCCGCTACCAGCGATAATGGCACCACAGAAAATTATAAGGTTTGGGAGAACTATGCGATTTCGGGCGAGATTTGCGATATTCACTGGTGGGGCTTTATGCTATACTTTACCGGCACGTCGTGGGATGAATGCTACGAAACAGCAGCTTTCGACATAATCTTCTATCCTGATAACGGTCAGGGGATGCCCGATACGGCCAATCCGGTCTGCACTTATTTGGGCGTTGTTCCGACCCAGGATACCACCGGTTTCCGTTATCATTCAACACTCCAGCTTCCGTTGTGGAGGTTCGATGTCGAAAACCTGACTCCCTGCTGTACTCTCCAGTCCGGTTGGGTTTCGATTCAGGGTGTCAGCCCGAGTACACCTGATTGCTGGTTATTGTGGCAGAGTTCCGGGACCGGTGACGGAGTCTCCTGGCAATGGGACGGCACAGCCATGGTAAATACCGGCTATGACCGCGGTCTCTGCCTGACCGGCCCGGCCGGCGATGCCCTGGGCGCGTGCTGCAACGACAATAACGGTCAATGCGTAGACAGCACACTGCTTGTGGATTGCCCCGTCTCGGTGCCCGGTGTTCGCTGGGCGGCCAATACGCTCTGCGCCGATCTGCAGCCGCCTTGCGGTACGGTTTTCGGCGCATGCTGTGACGATCAGGGTAACTGCACCCAGACCGCTGAGCAGGATTGCCCCGGATTGTGGTTGGAGGCTACTCCCTGCGATCCCAATCCGTGCCCAGCACCTCCTCCGTGTACTCTGGTGTGCCCGACAAATGGAATACCCGAGGGCGAGCCCGATTGCTACGAGGATTACGATGATATCACCAACGGCGGATGTAATTCTGATATACCGGTATTCTCGACCATAAACATCGGCGATACCATTTGCGGTACGGCGGGAACTTTCGTATGGCATGATACCTCTGGTACTCCATTCAACCGTCGCGATACCGACTGGTACAGGCTTACCGTAACAACTGATAATATGCTGTACTTCTATGGTATAGCCGAGTTCAATCTTCAGTTGATCATTATGGACGCGGGATCTGAGGATTGTGTAGATTACATTCAAGGACCAGGCATTTCGGTTGAAGCTTGCTCGACAGCTGTTGTTTCGTGGCAGGTATGTCCCGGAGTTTACTGGCTGTGGGCCGGCCCGGATGACTTCACAGGAGTCGCCTGCGGTTCGGATTATCAAATTTGGACCGAGCTTGGCCCTCCCCCCACAGGAGCGTGCTGTGTAGGTACAGACTGCGTTGCCACAAATACGATGTGCGAATGCGAAGCTCTGCAGGGCAACTGGTATATCGGCGAGGACTGCGCCACCTTCCAGTGCCCGATACTGGTCAACTGCGATGACGCCGTCTGGATGAACGGTCTTCCCACCGGTTTCGCGAGAGCCACTCAGTGTGATCCCCTGTACCCGATGCAGGCCGGCGTCGCTGATGATTTCATATTTGCCGGAAGCGATTCAATACCGCATCTTGATTATGTGATCGCCTGGTTCGATCACTGGAATGCCACTCCTGCTGCTACTCCAGCCGACTATATCTCTGTTAATGTCGCGATTTACGCCAACGACACCAATTTCTCGCCGCCAAGACCCGGCGGAAAGCCTATCGACGGCGACCCTGATTGCTCGCATATGGAATTAATTCCGAACGGTATAGTCTATTTCGTTTCACTTGCGCAGGGTAGCTTCGGATATGTGGATGACGGAAACGCCTGGAGATTGATGTTGCCCGTTGATGTCACGCTTGAATGCGAGACTGTTTACTGGGTTGAGGTTCAGCCCGAATTGATATTCAGCACTCATGGCCAGTCCGGCTGGGTAAATACCGATATCACACAGGGCGAATGCGGCGTACAGATCTTTGAATTATTGGGTGACAGTGTCTGGCATTGTTTGGACGATACCACGGATTTGGCATTCTGTCTATTGGGAACCGGCTGCGGCGGCGGCGGATGTGATTATGTTGCCGGTGACGTAAACGGCAGCGACAGCTACAACGGTCTGGATGTCACCTACGGTGTAGCTTTCTTCAAGGGCGGCCCCGATCCGATGTGTCCTTTTGGTACCTGTCCTATTCCTCCCTGCGATGCGTTCTTCTACTGCGGCGATGTCAACAATAGCTGTTCGTACAACGGTCTGGATATCACCTACGGAGTTGCTTACTTCAAAGGCGGCCCCGGTCCTATGCCGTGCGTTGACTGCCCGCCGACTCCATAGCAGAAACTGTTTCTGATTAAACGGCTTTAGCCATAGGCCGAATTTCCGGGCCCCGATGGGGCCCGGTTTTTTTATCCGGGGTATGATTAGATTATAGTCTTATATTGCCTGTAAGATTGTCAGTTTTGCCTTACACAACATATCCATGTTTCAGATTTATAAGGTGGATAAATAGGCTCATCAATCCGCCGCTCATTATAATCAATTTTCAGCGGATTCAAGCCGATAATCTATAAAGTGAGTGAAATCAAGAGCATAAACGAACTTTCGACAGATGAGAATGATTTGATCCGGAATATTTCTGATCTGGAAGATAAACTTGCAAAACAGGTTAACCTTTTTACGGATATTTCCAGAATCGGCACGGTTATAACCTCTATTTTCGACCTCAACAGGATACTGCCGATGGTTATGGAATCCGCCATTACCATGGCGAAGGCCGAAGTGGGTCAGATGGTCGTATTCGAGGAGAACGGGGAAATTGAGGATTCGGTATGCTGGGGGATAACCCGGGAAGTTACCGGTTCTATTAGTAATAATAACGATGTCTGTCTGTGGGATCATATTTTTGAAAAAAAGGAGTGGGTCAAAATATCCGACCTGGGCGACAATCCTGATTGGCGGCTGAAATCCGGCAAAGCGCATATCAAATCCCTTATGGCGGCACCGTTATTTTCCCAGAAGCGAATTGTCGGTGCGATTGTTATGGCGAACAAAATTGACGATAATGATTTCAACCAGGAGGATTATTTCATTCTCGAAATTATAACCCGTTTCGCGGCAGCGGCGGTTGAGAATAGTTACCTTCATGGCGAGGCGCTGGCCAAGCAGAAGCTCGAGGCCGATATCGATATGGCGCGGCAGCTTCAAAGTCTGTTGATGCCGGATAAGCTAATAGAAAACGACAAGCTGAAAGTCACCGCCTACAACACCATGGCCATGCAGGTGGGAGGGGATTTCTACGACACTGTCCAGCTTTCAAGAAATAAATTTATCCTGGTTGTAGCCGATGTTTCCAACAAGGGATTCCCAGCGTCCCTTCTGATGACGTCGACCAGGAGCCTGCTAAGGGCGTACGCGATTGAAACAAGCTCTCTAAGCGAGATAGTGGTTAATGTCAACGAACAGCTTTGCGGAGATTCGGTAGCTCTCAAAGGGATGTTTGTGACTTTGATTATGGTTTATCTCGATTTCGATAGCGGCGAGATCAAATCGATCAACGCCGGACATCCTCCTGGCTGGGTTAACTATCCCGATGGTCGGATCGCCGAATTAAAAACCGGCGGTCCTTTTATAGGGCAGTTTAAGGGATTGAATTACTCGGAGCAGACCTTGCCTTTGATTCCCGGTTCGAGGATTTTTCTTTATACCGATGGTATATACGAATGCGTGAATGTAAAGGGCAAAATGCTCGGAATCTCCGGAATCAGGACATTCTTCAAGGAAAATAAAGCCGCATCTCCGGAAAATTTCGAGAACAAAATGAAACAGCTTTTGGAAACCTATTCTGTTGATCCCGAGAGAATTGACGATACTACCTATATACTGGCGGATATAAAGTAAAATGGCAAAATACTTTTTTTCATTTCCGAGCACGGAAAAGGCGTTTATAATATCCGACGATATTTTCGGCCGGATTATAGACACTTTCGAAATCGGGATCGCCGAAAGACAACGGCTGAAACTTATCGTATCGGAGTTGTACATGAACGCTTACCTGCACGGCTATAAGGATAATGCCTCGAAGATCATCGATGTCTCCATTGAAATCGATACTGATTGTATCGTAACGGTCGTGAAAAACGAAGGAGCGGGTTTTTCTGAAAGACAATTTAAGGAGTTGATCGATGCCAACGTCGATTTCGAGTCAGATTCCGGCAGGGGAATTAAAATAGTGCATAAGCTCAGCGATAAGGTGCAGCTTTTCCGGGACGAAGCGGGGAAATTCTGCATAGAATCCACAAAGAAACTGAAAAAAAAGCCGATGTTGATAGAGAAATAATCACAATGGAGGAAAGAATGGATATTACCACCAAAATTAACGGAGATATTGCCGTTATAAATCTGGAAGGCCGGTTGGATCTTACCAGCGCGAATCTGTTGAAGGATGCTTCACGGGAGTTTTTCTCGAAAGATAATTGCAGGCTGGTTCTGAACATGGACAAGGTCGATTTTATAAACAGTTCCGGACTTGGCGCTCTGGTTTCGATCCTGAAGGAAGTCCGCAATCACAAAGGCGAGCTCAAGATTTCGAATCTGGCCGAATATGTTAAAGAGATTTTCGACATCACGCAGCTTTCCAGTATATTCGATATCTGCGAGGATGAATCGCACGCCCTGCAAAGTTTCTAAAACACCCGGGTTTTTAACGGCAAAGTATTGGGGTTTGTAAAATCGAACAATGGAGAAGAGCGGTTCTGATATGATACTTATCAGCCCTTTTGCGCTTGATACGGCTCGCGCCGCCAAAATGAGAGTCCTTATAGTAGACGATGACTCGCCTCTGGCCGACTTCCTGAAGCAGTTTCTCGAGGAATTGAAATTTGATGTCGAGATAGCCTCCTCCGGCGAAGAAGCGATTTCTATAATAAATGACATCGGCGGAATAGACATCGCCCTGATAGACTTCAGGCTGCCCGGAATGGACGGTCTGGAAACGATTAAAAAAATCTCCGAGTTTTCACCGGATACTGTCACCATGGTCATAACCGGATTGCCGACCCTCGATTCTTCCATCCGTGCCATAAGATTGGGGGCGTCGGATTACATATTGAAGCCGTTCAGGCTGGATGATATCGCGGCGGCGTTAAAAAAGGCGATGAAAGAAAGAGAAATAAAATCCGAAATCAAAAATTTGAAAGAAAAAGTGGCGGCGATGGAAAAAAATGAGCTGCCCTCCGATAATATCGATGTAAGCGAAAAGGTTGGGGGAACCGGAAAAATATACGTTTCTCCCGAAAATAATAAGCATCCTGAATCCCCTCCCGGTACCGATCACCCCCGATAACGGTTTCAATTTGAAACAGTCTTAATAAATTTGTTGCAAAATCTTTATTGCTGTATTAGAACATATCGGTTTTTAGTTGATTTTCAAGGAGGCGGATTTACTTTGTCAACAATGGAAAATAAGGAAACCGAACTCAGGAAGCTCGAAGAACTGGCCGAGTCTTTTACCAATATGGGAGCCCTGACCCGGATGGTGCGCGATTCCTATACGATGCTCGAGTCGAAGATCGATGACGAAAATACCAGGCTCGCTCGCGTCAATGATCTTTTGCGAAAATCTCTGGAGGAAAGAAACAGGCTCGCCAATTACCTCAACAATATCCTGGAAAGCGTCAATTCCGGAGTTATTGTAACCGATCACGAAGGCCGTATCAGTATTTTTAATTCTGCCGCCGAGCGTTTTACAGGAATAAGCGCCGGGTCGGCGCTGGGGAAATACTATAAAGACGCGCTTCGAACCGCGGCGTCGCCGGAGGCTGATCGAGTAATCGCCGGCAAGATGTCCTCCGCCTCGGGGGAGAAGATCCTGCGGCCCCTAAACGATATTGAGATCCCCGTGGCGTATTCCATCTCAAGCCTGCGCCCCTTTGAAAACAATAAAATGGGAGGGGCGGTCGAAATCTTCTATAATTTGACTGAAATCCGGAAACTTGAGGATAATTTACGGAGGATATCCACGCTGGCGGCCCTGGGCGAGATGGCCGCTACGGTTGCCCACGAGATACGTAATCCGCTGTCGGGAATTGCCGGTTTCGCGGCGCTGCTGGCCAGGGACCTTGAAGGTGACCATGAAAATCTGGAAACCGTCAATAAAATAAGGAAGGGCGTAAACGCTCTAAACGCCATCGTAACGAATCTTCTCGATTTTACCAAGACGGTGGATCCCAACAGAATGGAAATCGATCCGGCGGAGTTGATCGAAGAAACCATGGAAGAGGTAAAAGCCGATCTGGAATCCCGGAATCATATTTTTAATTTCGAAAGAGGATCGTTAAAATTGCGCGCCAATATCGATCCGGATCTTTTCAGGCAGATCGTGTTTAATCTGGCCAAAAACGCGGTTCAGACAAATCCGGATGGCGGACACGTGAAATTGAAACTTTCCAAATCTTCTCCCGCTAATCTCGTTCTAAGAGTCGAGGACGATGGCCCCGGAATTCCCGATGAGATAAGGGATCGGATATTTACGCCTTTTTTCACGACCAAAACAAATGGAATAGGCTTGGGGCTGGCAACCGTAAAAAAGCTGGTGGAGCTTCACGGCGGCAGAATAGAGGCTGAAAACAGGCCCGGGGGCGGCGCGGTTTTTACATTGGATATACCCAATATTAAAGGAGATCTCTCATGAAGCCCAGGATATTAATAGTAGATGACGAAGAATTGGTGAGGGATTTCATATCGGAGGTATTGTTAAGGATGGGGTACGCTCCCCTGGCCGCCCCGACGGGGGAGAAGGCCATAGAATATCTTGAAAAAAGCGAATATGACCTGGTCATAACCGATTATAAAATGCCCGGGCTCTCCGGTGATGACGTTTTGAAAAAAGCGATAGAGCTGTGGCCGGATTGCAGGGTTATAATGTTAACCGCTTTCGGGACTATCGATCACGCGGTGGAAGCCATGAAACTCGGAGCCCATGATTATATCACCAAGCCTATCAGCCCGGATCATCTCGAGGTGGTGGTAAGCAAGGCCCTGGAGTATAAATCCCTGAAAATAGAAAACAGAAATTTGAAAAACGAAATCGGCGACAAATACTCGTTTGAAAATATCTTGGGCAAATCGGCAACAATGAGGGATGTATTTGAACTGATTAAACGCGCCAGTCCCTCGGATTCAACCATACTGATAAACGGAGAATCGGGGACGGGCAAGGAACTTGTGGCCAAAGCGATTCATTACAACTCCGCGAGAGCCGATACCCCGTTTATAAAAATGAACTGCGCGGCATTACCGGAGGGTTTGATAGAGTCGGAACTGTTCGGTCATGAGAAGGGCGCCTTCACCGGCGCTATCAGAGCGACCAGGGGACGGTTTGAAATGGCGGACGGCGGCACGTTGCTTCTTGACGAAATATCGGAGATTCCGCCGGCGTTGCAGGCGAAACTTTTAAGGGTGCTTCAGGAGAAGGAATTCGAACGAATCGGGTCGGGCCAGACTATTCGGGTGGACGTTCGCGTGATCGCCACCTCCAACCGCGATCTTAAAAACGAGGTCGCCAAAGGCGATTTCAGGGACGATCTCTTTTACAGGCTTAATGTTATCCCTATCGATTTACCTCCGCTCAGACAGCGCCTGGAGGATATACCTCTTCTGGCGGGCTATTTCCTGAATAAATATTGTCAGAAGATCGGAATTCCTACAAAGACCCTGAATGAAAAAGCCGGTCAGATGCTTTTATCGTATTTGTGGCCCGGAAATGTGCGGGAACTGGAAAACCTGATCGAGAGAGCCGTGGTCATTTCCAAAAACCAGGAGTTGAAAGTGGGCGATTTCCCGCCGGAGATCGCCGCCGGTATTCCGACGCTGGGCAAGACCTCGATGGACGTGGGTATGAGTATCGGGGAGGCCGAAAAGATCCTGATCCTTAAAACTCTCAAGGCGCACGGGGGAAATAAATCCCGGGCCGCGGATGTTCTGGGAATCTCGACCAGGACTCTTCGAAACAAACTTCATGAATACGGTTTGTCCGGCAACGAATAGCGCCGACGTTTCAGTATATCGACATAGACCTGATATAGTTAAATAGATAATATACCTTGCCGATATCCATAACGGAGAAAGGTTATTTATGGATATTGCGTCTGTAGCCGGGCTTATAATCGGTATCGGCGCCGTTATGCTTGCTTTTTTTCTGGAGGGCGGCAACTTTACGTCGGTGTTGCAATTGCCGGCGATGATTCTGGTAATTTTCGGCACCATCGGCGCCGCAACCGTCACAACATCGCTGAAAACCCTGGCAAATCTACCCAACCTTCTGAAAGTCGTTTTCCTGGGAAAACCGCAGGAACCTCATCGGATGGTTGGCACCATCGGGACACTCGCGGAAACCGCCCGTCGAGAAGGTTTGCTTGGACTCGAAGATGATTATCAAAAAACATCGGACCCATTTTTAAAAAAATCATTGCAGCTTGTGATCGACGGTACCGATGTTATGACGTTGCGGACGATCCTGGAAACCGAGATGGTCAATATAGGCGAAAGACATAAAACCGGTCAGTCCTTTTTCCAGAAGCTCGGCGGTTTTTCTCCGACACTCGGCATAATCGGAACCGTGCTGGGATTGATTAACGCTTTGAGCGCATCCGCGGACCCCAAAACCATGGCGATTCATATCGCCAGTGCCTTTATAGCGACCCTGTGGGGTATCTCGCTGGCGAACCTGGTCTATTTGCCTATCAGCGACAAACTCAAGTATCGCAACCGGGAGGAGATGCAGACCCTTGAACTTATTATAGAAGGAATGATTTCAATACAGATCGGTGAAAATCCACGGGTGATTAAAACCAAACTCCTGTCTTTTATCACCCCAGAAGAACGACTGGTTAGATGATTTTTAGAAAACCCAAAGACGATGAAGACAGAGAAAATCTCGAAAGATGGCTTTTAACATACGCCGATCTTATCACTCTCCTGCTGGCGTTTTTTATAGTATTATATTCCATGTCAAGGCTTGACGCGGAGAAATTTGAACATATCTCCAAAGCCCTAAGGACGGTTCTTCGAGGCGCTTCGGCGTCTCCATTGCCGCATGAGACCATCATGATGATGGACGACCCCGGTAACGGACCGATAAAAACCGGGGATTTGAACTATTTAAAATCCAACATTGATAAATTACTTTTGGAAAAAGGATTGGATGAAAAAATATCGGCCACCATCGAGGATCGCGGCCTGGTGATTAGAGTATCCGAATCGGCCTTTTTCGATCTGGGCTCCGCGGAACTAAAGGAACAAGCCATGGGAATAATGGATCTTTTCGGCAGCATTCTGAGCGAAATTCCAAATCATGTCAGAATTGAAGGTCATACCGATAACTTACCGATAAAAAACGAGATGTACCCGTCAAACTGGGAGTTGTCGACATATCGGGCGACCGTTTGTATCAGGTATCTTATCGAAAATTATGGTATGAAGCCGGACAGAGTTTCCGCCATGGGATACAGCGAATATCGTCCCATCGAGGGCAATGATACGCCCGAAGGTAGAAATAAAAACAGACGGGTGGATATTGTGGTCTTAAACTGGGATGAAAAGCATAAAGAACCGGTCCCAAAACACGAAGATATTTCACAAAGTGCGGAAAAAAATTCCATTTCCGAAATTGATAACATTGAAGAGCTCATAAGCGCGTCTTTATAATCTATTATAAAATAATCGGTTGGCTCATATATCCTGAATTATTTAGCATGGCATAGCCTTTGCTCAAAACAAGCCATGGAGGAAAACAGGTTGTTAATTGGAGGAAAAATATTCGATAAAGCGGGGATTCCGCTTTACGAGCGCCTTTTAAAAGTCGTATCCTCTTCACAGAAAGTAACTTCCGCCAATATCGCCAATGTCTCGACGCCCGGATATCAGAAAAAGCAGATAAATTTTAAAGATGAGATGAAAAGACTCATGGCTCCCGCGAAAACCGTTGTCCCGCAGGCAACCAACGCGCGCCACATTACGAAAGGAACGCCCCGGGATATTGTAAAGATTAAGGAAATAAAGGACAACGATAACTCCAGCGGGGTCAACAACGTGGATATCGAAAAAGAGATGATGAATCTCGCGGAGGGTCAATTAATGTACGAATATGGCGCTAAAAAGCTGGCGCGAACGTTCGGGATACTTCGCGCCGCCATCAGGGGCAGGAGTCAATGAGCGGTATTTTCGGTATTTTTCAGATCAGCGGTTCCGGGCTTTCGGGGCAGCGCCGGAAGCTCAACGCCGTAGCGGAAAACATCGCCAATATTGAGACTACGAGGACGCCGGAGGGCGGACCGTATCGGCGCAAACAGGTGGTTTTTAAAGAAAGCACTAAACTGGGCAGTTTCACCCAGAGCCTGAAGAGCGCGGTAACCAGGCTGGTCAGAACCGATAATAAGCATATGTCTTTATCCAAAAAGGGGATATCGTCGAAAAACAACGTTCCGTCGGTCGGTTCCGAGGAGTTGAAAATCGAGCCCGATTCATTTAAAATGGTTTACGATCCCACTCATCCCGATGCCGACGAGAGCGGATATGTCGCCATGCCGGATATTAACATTATATCGGAAATGGTCGATATGATGGCCGCCACCCGCGCCTACGAGGCTAACGTCAGCGCGGTGAAAGCGGCCAAGGCCATGTACAAGGAAGCGTTGAATATTTGATAAGGATTCTAAATGAAAGTTAATATTGTCTCCGACGCGACATATTACCCGTCGAAAATTAACCGACAGGGAATCTCGAATAAAGAGGTCAAACCGGCCGACGGCAAAAGCGGGGAGGTATCCCGCTTTGAGAAGCTCTTTCTGGAAAAATTAAGCTCGGAGGAGGCCGCAGCGATTCAGAAGTTGTTCGGGGATTTTAAGATTGAGGATGTTGGCAAGAATTTGAGCGGTAACATATCGATCGCGGGCAAATTGAGTTCCATCCCCCGCGGCAGTTTTGTTGATATTAAGATATAATGACGAAAATATTACCCGGATATCGGCCTTTCACGCTGCCCGATTCGAGAGCTCAGAAACTTGATACGGGAGATTTGAAATCATCTAAGTCGTTCGGCAGTATATTCAAAGACCTGATTTCCGACACCAACAAGCTTCAATCCGACGCGGCCCGCATCGCCGAGAAATTCGCTCTGGGGGAGATTGCCGACGTTCATGAGGTGATGATCGCGGCGGAGAAAGCCGGCGTGGCGTTTGAGCTGGTGATGGAGATCAGGAATAAGCTGGTGGAAGCCTATCAGGAATTTATGAGAATGCAGGTGTAGGATATGGATTTCATAAAAGATTTTTTAGAGAGTAATTTCAAACCCTGGTGGGATTCCAAAGACAAGAATTCAAAAATCATGTCCGCCTCGGTCGGCATAGCCGGTTTGGTGGCGCTGATCGTATCGCTTGTTTTCCTGGTTCGGCCCTCATACGAAACCCTTTATCTCGGGCTTGAAACCGAAGAGGCCGCCCAGGTGGTGGAAAAACTGGCCGAATATAAAGTCGCCTATCGTCTCGAAAACGGCGGAAACACGGTACAGGTACCCCGGAAAGATATTTATGATGTCCGATTGAAACTCGCCTCCGAGGGTCTGCCCCGGTCGGGTTCGCTGGGTTACGAAATTCTCGATGAATCCAAACTCGGCATGACGGAGTTCCTTCAAAAAATCAACTACCGGCGGGCTTTGGAAGGAGAGATATCAAAGTCGATAAGCAGCATAAACGGCGTTAATTCTTCCCGTCTTCATATCGTTATGCCGGAACCGAGGTTATTCAAGGAGGATAAGCAGGAGGCCACGGCCTCCGTTATTCTGACCCTTTCCAGAGCGGGGGGGATATCGCAAAACCAGGTTGAGGGTATTATATATCTGGTTGCCTCGTCAGTTGAAGGATTGCATCCGGAAAATATAACGGTTCTCGATTCCGCGGGACGGCTTTTATCGAGCAAAAAACAGGGTTCGGAATTGGGCCAGCTGACCTCGTACCAACATGAGTTGAAAAAGAATGTTGAGGAATATCTCGAGAACAAGGCTCTCAGCATTCTCGATCCCGTGATAGGACCGGAAAGGTCGGTTGTGAAGGTTTCGGCGCAGTTGAATTTCGAGCAGGTGGAGCAAACCATAGAGAATTTCGATTCGGATAATCCGGCGGTTCGTTCGCAGGAAAAAATAACGGAATCATCGTCCGAGGAAAACCCCGCCGCCGGCGGGGCCGGCGGCAAGGGGACCATGGTATCCAACAGCACTGAAAATGTCGTTACCAATTATGAAATAAACAGAACCTTGCAGCATATCGTTAATGAAGTCGGCAACATCGACAGGCTCTGGGTCTCCATTGTCGTGGACGGCCAGATGAAAGAGGTGGAGAGCGGGGGAGTAGTCAGCGAAGAGTATGTCCCGCGCACGCAGGAAGAAATCGATCGGCTGGCCAGCCTGGTTAAAGGCGCCATCGGTTTTGATTCGGAGCGTAACGACGTGTTTGAAATTGAAAACGTCGAATTTCTGCATCAGGAATATGAGTATACCAACGGATTTTTCAGTACTTTTGATTTCAATAAGGTGCTCGAGATTCTGTTTAAGATATTCCTTGTAATGGTCGGTTTGATAGTTTTGATGAAACTTAAAAAGGTATTTAAATCTCAGATGGAAAAGAGAAGGGCGGAGGGCAAAAGAAGGGCGATTGACGAAGAGGCTGAAAGAAAAAGGCAGGAACTTCTTCCGAAATTCAAGAACGAACCGAAGCTTGCGGATCATATGAAAAATATAGCAAAAGAGGATCCCGCCGAAGTCGCCAAGGTCATAAAAACCATGCTCTCGCAGGACTAGAGAAACAGCATGCAGAACGATGATATTACCAATATCCAGCGCGCCGCTATTCTGCTGGTTTCTCTGGGAGATGAAGTTTCTCCTCTCATATTAAAGCATTTGACGGAGACCGAGATCGAGCTTGTCACGCTGGAAATTGCCAACCTCAGGGATATTTCTCCCGCCCTGGAAGAAGCGGTTTTAAAAGATGCCTCCGATATTATGATAGCGCGTCAGTATATTACCCAGGGTGGCGTCGATTACGCCAGGGGGCTTCTCGAAAAAGCGTTGGGCCGAGAAAAAACCAACGAAATACTCCGCAGACTTGAAGGATCGCTGCAAACCACCGGTTTTGGCATGCTGCGTAATATCGATCCCAAACAGCTGATCAACTTTATCCAGAATGAACATCCTCAGACCATATCTCTGATTATGACGCAGCTTCCCTCCAACTCGGCGGCCGCCATCCTTTCGGATCTGGCGCCGGAGGTTCAGGCGGATGTCGCGTTCCGTATCGCCACCATGGAAAAAATCTCTCCCGACGTTATCAACGAGCTGGAGGTTTTGCTGGAGAGGCAGTTTGAAGACGTCGGGGCGGGAGATCTTTCTTTCTCAGGAGGAACCAAAACCATTGCCGAAATCCTGAACCTGGTGGAAACCTCCGCAGAAAAAAGTATAATGGAAACATTGGAATCTGAAAATCCCGATCTGGCGTCGGAGGTAAAAAACCTGATGTTCGTGTTTGAGGATATCATCCTTCTGGATAATCGTTCCATACAGAGGATTCTCAAAGAGGTCGAGACTAAAGACCTGGCCATCGCTTTGAAAGCCGCGTCGGAGGAGGTTAAGGGAAAAATATTCTCGAATATATCCGAGCGCGTGGCCGCCATGATTAAGGAAGAGATGGAATTTATGGGACCGATGAGGCTTTCGGACGTCGAAGCGGTCCAGCAGAAGATCGTTGAGGTTATAAGAAGGCTCCAGGAAGAGGGTCAGATTATTATAACCGGCCGCGGCGGGAAAGAAGAGCTCGTTGTTTAAAAAGATAATAAAAAAAAAGCCAGGTTCCCCCGACGAAATTACGGTTATGGAACCGGAAAGACCGCTACGTATTATCCCGAATCATGCTGTGGTTATAAGGACTGTTCCCAGCCTTAAAGAAAAAACAGAAGCTGTTATATATAATAAAATATCGGAAAGCGGAGTGAAGCAGACCGTTCATGATAATTTATCGGAAACCGCAATTGCCGATGCTCCTGCGAATTTGCCCGAGTTTTTTGATCGGGCATCTGTCGACAACCTTCTCGCGGAAAAATCCCGGGAGCTCGAGGCCTTTTATACCAACGAAAAAGAAACCGCTTATCAAAACGGCTACGAGCAGGGAAAAACCGACGGATTCGATGAAGGCGTAAAATCATTGGAACCGCTGGAAACCCTCCTTAAGAATATAGACAAAGAGGTGATAGCCTCACGCGAGCATCTTCTTGGTAATGCCGAGGAGATCATGGGCAGGTTATCGCTGGAAATCGCCGAGGCGGTGATAGGGGACGCCGCCATGAAATTATCCGGAGAGTTGCTGGAATATAATCTCAAGCGCTGTCTGGAGGTTCTCTCGGGTTCTGGGGTTGTAACCATAAAAATAAATCCCTCCGATTACGACACAGCCAAAGAAAAAATCGATTTCGTTTTCAAAAAAAGCAAAGACAGGTTCAATTTTGAATTCGAACCTGATTCCTCAATAACACCCGGCGGATGTTTTATAGAATCGCCCGGCGGCGCCATTGACGGCAGGTTAGAAAACCAGTTCAGCCTGATAAAAGAGAACTTCCTTCAAATGATTTGAGATGCCGGGACTTCTGACTAACATAGATAAAATAGCGGACGGTATCAAGAACGTCCGTCTGATCAGGCAGAGCGGGGTGGTGGAATCCGTGGTGGGGCTTGTTATCGAAGCGACGGGCCCGTCCACTCAGGTCGGCGAACATCTACTTATCGAATGTCCGACCGCGCATGACGGAACCATAATGGCCGAGGTCGTAGGTTTCAAAAACAACAAGGTGCTCATAATGCCTCTGGGAGAGATGGAGGGGATCTCTCCCGGGGCAAAAGTATGGGCGTCGGGTTACCAACTGTCAGTGCCGGTCGGAGACGAGCTTCTGGGCAGGGTCGTCAACGGATTCGTCGAGCCTATTGACGGCAACGGCCCTATCCTGACTCAAATGAGGAAACCGCTGAACGCCGAACCTCCCGATCCGCTTCGAAGGAGAAGAATTACCGAACCTTTATATACCGGTATACGGGCGATTGACTGCTTCGCCACCTGCGGCAAAGGCCAGAGAATGGGGATCTTTTCAGGTTCAGGTGTTGGCAAATCGACCCTGCTGGGCATGATCGCGAAATCCTCGCAGGCCGATATCAATGTGATCGGATTGATCGGAGAGCGAGGCCGGGAAGTGCGGGATTTTCTGGAGAAAGATCTGGGCCCGGAGGGATTGAAAAGATCGATCGTGATCGCGGTATCGTCGGATAAACCCCCGCTGGTGAGGGTTAAAGCGGCCCTGGCGGCTACCACAATCGCCGAGTATTTCAGGGATCGGGGAAAACACGTTGTTTTAATGATCGATTCGTTAACTCGCATAGGTATGGCTCAAAGAGAGGTGGGGCTGGCGGCGGGCGAGCCTCCGACAACCAAGGGATACACGCCTTCCGTATTTTCCTACTTTCCCAAGCTTCTGGAAAGGGCCGGACACTGCGAATCGGGCAGTATTACCGGTTATTATACCGTGCTGGTTGAGGGCGACGATGTTAACGACCCCATTGCCGACACCACGCGGGCAATACTGGACGGTCATTTATGGCTGTCGAGATCGCTGGCCTCGAAAAATCATTATCCGGCAATCGACGTTCTGGAATCGATTTCGAGGTTGATGATCGATGTGGGATCGCGGGAATTGATGGATGTGGCGGGTAAGGCGCGAAAGATAATCTCCGATTACAGGGACGCCGAGGATCTTATCAATATCGGCGCCTATGTAAAAGGATCATCCCCCGCCATCGACTACGCGCTGGA
The DNA here is from genome assembly GCA_965602185.1 of uncultured bacterium. GTDB lineage: Bacteria > Zixibacteria > MSB-5A5 > UBA10806 > UBA10806. The sequence goes on from CBFCYP010000062.1 coordinate 17,072, forward strand.
GAA
>CBFCYP010000063.1:0-16834 GCA_965602185.1 uncultured bacterium
TAAAAAACGCTTGCTTTTAATAAGTTAAAGGGGTATAATTTTAGGTTCGGGAGTGGGTGTGACCCACTCTTTTGGCTATTGATCGGGAGTTTTTCGATGAGGAAACCGGACCTGGAATCGCTGAAAATAAAGCTCGGAACAATCGTGGAGTCCCTGGGGTTTGAATTGGCGGAGATCTCGGCGCCTGTCGTGGGCGGCAGGCTGACTCTCAGGCTCTTCGTGCATTCCCCCGACGGGGTAACCCTTGACGATTGCGCCGCTATCAGCAGGACGGTATCCGGGAAACTCGACGGCGATGATCCCATCGCGGGGAGATATACGCTGGAGGTATCGTCCCTGGGGTTGGACAGGCCGCTATTGACCGAAAAAGACTACCGGAGACGGATAGGGGAGAAGGTTAAACTTACTTTCGACGATAACGGGAAGAAGCTTTCAGTATCCGGTATTTTGAAAAATATCGATGAGAAGATGATTGAAATTGAAAACAAGGACGAAATTGTAAAGGTTCCTGTTAAGGCTAATCCTCGCGGCAAGATCATTATTTAACGGGGGTTTTAACAGGGAGGAAAAATGAATTACGATATAATAGAAGCTTTTGGGCAAATCGCCTCGGAAAAAAATCTGGGCCTTGATTATGTGCTTGAAACTGTCGAATCGGCGTTGATTTCGGCGGTTAAGAAAAAATATCCCAGCGTCGAGGATAATATCAGGGTGGAGATAAATCGCAGCGAAGGCGAAATAAACGTTTATATGACAAAAGAGGTTGTTGAAAAAGTCAATGATCCCGGTCTCCAGATGACGGTCGAGGAAGCATCGGAGTTTTACGAAGATGTTGAAGTAGGGCAGCAACTCGAGGTACCTCTTCCCTTCGAGGAATTCGGCAGGAATGCCATCGCCACCGCGAAGCAGATCCTGATCCAGAAAGTCAGGGAAGCCGAAAGAGAGAAGATATATAACGATTACAAGGATAAAGTTCACCATTTGATAACGGGAAATGTTCAACAGATCGAAAAATCCGGTATCCTGGTCAACCTGGGCAGAGCAGAGGCTATTATTCCATTGCGAGAGATGATCAAGAAGGAAAAATTCAGGCAGGGTGATCGTATCAGGGCTATAATAACGGACGTACAGAATTCCAATCGCGGGCCGCAGATATTGTTATCGCGGGCGTCGGACGATTTTCTCCATAAACTTTTCGAGCATGAGGTGCCTGAAATCGCCGAAAAGATCATCGATATCAAAGCCATAGCAAGAGAGGCCGGGGAACGTTCGAAGGTTGCGGTTTACTCGAACGATGATAGAATCGACGCAGTTGGCGCATGTGTCGGGGTTAAAGGCGTCAGGGTTCAAAATATCGTGAGGGAGTTGAATAATGAGAGAATAGATATCGTTCCATGGTCCTCGGAACCGATGATATTCGTCACCAAAGCTCTGGCCCCTGCCAAAATTGCCAACGTCGATGTTTTTCCGAAAGATTCCAAGATGCTGGTCGCGGTGGCTGACGATAAACTCTCGCTGGCGATAGGCAAAGCGGGGCAGAACGCGCGGCTCGCGGCCAAATTGACCGGGTGGAAAATAAATATTATGTCGGAAACCGAATACGATGCCCTTAAAAAATCCGAAGAGGAAGAGAGGATAGATATAGAAGCGGTTGCCGATATTGCTCCTAGGATGATCCAGAAATTGATTCAGGCCGGTTTTGAAAATGCTCAAGATGTAGTAGGGGCTGATATTGAGAGACTAATGAAGATTGAAGGTATCGGAGAAAAAACCGCGGAAAAATTACGAACCGTCTGTGAAGCGGCTATATCCAGGGCCGCGGAAGAGAGAGCCGGGTTGATGGCCGAGGGAAGCGACGCTTCGTCAGGGGAAATGGAGTTTTCTCCGGACGATGAAGTTACTCCGAGAATGGAGGATTATTGATGGATAAACTTATCGGCCTATTGCATTTATGCAGAAAAGCCGGGAAGTTGAAGATCGGGCAGAAGGCTGTACTTTCGCTTCACACAGGAGGGCATCAACCCTTGATTCTCATGGCCGTTGACGCAGGTTCGGGATTGAAAAGAAAATTGGCGGGATGCGGGACTCTTACTGTCGGATGGTCGTCGGAGAAAATGGGCGTGATTTTGGGCAGAGAAAAGGTATCCGTTCTTGGGATTACCGACGGCGGTTTTGCTGCCGAAATTAAGAATGTTATGAAGTCGGAAAGGCTTCTTGTAATTTAAAGGTTGATATTATAAAGCGGAATCCGGGTAGGTAGTTATGGCGAAAAAGAGAATTTATGAACTCGCAAAAGAATATAGTGTCTCTTCCAAGGCGATGCTTAATATAATCAAAGAGCTTGGCTTTTCCGTAAAATCGCATTCATCTACCGCGGATAATCAGATTTTATTGGCGGTGAAAAAGAAGTTCGCCTCTGAGAAGGAAGAAGTAAAAAAGGAAATCGAAAAGAAGAAAGAAAAAGCCCAGGCTCGTAAGAAAGTAGAGGAGGACGAACTCGCCCGCAAGCAGGCTATTGAGCGCAAGATTCAGGCCGAGATTCGGAAGGCTAGGAAGAAAGACATTAAAAAAATCGATTCCAAATTAACCGCCAAAAAGAAAAAAGACCGTCGCAAAAAGAAAAAAGAACGCGTGGTTGATTTGAAAGCCGTCAAGGCGACCTTTAAAAAGACCATGTCCAGCCTCGACGTCGCCAAGAAGAAAAAATACAGACGATCTGATGCCCGATTGGGAGACGAAACTGGAGTCGAGGAGGACAGCAAAGTATTAAAGGTTACCGAGTATATGACGCTTTCGGAACTTGCCGATTTAATGAGTGTAAAACCGGCCGTTCTTGTGGCGAAATGCATGGAACTCGGAACCATGACCACCATAAACCAGAGACTCGATATGGATACCATCGGGACCCTTGCTCTTGAATTCGGATTTACCGTAGAGGAATCCAAATTGGTGGGCGAGGAAGAGGATGAGGAGGAGCCGGAAGCCGAGCTCGAAACACGCTCCCCGGTGGTGACAATAATGGGACATGTCGATCACGGCAAAACCTCCCTGCTCGATTTCATAAGGGAATCAAACATAATCGCGGGGGAATCGGGAGGCATTACACAGCATATAGGGGCATACGAAGTGAAACTGCCGAACGGCAATATAACCTTTCTGGATACTCCCGGACATCAGGCCTTTTCTTCGATGAGAGCGCGGGGAGCTCATGTTACTGATATTGTAGTTCTGGTTGTCGCCGCCGACGATGCGGTTATGCCTCAGACGGTTGAGGCAATCGATCACGCCCGCGCCGCCAGCGTGCCCATAATAGTCGCAATAAACAAAATAGACCTTCCCGCCGCAAATCCCGACAGGATTAAAGAACAGCTCACCAAGCATAATCTCATTGGCGAGGATTGGGGCGGTAAAACGGTAATGGTCGAAATTTCCGCCAAAACCGGTCAAAATGTAGACAGACTGCTCGAAATGATTCTTTTACAGACAGAAATGATGGATCTAAAGGCGGTAAGGGACACCAAAGCCAGAGGAGCTGTCGTGGAATCCAGGCTTGATCGCGGCAAGGGTCCGGTCTGCACGATTCTGATTCAGAAGGGAACCCTGAGGGTCGGGGATTCATTCGTTACCGGCACACATTTCGGAAGGATCAGGGCAATGCTGAATGAGAGAGGATCGGCAGTGAAGGAGGCTCCTCCGTCCACCCCGGTATTAATTCTGGGATCAAACGGGGTCCCGCAGGCCGGGGATTCGTTCAGCGTCGTTGATGGGGAAAGTGCAGCGAGAATAATCGCTCAGAAAAGACTGAGGCTCAAAAGGGAAAAAGATTTCAGGCATCTTAAGAGGATGACTTTAACTGAAGTTTACGATCGTATCAAGGAAGGTCAGATACGGGATTTAAATCTGATTATCAAGGGTGATGTTGATGGTTCGGTAGAAGCCCTGTCAGATGCGCTTGCGGCCATACAGCATCCGGAAGTTAAGATAAACGTTATTCACCAAAGCGTAGGAGTTATCTCCGAGTCCGATGTCCTTCTCGCGGCGGCCTCCCAGGCCGTAATTATCGGATTTCACGTACGGGCTGAGTCTAAGGCGGCCGAACTTGCCGTGAAGGAAAAAGTGGATATCAGACTTTATAAAATCATATATGAGGCGGAATCGGATATCAAGGCCGCATTTGAGGGACTGCTCGCTCCTGAAATCATAAAGATTGAAATCGGCGAAGCGGAGGTGAGACAGGTATTCAAGGTACCCAAAAGCGGATTTATTGCCGGCAGCTTTGTAAAGAACGGTAACGTGAAACGCGGCGCGCTTGTCGAAACATATCGCAACGAGGAGCTTCTGGGAAAAGGAAAAATATCGTCGTTAAAGAGGTTTAAGGATGACGTAAGGGAAGTTGCATCCGGATACGAATGCGGAATCGGGATAGAACCTTTCCCTGATTTGATTGAAGGCGATATGATCAAAGTCTACCAGGAAATCGAAGAGGCTCGTAAGCTCGAATAAGCGTAAGTGATAACATGGTTGTGGCAGTATTGAAAATCTCTTTATCGATACCGCACGCGGGTTCCTTAAAGGATAAAAGAAGAGTCTTAAAGAGCGTTAAAGATAAATTGCGGAATAAATACAACATATCAATCGCTGAAATCGGCGACCAGGATATCTGGAAAACGGCCCGGCTGGGGATCGCGATTGTCTCCAGCGACTCGGCATATGCCAACGGCGTGATTTCGAGAGTACAGGATCTTTGCGCGAATCTTCGGGAAGCCATTATGACCGAATGCGAACTGGAATGGCGTTAAAATGCATTTTTCACGAGTAGATCGGCTTCAAAGCCAGATGATAAAAGAACTGGCATTTATCGTGGAGGAAGAACTGAAAGACCGTCCCCCTTATATGATTACTTTTACCAGAAGCGAGATCTCAAAAGATCTGCGGTACGCCAGGGTGTATTTCTCGGTTCTGGGAGAGGAGGACGAAATAGATGCCTGTATGAAATTCTTGAAACGTCATGCGGGCATAATAAAAAAAATAATAGGCAATAGAATGAGATTAAAACATATGCCGGAAGTACGTTACATTTACGATAAGGCCGGCGAAAGCGTCTCTAAAATCGGCGAAATACTGGAACGATTGAAAAATGAATCAGATGAAGAATAAGCTGGCTGAAATAAACGCGCTTATTGAAAAACATAACCGTTTCCTTATAACATCGCATATGGATCCTGATGGTGATTCCATAGGTTCCCAGATGGCGCTCTATTATTCTTTGTTGAATCGCGGCAAAACCGCGGCCGTCGCCAATCAGGGATCGATCCCGGCGAAATACGGATTTCTTGACCCCGATAATATTATAAAGTTTTCATCGGAGGGCCTCTCCTTTTCGCCTGAAGTCGTAATTGTCCTTGAGTGCCCTTCACTGGACAGAATCGGTTTTGTTAAGGAGCTTATCCCAGATTCTGCAATCCTGATAAATATAGATCACCATAACGACAACGAACATTACGGCTCTGTCAATATTACAGACAAAGAGAGCAGCGCGGTCGCGGAAATATTGTTTTTTCTGTTTGAAGAAGGCAGATCACAGATCACTCCCATAATCGCCAAACAGCTTTATGCCGCTATATCATCAGATACCGGGCGATTTCGCTTCGGGTCTACCACCTCCCGCAGCATGTCGGTGGCGTCTAAATTAATCGAAAAAGGAGCCCATCCAAAGGAGATTGCCGACAATCTTTATTCGGGTATGTCGGCCAGGACCATTCAGCTTTTGGGATACACTCTGGCGAGTCTGAAAATTGAAGCCGGCGGCAAAATCGGCTATTTTACCCTTACCGGGGATAGTTTGAGAAAATCGGGCGCCATGATCGAAAATTCCGAAGGATTCGTCGATTTTATTCTATCCGTAAACGGGATTAGAATGGGATTCCTCTTCAAAGAGTTATCAGACGGTGTGGTTAAAGTATCTGTCAGATCCCAGAACGGTTACGATTCCGCGGAATTCGCGTCCCTGTTTAACGGCGGCGGTCATACAAACGCGGCCGGATTTTCCGAAAAAGGCGAAATGGCAGCCGTGGTAAAGGACGTCATGGAAAAAGCCCGGGAGTATATCCGTGAATGCAACTGACGGTATAATCCTTGTGGATAAGCCGGCGGGGATGACATCCCATGACGTGGTGGATTATATAAGAAGAGCTCTGAAAATAAAGAGAGTGGGGCATACAGGTATCCTGGACCCCAACGCCACCGGTCTCATGGTGATGCTTGTCGGTAAAGGCACTTTGCTGTCGAGTTTCCTTACCGGAATGTCGAAAAGATACGTTTCCAGATTCGTCTTCGGGCGGGAAACGGATACTTTTGACGCCGACGGAACCGTAGTGGCGTCATCTGATCCCGGAAAAGTCAGTTCAGCAGAATTCGAGAAATTACTGGATAATTTCAGGGGCGACGTGGAACAGATTGTCCCTCCTTTTTCCGCCGCCAAGAGAAACGGGATCGCATCGCACAGGTTGGCGCGCCGCGGGGAGATAATCAGTCCCAAACATAAGGTTGTCAGGATTGAGGAAATAAAAATTATCGATTTTGACTGGCCCGAGGTGTCGTTGGATATCAGATGTCAATCAGGAACTTATGTTAGGAGTATCGCTCATCAGATTGGCCAGACTCATGGCTGCGGAGGCTATTTGAAAAAACTCAGGCGGCTGGAGGTGGGCCCCTTCCAGGTTGCTGCCGCGGCCACCCTCGAGGAAATTTCCGGTTCCGATAATATCCTGAATATACTGAAGCCGTTAAAAAACGCGCTGCCCGCCGCCCCCGTGATCGATATTAAACCGCAGTATTACGGGGCCGTATTGAACGGCCGTCCGCTTTGCAAAAAATACATAAGCGGAAGCAACTATGCGGGCGATGGCGGCGTTTTATCTTTATTGATGGGACCGGAAGACAAAGTACTGGCATTAGCGAACCTGAATATGCACTGGAGAGTTATGAATAAACTCGGGCCATCGGAAGTTATGGGATCTTATATCAGGGTGATAGATGAAGGTCGTCTCAGGTCTGAATAATATCGAATCCGCGGGATTGAAAGATGTGGCCGCGACTCTCGGCACTTTTGACGGCGTACATCTCGGTCACAGGAAGATCATAGAAACGCTGATAAAAATAGGCATTGAGCAAAATCTCAATCCCGTTTTGGTAACTTTCAAACCTCACCCCCAGTTGGTGCTTGGAAAAAGGGGTCCGACCGAGCTTCTGACCACATTTGAAGAAAAGATGAAGCTTCTGGAGGATACCGGTATTGACACTGTCGTCGTACTGGAGTTTAATCGCCAGCTGGCCTCATATCCCCCGGAGGATTTTGTAAATGAGATTCTAATCAAAAAGCTGGATATGAAAGCGCTGGTATTCGGGTACGATCATGCTTTCGGTAAGGATCGAGCCGGTAACAGGGAGTTACTGGAAAAAATGGCCAGATCCAACGGTTTTACTTTTACTGTTGTGCAGGAACATAAAATCGACGGGCTTCGCTTAAAATCGACTCCCATCAGGAAAGAACTGAAAACCGGCGATTATAAAAGAGCCGTTGCGGCGCTAGGATATGATTATTATGTTACCGGAAAAATTGTCAAGGGTCACGGCGTAGGTAAGACTCTGGGTTATCCCACCATAAATCTCGCGGTGCCATCAGGAAAATTACTGCCGAAAGAAGGTGTCTACTCGGCAACCGCGCATTTTAACGGCCGTACTTATAACGGTATGGCATATATTGGCCAGAGACTTACTTTTGATGACGAAACATTATCAGTCGAGATCAACCTTTTCGATTTTTCCGGCAAAATCGAATCCGATACCGCTGTTCTGGAGCTTCTGGAATTTATCAGGCCGCCGGGAAAATTCGGTTCGCCCGATGAGTTGGCGAGTAAAATAAAAGAGGATGAGAAAACTATTAGGGATAGAATAAATTAGGAGGAATGAAAGTTGTCTCTGACAAAAGAAAAAAAACATGAAGTGATCGATCAATTCCACCTGCATGACAGCGATACGGGATCAGTAGAGGTTCAGGTCGCATTGTTAACCGCCAGGATCAACGATCTGACGGAGCACTTTAAGGAACATAAGAAAGATCATCACTCGAGGCTGGGTTTGCTAAAAATGGTCGGCAAACGGCGCAGGCTGCTCGAATATCTTAAAAGAACCGAGATCGACGCTTACCGGGCTTTGATCGAAAATCTTAACCTCAGAAAGTGAGGATTTCCATTCTGGAGGAATAATTTTGGAAACTGTAGAACTTCAACTTGACGATGGTCGTACCCTGTCGATTGAAACCGGTCGGATAGCCAAACAGGCCGCCGGAGCAGCGTTGGTTCGTCTCGGCGATACCATCATTCTCGCAGCCGTCACATTCGCGGCCGCAAGAGAGGAACGGGATTTCTTCCCGCTTTCGGTAGACTATCGAGAGAAACAATATGCCGCCGGTAAGATACCGGGAGGCTTTTTTAAAAGAGAGGGAAGGCCCAGCGAGAAAGAAATATTGTCGGCCCGTTTAACCGACAGACCCCTGAGGCCGCTTTTCGCGGAGGGATTTAACGATGAAGTTTCGGTGATGATCCAGGTATTATCATCGGATCAGGAAAACGACGCCGATATGCTCGGCATCATAGGCGCCTCGGCCGCATTGTCGATATCCGATATCCCCTTTTATCATCCCATCGGAGCCGTCAGGGTGGGGCGCATAGGCGGTAAATTTAAGGCCTTTCCTCTTTTCTCCGATACGGAAAATTCCGATATCAATATCTCTATGGCGGGAACCGCGGAATTCATAAATATGGTAGAGGGTGGAACTCGGGAGATTTCGGAGAAGGAGATGGTTGAGGCGCTGGCTTTCGGACACGAGATTATCAAGAAAGTAGCGGCCGGGATTGACGAATTGAAGCAAAAGGTGGGAAAACCGAAAATTGAGGTTAAGCCTCCTGAAATCGATCCGGAAATCGAAAGCGCCGTTACCGGTCTGACCCTGGAAAAGATTAAAAGCGCCAACAGGATCAAAGATAAGCTCGAAAGAGGCGATGTTATGGAAAAGATAGTAACAGACGCTCTCGAGGCGCTGGCGGAAAAATTTCCTGAAGCGGATAAATTGATAAAAACCGTTATCGCCGGGATCGAAAAGGACGATCTTCGAAATATGATTCTCAACGAGCAAATAAGATCCGATGGTCGCGGGTACGAAGATATCAGGGATATCAATATCGAAATCGGCGTCCTTCCGAGGACCCATGGTTCCGCCATATTCACCCGCGGGCAAACTCAGGCGCTGGCGGTAACCACCCTCGGCACCAAAATGGATGAACAGAAAATCGATGATCTTTTCGGGGAATCTTTTAAAAGCTTCATGCTTCATTATAACTTTCCATCATTTTCTGTCGGGGAGGTCAGACCGAACAGGGGACCGGGCCGGCGGGAGATAGGCCATGGCGCGTTAGCCGAAAGAGCGCTGGAGCCCATAATACCTGCCGAGGACAGGTTTCCATATACTATTAGAATCGTCTCCGATATAATGGAATCGAACGGTTCTTCCTCAATGGCCACCGTTTGCGGCGGTTCCTTGTCTTTGATGGATGCCGGCGTACCCTTGAAATCTCCGGTTGCGGGAATAGCCATGGGACTTGTCATGGAAGGTGAAAAGATGGCTATTCTCACCGATATTCTGGGAGTCGAGGATCACCTGGGAGACATGGATTTTAAAGTGGCCGGGACATATGACGGAATTACAGCTTTTCAAATGGATATAAAGATATCCGGGCTGACGCTCGATATTATGGAAAAGGCGCTGGAGCAGGCCCGAAGGGCTCGATTCGCGATACTCGATAAAATGAAAGAGGCCATGCCCGAGCCGAGAGCCGAGCTCTCGCAGTACGCTCCCAGGATTATTACCATAAAAGTCCCGATAAGCAAAATCGGGGACGTGATCGGTCCGGGCGGAAAAATGATAAGAAGTATAGTTGAGAAGACCGGGGCAAAGGTCGATATCGAGGATGACGGTACCGTTTTAATCGCGTCCGTAGATCAGCTTGCCGGCGAGACCGCACGAGATATGGTGCTGGCGCTGGTCGAGGAACCGGAAATCGGCAAAGATTATACCGGTACAGTCAGGAGAACCGCAGCCTTCGGGGCTTTCGTGGAAATACTGCCCAATACCGACGGTTTGCTGCACATTTCGGAAATCGACCATAACCGTATCAATAAAGTCGAAGATGTCTTGAACGTCGGTGATCAGGTAAGAGTAAAGGTCCTGAGTATCGATCCCGAAGGCAAGATCAGGCTTTCGAGAAAAGCGTTATTGGCCGGGGCCAGAGAAGAAAACAATTCATCCCGAAATAATCGTTCCGGCGGCAGGAGATAGTATTGGAGCATAAAGATTCCGTAATATATAATAAATCGGTTTTGCCGAACGGCCTCACCATTATTACCGAATCGATTCCCTACGTGCGTTCCATATCTCTGGGATTGTGGCTCGATGTCGGATCTCGCGATGAATTGTCCGTTTCCAACGGTATCTCGCACTTCGTCGAGCATATGGTTTTCAAGGCTACCAAGAATAGAAACGCCTCTGAAATCGCCTCATTTCTGGAATCTGTCGGAGGAACTCTAAACGCTTTTACCAGCAGAGAACAGACCTGTTACTATGCCAAATTCCTCGATGTACATCTCGACAAGGGCGTTGAAATTCTGAGCGACTTGGTTAATAACGCTAGTTTTTCCAACTCGGATATTGAAAAGGAAAAGAAGGTTATCCTGGAGGAAATCAGCGATATCGAGGATTCCCCGGGCGATCTGGTGCACGACTTTTTTGCCGCCACGGTTTTTGGCAATCATCCCCTCGGTCGTCCGATCATGGGCGATAGAAAAACCGTAAAAAATATGAATCGCGCGAAAATACTGCGATATGTCGGCAAACACTATCGCAGTAATAAAATGGTCCTGGCAGCTTGCGGAAACCTGGATCATGATGTCTTACTGGATCTGGCAGAAAAATATTTCGGAAATCTTTCGCCCGTGGAATATAAAAACGGTCGCTCGAAACCTTCGATAAAACCGATTTATAAATCGTTCAATCGTAAGACCGCTCAAACTCACATTTGCCTTGGGTTGCGGGCGCTCCCTTTCAATCATAAATCGAGGCCCGCGATGTTGATTTTGAACTCGATTCTGGGCGGGGGAATGTCATCGCGCTTTTTTCAGCGTCTGCGGGAAAATCTGGGGCTGGTTTACACAGTATTCTCATATGTCGATTTTTTCGCGGACCTCGGATTATTCGGAATTTATCTGGGTACCGAAAAGAAAAACGTTAAAAACGTTCTTTCCGCGATCAAAATGGAAATCGAGACTATTTGCAGGGAAAAGCTGACGCCTGACGAATTAAGAAACGCGAAAGAACAGCTCAAAGGCGGACTGGTCCTGGGACTGGAGAATACGTCAAACAGGATGAACAGGCTTGCGAAACATGAGTTTCTGGCCGAACGCCATATAAGTATCGATGAGACGATTGCGGGGATCGACGCGGTCAAAGCCGATGAGATCATCGAGATCGCCCGTCTGTTTTTCGAGGAGAAACGGTTTTCCGGAATTTCTCTCGGAACGGTGAAAAAAGATATCTTTTCTACGCTGGAGTAAGCCTGTTTTCCAATAGCGCGGTTTATTTAAGAATATAAATATGAAGGGTTCGAGATTACAGAGATTTGCAGTAAAACTCCTGGTTACCATCGCCGCGCTTTTAATCGTTGTGAAAATCTCTCCCTGGGCCGAAGTCGAGGGTCCCGGCGCGTTGATAGTAACCGCATTGTTGCTCGGTATTTTCAATACCTTTCTCAGGCCGCTGCTAATTTTGCTTACGCTGCCGATAAATATTCTAAGTTTCGGATTGTTTGTTCTGGTAATAAACGGTTTGATCCTTTATGCAATATCGCTTTTGGTGCCGGGTTTTAATCTGGCGGGTTTCGGTTCGGCGGTTTTGACGTCGATACTGGTTTCTTTGACCGCCTGGGTCATTAACATACTGATCAGGGACAGGGAATAGGCAGGAATGTCGGAAATAAAACAGAATATCGCTCCCTCATATCCATTCGAGAGAATCGATGTAAAATGGCGCAAATACTGGCAAGATACCAAATTCCACGAAACGGACCTCTCTAAATATCAGAACAAACTCTATTCCCTGGTGATGTTTTCCTACCCGTCCGGCGATAAGCTCCACGTGGGACACAGCTACGCGTTTGCCCTGCCGGATACCTGGACTCGCAAAAAGAGAATGGAGGGTTACAACACCTTCGAGCCGATGGGCTACGATTCTTTCGGCCTTCCGGCGGAAAACTATGCCATTAAGACCGGCATACATCCCAGGGTATCGATCGCGGAAAACATTCAATATATTCGCAAACAGCTGAAAGAAATGGGCGCCATGCTCGACTGGTCGAAAGAGCTGGCAACCAGCGATCCCCGGTATTACATATGGACCCAATGGCTGTTTCTGAAGTTTTTCGAAAAGGGAATGGCCGTGAGGAGAATGGCTCCGGTGAACTGGTGCCCGTCATGTAATACCGTGCTGGCCAACGAGCAAGTAGTCGATGGTTTATGTGAGCGATGCGAAACCGAAATCATCAGAAAAAACCTCAAACAATGGTTTTTTAGAATAACGGAATATGCCGATCGTTTGCTCGAAGGACTTGACGTAATCGACTGGCCGGAACGCACCAAGACCATGCAAAGAAATTGGATCGGACGTTCCGAAGGCACCGAGATAGTATTTGCCGAAGTAAAAACGGGCGAAAAAATACCGGTTTTCACCACCCGCGCTGACACTCTTTTCGGCGTTTCCTATCTGGTTCTGGCGCCTGATCATCCGTTGGTCGAATCGGTTACAACTCCCGAAAATAGAAAAGCAGTTGAAGATTACGTTTATCAGACAAGCAAACTATCCGAAATCGATCGTCAATCGACCGTAAAAGAGAAAACCGGCGTCTTTACGGGAAGTTACTGCATAAATCCGATAAACGATGAAAGAGTGCCTATCTGGATAGCCGACTATGTGCTGGTTTCATATGGTACCGGGGCTGTTATGGCTGTTCCCGGCCACGATCAAAGAGACTGGGAATTCGCCACAAAATTCGGACTGGAGATAAGGGAGGTCATAAATCCGGCAGGCGATTCAAAGTCCGATTTGAGCGAAAGCGCTTTTGAAGAATATGGAGTTATGATTAACTCTGCGGAATTCGACGGTCTGAACTCGCCTGAGGGTATGCGAAAAGTAACCGAAAAGCTTAAGTCGATTAACGCCGGCGACTTTAAAATTACTTATAAATTGCGGGACTGGCTTATCTCCCGGCAAAGATACTGGGGGCCGCCGATCCCGATAATTCACTGTCCCAAATGCGGGGAGGTCCCGGTTCCGGAAGACAAACTTCCCGTTCTCCTGCCTGATATCGACGATTTCATGCCCACCGGAGACGGCAGATCGCCGTTGGCGAAGTCTGAGGAATTCGTAAAAACCGATTGCCCGAAATGTGGCGGTAAGGCCGAACGCGATACCGAAACGATGGATACTTTTGTCGATTCCTCGTGGTATTTCCTCAGATATTTAGATCCCGATTACAAAAAGGGTCCCTGGGATCCTGATCTGGCCCAAAAATGGCTTCCAGTGGATATGTACATCGGGGGGTCCGAGCACGCTGTCATGCACCTGCTGTACGCTCGTTTTTTCTGTATGTTCTTGAATGATAGCGGATTACTGCATTTTGATGAACCTTTCCCTAAACTGCGTCACCAGGGGACTATTACCCGCGCGGGCGCCAAAATCTCAAAGTCCAAGGGTAATATCGTAAATCCCGATGAGTTTATTGAGCTTTACGGCTCCGATACATTCAGGATGTATCTGATGTTTATGGGATCCTACAGCCTGGGGGGCGATTGGGATGATACCGGGATCGTAGGCATAGCGCGTTTCCTCAAAAGAGTATACAGAATCATAGAAAAGCATTCCAATTACCTGAAAAGCTACCTGGGATTGAAATACGCGGGCATTGAGGGCAAAAATCCGTATCTGGACTACCGTCTGAATCTGACCATCAAGCGCGTCTCCGAAGACATTGAAGAGCTTGAGTTTAATACCGCCGTGGCGGCCCTGATGGAATTGCTTAACGATTTGTACAAAGCCGATGAGGAAAGCGTTGTCGAACCCGAATTATTTTACTTTTCTCTTAAGACATTGATTCTTCTAATCGCTCCCATGGCGCCTCATTTGGGCGAAGAACTATGGGAGATGGCGGGAGGTAATCCCAGCGTTTTCAATCAAAAATGGCCAGAATATGATAAATCCGCCCTGGAACTGGATGAAATTACCATGGTCGTTCAAATAAACGGAAAGTTGCGAGGTAGTTTCAACGTATCGGCAGATATATCCGGGGAGATGTTATTTAAACACGCCATAACAGATGAAAAAGTATCAAAGCATCTGGTCGGAAAAAAGGTTATAAAAAAGATTTTTATACCCGGAAAATTATTGAATATAGTAGCGAGATAGGAAATAGGGAATACCCAAAGAAGATCGGCACAGAGTTAAAGTTTACATAATATATCTTATAGGACTATGAAAAAATCAAACAATCCAAGGTATGTCGCTGGAACCCTCTTTCGGAATCGGAATTACGAGAGAATCGGCCGGCGGCCAGCTTTCAATCAGTTTACCGTCTTTTTTTATAAATATCCTCAAGTAAATATTATTATCCTTACCTAAATGAAGCTTGTTTAGCGGGACGGCGATTTCCAGAAGGTGTTCAAATCCGAATTTCAAATTATCTATCGTTTTACCGTCAATAATGAATTCAACGGAATCACCTTTTATATTGATTTGGCTTTTCTTCGGGTCCTGAAATTCTATTTCGATATCGTGGGCTTTAAGCCTATCTAAGTCTACGGTTATTCCGCCTTTCATCATCAAATATAGATTTTCATTGTCGTACCCGAACCAAATACCCTGCAATATATTTTCCGATTTATGCATGGTCGACCCGGCCTTCATGCAATCAAAAAATCCCGCCTGATTCCATTCATAATAATCGGTCAGATGACCGTCTATAGTCGGAGTTATATAGTCTATCGGTTTTGAAATATGGGCCAGGATAAAACTGGATCGAACCGGCCTGAATAGTTCCTCCGGCGGTTCGCGTTCCGTAAAATGGTATACATTCGCCAGATGAGACCTGTAGAGGCTGTCGAATTCATCGTTGTTCGGACCTACATGATCGTCCCCGAACCACCAGCACCAATCGGAACCCTCGGCTATATAGATTTCCCGCCAGGCGCTATCGAGCTTCGACTTCTCGAAATCAGGGTTAAGCTTTTGAAAATCAACAAGTTCTTTGCGTGCCCTCGACAGCAAATCCCAGGCTTTATTATCCTCTTCATGACCAATCCAGACCGAGAAATTATGATTTATCCAACTGCCGGGAAAGAGTTTTTTTAGTTTACCACGTTCCGGTTTTCCGGATAAGAAACCGCCATAAGTAGTAGTTTCTATCCATGGTTGTTTCGAAATCTTTGCATATATGGCGTTTAAAAAATCATGGCCGTCATTTTTATAATACTCCCAGGCGTTTTCACCATCGAGAATTATGGAGACGATGGGATCGGAGACGTTATTTTTTATTAAGTTTTGATGTATTGCTTTAAGTTTGTTTATCAAATCGGTCGCGGCCTTTTCCGGCTCCCACCCGGAATAGACAAACCCGATTTTATCCGAAAGGGCGTGATCTCTGAAAAATACTGTCATCCCGGTTTTATCTTTTTGAAATTTATAACATCTGTATAATTCTCCGGACGATACAAGATCGCCGCCGCCGGCTGACCTGGAGGGTACGGACATGCTTTCGGCAAGGATTTCCTCGTCGGTCGCAATCCATTTTATGCCATGTTTCTGTAAAATAGGCAGAATCTCCTCGGATACCGATCCCTCAGACGGCCACATGCCCGCGGGGGATTTTTCAAATAATCCCTTATATAAATTTACCGCCATCTCAACCTGTTTATCCACGTCTTCGGGATGCCTGAATCGGTCTTGCGGCATGGGGGCGTGCGGCATCGCGGCTAAGGCGCTGGAGGAGTCGTAAAGAAGCGGCATTATCGGGTGAAAGAACGGGGTAACTGAAATTTCGATCTGCCCCGACTGCATGTACTCTTTTAATGTGGGAATAATCCTGGAAATGATCTCTCGCTGGAACTTGAGGATTTCATGTTTATCTTCTTCGGAGTACCCCTCCCCTTTTCTCGTCAAATCTTTAAGTCTTCCCTTTTTCCTGAACAGGGGATCGATCCAGGCCAGATTCGCGAGGCACTGCAGATCCCTCCAGTCATCCTCGGTCCATTCGTTGACGGCATTTTTCCTGGAATTATAAAGAGACCTGTATTTCCTGAATGGCGCGATTAGGTTATCATAATTGGCCTGGAAAAGTAATTCTGTCATTTGAATTTTATCCTCGACACTCAATTCCGAAGGCCTCTTTTGGCTGAGCTTCAGATGGGGATCGGTGGCAGTGCCCGCGGCGTAATCCATTATCTGCTCGAGCAACGATGGAACCATGTTGAATATCTGCCGGATTGACGGATAATCTTTGAGGATTTCCACCATATCGAGATAATCTTTTACTCCATGAAGCCGGACCCACGGCAACATATAATCGCCCGTCAGGAGGTTTTTATAATAAGGTTGGTGCTGGTGCCAGAGGAACGCGAGCTTTAACAAAAGTCCTACCCCCCTATTCTATTGAAATTTATATTTCGATTTCGGATA
>CBFCYP010000064.1:0-16818 GCA_965602185.1 uncultured bacterium
ACGTTACCACCTCGGCGGGATGCGATTATGTTATTGGCGATGTTAACAACAGCGATGATTTCAACGGTTTGGACGTTACTTTCGCCGTATCCTATTTCAAAGGTGGGCCGGCGCCGGAATACGAATGCGAATGCACGCCCGGTGATACCTGGTATGTTGCTGGCGATGTTAATGCCTCCTGCATGTTCAACGGCCTTGATGTTACCTATATGGTGGCCTATTTCAAGGGCGGTCCCGATGTTGCCCCGTGTCAGGATTGCCCGCCGATAGTATCGCGTACCGCGGGAAAAGACTTCAGTGGGCATAATTCCGGAGTAATACTCAGGAATAATACTGACGAAAAACAGAAGGCGACATTTAAGAGATAGAAAAATCAACTCAGATTGTTTATATTAACGGGCCGATAATATTATCGGCCCGTTATTCAGGGAGTAATTGTGATATCCTTTCTGAAAAAAATTTTAACCGAGAACAAACCGGCCGAAAGTGTCGCTCAAGCCGATCCGGAGACCAAAATCCGCGTCGCCACCTGCGCCGTGTTGGTTGAAATGGCGAATGCCGACGATGAATTCACCAAAGACGAACGAGATCATATTATCGAGGTTTTAACGGAAAGGTTCGATCTCAGCCCGGATGAAGCGCACGAATTAATCAAGATCGCCGAGGAGGAGCTAAAAGGCAGTATCGATATTTACAGGTTCACAAAGACCATAAAGCAGAACTATTCCGAGGAGGACAGGATAAGGGCCTTGGAGGAAATTTGGAAATTAGTTTATGCCGATGGCGAACTGAGCGGTCATGAGGATAACCTGGCACATAAGCTCTCGTTCTTACTTGGTCTTACTCATAAACAGCTCATAGACGCCAAATTAAAAGCTAAGGGCAAACGATAGAAATCTCCACTCTGGAGCCAATATTTATAGTATTTCCACCATAAGAATTATTTTATTTGCATCTTCAATTCTTAAAGGTATAATTCAATCCCTGAAATTATAATTTAATCCAAGAGGTTAATGAGATGCCTGACGATAAACCCAAAACCGGAATTACCAGTATCGCCCCGGGCGAAATTCGCGTGAGGGGCTATAACATAGTCGACCTGATGGGACGAAAAACCTTCGCCGAGGTCGCCTATCTGGTGCTCAAAGGCCAGCTGCCGACCGCGGC
The DNA here is from genome assembly GCA_965602185.1 of uncultured bacterium. GTDB lineage: Bacteria > Zixibacteria > MSB-5A5 > UBA10806 > UBA10806. The sequence goes on from CBFCYP010000064.1 coordinate 1,168, forward strand.
CGAAGGCAAAATGATGGACGCCATCCTGACCAGCTCTGTCGATCATGGCGTAACGCCTCCGTCGTCCCTGGCCGCCAGAACTGTCATGTCCGGCGGCAATCCTTTGAACGCGGCTGTGGCCGGAGGGATACTTACCGTCGGCGATACCCACGGCGGCGCCATCGAGCAATGTGCCAGGATATTGCAGGAATATGCCCGAAAAGGGGGGGAACCATCCGAAATTGCCGCAGGATTGCTGGCCGACTTGAAGGCGAAAAATCTAAGGATGCCGGGCTTCGGGCATCGTCTCCATAAGACCGATCCCCGGACGGTAAGATTGTTCGAGATGGCCGACGAGCTCGATTTTTCCGGCAAACATCAGACCCTGGCCAAAGCCCTTGAGAAATCATTTAAAGATCAGGGTAAGTCGTTGCCCATCAATGTAGACGGCGCAATCGCGGTGGTCATTTCCGATATGGGTTTCGACTGGAAACTGGGAAAAGGTTTCTTTATTATTTCCAGAACCGTGGGGTTGATCGCGCATGCGAATGAAGAACTGACTCGCGAAAAACCGATGAGAAAGCTGGGAATTTCCGACTATATTTATGATGGGCCGCCCCCGCAACGGCTTGAGGATTAATAGGGTATGAAGATAGAGTTTGTTATTTTTTTCACTTGACAGGCCAAAATTATTGTGTTTAATTTGCAGACTGTTTTTGGCGGGAAGCGATGTCGTTAGGCGATCGTAAGCCCAAACCGTCCGAAAAGGAACGGCTTAGGGGATACCGGCAGATTGCCATGGCGACCACGATTCCGCTTATTATGTTGGCCGGCCCGGCAGTCGGATATTTTCTGGGGACTTATCTCGACAGTCTGCTGGGGACATCAAATGTTCTGATGGTTGTTTTCTTACTCTTGGGAGTGGCCGCGGGCGGAATGGAAGCCTACAGGATAATTAAACAGATTATCAGGGAAGGCGATAACTGAATTGGGCTTAGAGTTCATCGATAGAGTCATAAAGACCACCCTTATTTTCGCAATTTTCGTAACTCCTTTTTTAATATTATATATGGGATACAGTTTCGGTCTGTCGGTAATAATAGGCGCCGTCTGGGGAGTATTGAATTTATTGGCGATCAAATTCGTTATCCTCAGCCTGGTAAAACCGGGAAAACGCAACCTGAAATTCGGGCTTCTGATCCTGTTTTTCAAAATACCGGTCCTTTACGGCATCGGTTACTTTCTTCTAACTTGGGATTACCTTTCGGCTGGCGGCCTTTTATGGGGATTTTCGGGCATTTTGATCGTATCGGTTTTTAAGGGCCTAAGCAGGTCCATATTGAAAACGGATAATAAAATAAATCCCGGGGAGAACGGCGCATGACCGGATTTTTCACGTCCTTATTATTAAATGTAAATTTCTCTGAAAACGTGACTCCTCATACCGCCGACACGCTGGCGCACGCTGCCGAGCGTGGCGGGGAAGCTGCCGCTCAACATTCTCCCGAATTCCCGAATCTGGTTGAAATCCTGAACCATTACTTTCACACCGGTTTTACGCAGTTCCTTTTCGAGTACAGGATAGTCGTTTATTCTGTAGTCGTTGCCGTATTTCTCTCCCTTCTGGCATACGCGGCATATCGAAAAAGATCTCTTATACCGGGTCCGGCGCAGAATCTGATGGAATGGATTGTCGAAGTTCTTTCCAATATGGTCGTATCCATTCTTGGCGAGCAGGGAAGAAAATTCGTGCCCTTTATCGGTACTTTATTTATCTATATTTTCTGTATGAATCTCCTCGGGTTAATTCCGGGGATGTTCTCTTCCACCTCGAAACTCAACACCACCCTGGCGCTGGCTCTCTGCGTATTTTTATACGTGCAGTTTACCGGTTTGAGAAATTTCGGGATTCTCGGGTATATACATCATCTTGCCGGTTCGCCGAAATCCGTCGTTGAATGGTGTCTTGTTCCGCTGAACCTTCCTCTGCATATAATCGGCGAGCTTGCTAAGCCGGTATCGCTTTCGCTCCGTCTGTTCGGCAATATCTCCGGCGAGGATATGCTTCTCGCTATTTTCGCCACTCTGGGAGTGACCATTTTGAGTTTTATTCCTGTACCCGTGGGCCTGCCGTTACACCTGCCGTTTATTTTCCTGGCCATGCTGACAAGCTTCGTGCAGGCGCTGGTATTCAGCCTACTTGCGACAATTTATTTTTCATTAATGACTCATCACGAAGAAGAAAATCATTAAAGGAGGAATAATGGACCCCAAAACTGCAGTTGGATTCCTTTTACCGTTGGCGGTGGGCGTTGCCGCCTTGGGTTCTGGACTCGGACTTGGTAAAGCCGTCGGCTCGGCCATGGAGGCTATGGGACGTCAGCCTGACGCAGCCGGCAAAATTCAAACCGCGATGATTATTGGTGCCGCCTTTATCGAAGCCTTGACGATTTACGCTCTGGTGGCCGTAATCCTTATTAAGTAGAAAAGAAGAAAGATGGGAGAAATAGCCCATTCGTTGGATCTCAACTGGGGTCTGATAGTCACCCAGATCATTGGTTTCCTTTTGACGGTCTGGATTTTAAAGGCGTTTGCCTGGAAGCCGCTTCTGAAAATGCTCGAGGATCGCAGGAATAAGATTGCGGGAGACATTGATGACGCGGAGAAAATAAAATCGGACGCCGAGACGCTTCTGGATGATTATAACGCCAAACTCAAAGACATAGAGACCGAGGCCCGAAGCAAAATCCAGGACGCGGTTGGTGAGGGAAACAGAATCGCCACCGAGATCAGGGAACAGGCCCGTGAGGAGGCCCATCAAATAGTGGAAAAATCCCGCGAGGAACTATCCCGGGATATAGCCAAAGCCCGAGTTGAACTTCGCGACGAAGTGGTCGGTATGGCCATGACTGCGGCGGAGAAAATTATTTCTATCAAACTCGACGAAGCGGAACAGAAAAGGCTTCTGGAGGATTTCCTGAAGGAGGTCGAATAATCTGAATGAAGGACACTCACGTCGCCAAACGTTACGCTCACGCTTTATTCAACGTCGCCTTGAAAAAAGGGACGATCGATATAATATCGTCGGAGATATTCCAGTTAAAATCCTTCAGCGATAAAGATAAACGATTTATCGGATTTTTAGCGGCGCCACAGGTCCCTACCGAGCAGAAGATCGCCATGGTGAGGACGTTGTTTACCACCAGGCTTTCTCCGTCTCTGGTATCATTCCTTCTTCTGCTTATTGAAAAGGGCAGGGTAGATCATCTGGGCGAAATAGCGCGCGAGTTCGAGTTGCTTGTTGAGGATTATAAGGGGCTTATTAAGGCCAGAGTGACGACCGCGGTTTATATCGAGGATGATTACAAAAACAGGCTTCGCGATAAGCTGATGTCCATCACCAGTAAAGATGTTGAGATTCTGCACAGGATAGATAAGAGTATTCTGGGGGGTATAATCGTCCAGTTGAATTATAACATAATCGATAGGTCGGTTAGAAATCAGCTGGATACATTAAAACATGATTTGATGTCGTTAAAGGTTTTTTAAAGGGGTTCTTTTATGGCATTTCGACCTGAAGAAGTAAGTTCCATTCTTCAAAAAGAGATTGAAAAGTACGATACCAAACTGGAAATGGAATCTGTGGGGACGATTCTGCAGGTCGGGGACGGTATCGCGCGAATCTGGGGACTGGAAGACGCGATGCAGTCGGAACTGCTTGCTTTCCCTAATGATATTATCGGTTTGGTTCTGAATCTGGAAGAGGATTCGGTGTCGGCCGCTATTTTCGGCGACGATACCAAAATAAAGGAAGGCGATACCGTAAAAAGAACAGGCGCCGTCGCCAGGGTCCCCGCGGGCGATGCACTTGTCGGACGTGTCGTCAATTCGCTCGGCCAGCCGGTAGACGGCAAGGGTCCAATCGTTACGGATACATATCGTCCCATCGAAGGCGGCGCGCCCAACGTGGTCAGCAGACAACCTGTTAAAGAACCGGTTCAGACCGGCTTGAAAGCTATCGATTCCATGATTCCCATCGGACGCGGTCAGAGAGAGCTTATTATCGGTGATCGGCAGACAGGTAAAACGGCGCTGGCAATAGACACCATTATAAACCAGCGTGACTCCGATATTTTCTGTTTCTATGTCGCCATAGGACAAAAAGCCTCCACTGTAGCCAAGGTAGTCGAAACACTCGAAAAGCACGGCGCCATGGAGTACACTACCGTCATTGTGGCCAGCGCCGAAAATCCTGCGCCTTTGCAGTTTATTGCGCCTTACGCGGGATGCGCCATGGGTGAGGAATTGCTGTATAACGGCAAGCATGCGCTCTGTATCTATGATGACCTGTCGAAACACGCCCAGGCTTACAGGCAGCTTTCCCTTCTGGTAAGGCGACCCCCCGGCCGCGAGGCTTATCCCGGGGACGTTTTTTATCTGCATTCGCGTTTATTGGAACGCGCCGCCAAACTGTCCGACGCCAACGGCGGGGGTTCTTTGACGGCCATGCCGGTTATTGAAACACAGGCGGGCGACGTTTCCGCGTATATCCCCACCAACGTTATTTCAATTACCGACGGCCAGATCTTTCTCGAAGCGGATCTATTTTATTCTGGTATTAGACCGGCGATTAACGTCGGAATTTCGGTTTCGCGTGTCGGCGGAAATGCGCAGACCAAGGCCATGAAAAGGGTCGCGGGGCGCTTAAGGCTCGATCTCGCGCAGTACCGTGAGCTCGCCGCTTTTGCCCAATTCGGCTCCGATCTCGATGCCGCCACACAAAAACAGCTTACCCGGGGTTCAAGAATGGTTGAGATCCTCAAACAGGGACAGTATGTCCCCATGCCCCTTGAAAAACAGGTGGTTATAATCTGGGCCGCGGTAAACGGTTACCTCGATGATATTCCGATGGAGGGCTGCGCGAAGTTCGAGGAAAATCTTTATTCGTATGTTGAAGATAAATATCCTGATATTTTCCACGACATCGCGACCAAAAAGGATATCGAGGAAAGTACCGCGGCAAAACTAAAAGACGCTGTCGGAAAATTCAAGGAGGAGTTTAAAGCCAGGCTTTAAATCCTGAGCTAAAATCCCGGAAGCGGATAGGATAAGATGCCCACACTTCGAGATATAAAACGCCGAATCAGATCGGTCGAAAACACCCAGCAAATAACCAAGGCCATGGAAATGGTTGCCGCAGCCAAGCTGCGCAAGGCCCAGGCCAGGGTGGAATCCGCCCGCCCCTATGGGCTCAAGATGCAGCAAATGCTGGAATCTCTTTCCTCGGCGGCGGCGGGATTGGAGCACCCGCTGTTTGAGCAAAGGGACGTAAAAAAGAAACTGCTCGTTCTTGTTACGTCCGATAGAGGTTTCACCGGCTCCTACAGCTCCAATATTATTCGAACGGCCTCGGCCTATGTCAAGGAGTCGCCACCGGATACCGTGCAACTCGGTATTATCGGCAAAAAGGCATATACCTATTTCAAAAGGCGGCCGCACCCTATAGCTTTCGCCATAACCGACTATAGCGCTAAAATCGAGCTGGGGAGGATCAAGGAACTCGTGACGGATATAATCGATCTTTTCTCATCCCGCGAAGTCGATGAGGTTCGGCTTCTATACACCCGCTTCGTTTCCACGGTAAGTTATCGGATAACGCTGGAGCGTTTTCTGCCTATTGAGAAACCGGAATCCGAGGAAGGCGCGGTTTCCGATTATATCTTCGAGCCCGACGCCGACAATATATTTTCAAACCTGATACCGAAGTTTTGTGTCACTAAAGTACTGCAAATGTTATTGGAGGCTTTCGCCTCCGAGCATGGATCGCAGATGATCGCTATGGGTAACGCCACCAGAAACGCCGGCGAAATGATTGACGCCTTAACCCTGCAAAGGAATAAAGCCCGTCAGGCCGCCATCACCAAAGAACTTCTGGATATCGTCGGCGGAGTAGAGGCTTTGAAATGAGAGACTTTGAATAGATAGACCAATTTTTAATAAAGGGAATAAATATGGCAGAGGAAAATTACGGGAAAATAGTTCAGGTGATCGGACCCACGTTGGATTGCGAATTCCCATCCAACCGTTTGCCTAACATTTACAACGCCATAAAAATAAAAAACGAGGAAAAGGGAATCGACCTCACCGCCGAAGTGGCCATGCATATCGGCGATAATGTCGTAAGGTGCGTGGCTTTATCATCCACCGACGGCCTGGTTCGCGGGATGCCCGCTCTTGATACCGGTGCGCCGATCTCGGTTCCCGTGGGAGAAAACACTCTCGGCCGCGTCTTCAACCTTCTCGGAGAACCGATTGACGAGTTGGGCGAATGCGTTCACGAAAAGAGATACCCCATTCATCGTCCCGCCCCCGGTATTGCCGAGCAGGAAACCGAAACGGAGATTTTCGAGACCGGCATTAAGGTGATCGATCTTCTTCAACCCTATCCCAAGGGCGGGAAAGTGGGTCTTTTCGGCGGAGCCGGTGTAGGCAAAACGGTTATTATTATGGAGCTTATCCGTAATATCGCCTCCGAGCACGGCGGTTATTCCGTTTTTTGCGGTGTCGGCGAAAGAACCCGCGAGGGCAACGATCTCTGGCTCGAGATGAAAGCTTCAGGCGTTATTTCCAAAACCTGCATGGTCTTTGGACAGATGAACGAACCTCCGGGAGCTCGTTTACGGGTAGGACTTGCCGGACTGAGTATGGCGGAGTATTTCCGCGATGAGGGCGGTCAGGACGTATTGGTGTTTATTGACAACATTTTCCGATTCGTTCAGGCCGGTTCCGAGGTGTCCGCGCTTCTCGGCAGAATGCCGTCCGCCGTGGGATATCAGCCCACTCTGGGAACTGAAATGGGCGCGCTTCAGGAAAGAATTACCTCCACCAAAGCAGGATCTATTACCTCGGTACAGGCGATTTACGTCCCCGCGGACGACCTGACCGACCCCGCTCCGGCGACAACTTTTGCCCACCTCGACGCGACGACGGTTCTTTCGAGACAGATTGTGGAGCTCGGTATATATCCGGCGGTTGACCCACTGTCGTCCACCAGCCGCATTCTGGATCCCAATATTGTAGGACAGGAACATTACGATGTCGCTCGCAGAATTCAAAAAGTTCTCCAGAGGTATAAGGATCTTCAAGATATTATCGCTATTCTCGGTATTGACGAGCTTTCCGAGGAAGATAAGCTCATCGTGTCCCGCGCCAGGAAAATCCAGAAGTTCCTGTCACAGCCGTTTTTCGTAGCCGAGGAGTTTACCGGAACCAAAGGACAGTATGTCAAAGTCGAAGATACGATTCGAGGGTTTAAAGAAATCCTCGAAGGCAAACACGATGAGATCCCCGAGCAGGCGTTTTATATGCTCGGTGGAATTGATATGGTCCTTGAAAAGTATGAGCAGATGAAAGCCGAGGCATAATATTGTTTAAGCTTTCAGTTGTCACGCCGGAAAAAACCGTCTTCGAGACGGATGTCCGTTCTATTGTCGCGCCCGGCAGCGAGGGTTATCTCGGAATCTTATCCAATCACGCTCCCCTTATTACGGCCCTTATGCCCGGGATACTTTCCGTAATCGACGAAGGCGGCAATGAGACGTTTTATTCTATTTCCGGCGGATTTCTGGAGGTTTCTGGCAATATCGCCACGATCCTTGCGGACGCTATCGAATCAGCGGACGAGATTGATCCGGAGCGCGCCGAGGAATCGCTAAAAAGGGCTCGTGAACGTCTTCTGCACAAGGCCGAACTGCACGTGGATACCGAACGGGTTTACGCGTCCATAGAGCGAGCCAGGAATAGACTGAAACTGGCGAAACGAAAACATTGAATTAAATTTCTGAAAATCAAATCTGCGCCGATCCCGGCGCAGTTTTTTTTACTGCCATGTTTTTTCTGATTTATTTCTTGCCCCAGAGACCTATCTTATTTCCCTCGAGATCAGAGACAAAGGCGTAATAGCCGTATTCAGGCGATATCTGGGTTTTCTCTTTCATGCATTTCCCGCCCGCGTCCTCGGCTTTCTTTATGGCGGCCTCGATGTCATCGACCTCGATGTATATGGTAATGCCGGGCTTGGAAGCTATTTCAAGAGACTTATCGAAACCGCCGCCCGGACCGTCCTGCGGCTTGTAGGTGACATACTTCATTTCTGGCATATCATGGCATTCCCAGCCGAAGACCTCACCGTAAAACCTCTTCGCTTTTTCGTAATCCTTGGATGGGATTTCAATGTGGCAGATACCGTTCATAATATCTCCTTTTCAAAATTGTTAATTTGTCCCGTTTAAAAAACATCTTCATTTTTCCCTTGTCAAAGTATAAAATTTTATTTCATATTTTATCTGCTTCGAAGTCTCGGCATCCGAGATGTTTGAGAAATATCGGACAATAGTAGAGTCTGACGTTTTGTAAACATAAAAAATCCTTGTTCAATCATTGAAATGATTGTATAAAAATCCTGTGATTTAATCTTTTGCATTCCTTTGGAACCCTGTCGTTTCAGTTTCAGTTTTTCATAATAAAAGTAAGGGAAGTCTCATGAAAACAATCGGGTACATGGAGGGAACCAATTCCGAATTATTAACGAATCTTCTTGTGGACGGCGTCGATACGCTGCCCCTCTCGAATGGTTGGGATAATCACGGGAAGTTTATCGCCCACATTAGCAGAACTGATCATATTTCGGCAGTGGTCGGTTATCTCCATAAATTCTTCGCCCTATCGATGGAACCGAAGATTGAAGAAGATATACTATCCTCTCTGAAAGCCTATAAAATCCCGACGGTTTTTATCGTTCCTAAAGCTAAACAGGATAAGGCAAAGAAGCTTTTGAAAGGTAAAGGCGTTAATTACATCATGGCGGACCCCGGGGATTTAACAAAGGTCGTAAAGGCGACCCTGAAACAGGGAAAAGTCAGAAGGACTGTCGTGAAAAAAGCGAAGAAAAAAGCAAAGAAGACAACAAAGAGAAAATGATAATATCCGGTTTTATAACGGAATAAGACAATTTATATAAAACCCTCCGATATACACCGACGGATCTTCAAATATTTTCCCTTATCAATAAAATCATAAAGGAAGACATGGACAGCAGAATCGACCGCCAGGGGAGGGTAATGCGCTCTATAGCAATAAGTTACGACTCTATAAACATCCTTCTGCCGATGTTCCGCATACTGTTTCGGGGCTAAACTTTTATGTTAAAAAAAGTAAAACGAGAATAGAATTAAAGTCAAATATTTTTCTTGACTAAACGCAAAGGATTTTTATTATACCGTTTGATTTGTGAAATTTGGAACAAACTCGGCGCCTGTTTTATGTCCCCATTATGGACCGCCGAGGAAAAAATAGTTGAATCGGATTTCCCCTCTCCCCAGGGGGGTGTGGTAAAAGGCAAGGAGTTATCATGTCGAACAAAGCCGACGCTTTCATGGAAAAAGTCATCGCCACTCACCCCGGCGAACCCGAATTCCATCAAGCTGTTCGTGAAGTGGTTGATTCGTTAATACCGGTTATCGACCGCCATCCCAAATACGCCGATGCCCGTATTCTGGAGCGTATTGTTGAACCGGAAAGGGTGATTATTTTCCGCGTTCCCTGGGTCGACGATAAAGGCGTACCTCAGGTTAACATTGGCTACCGTGTGGAGTTTAACAGCGCTATCGGACCATACAAGGGCGGATTGCGTTTTCATCCCACAGTTAACCTGGGCATACTGAAGTTCCTGGGATTCGAGCAGGTATTTAAGAACAGCCTTACCACGCTCCCCATGGGTGGAGGCAAAGGCGGGGCCAATTTCGATCCCAAAGGCAAATCCGATCTCGAGGTCATGCGTTTCTGCCAAAGCTTCATGAGCGAACTTTTCCGTCATATCGGGCCTGATACGGACGTTCCGGCAGGGGATATCGGCGTCGGCGGAAGGGAAATAGGCTTCCTTTTCGGGCAGTACAAAAAACTCCGTAATGCGTTTGAAGGAGTCCTTACGGGCAAGGGCATCAACTGGGGCGGAAGTTTGATCCGTCCCGAAGCCACGGGGTACGGTGCGGTTTATTTCGCCGAGGAGATGCTGAAAACCCGCGAAGAGTCTGTTGAAGGTAAGACCGTATCGGTTTCAGGCTCGGGAAATGTTGCTCAGTATGCCACCGAGAAAGTGAATCAGCTCGGCGGTAAGGTTGTAACTCTCTCCGATTCCAGCGGGTATATCTACGACAAGGCAGGCGTTGACGGGGAAAAACTGGCCTACATTATGGAGCTTAAGAATATCCGCCGCGGCAGAATCAGAGAGTATGCCGAAAAGTTTAAATGCGATTATCATGAGGGTAGAGGCGTATGGAACGTCCCCGTCGATATCGCTCTTCCGTGCGCAACCCAGAATGAGCTTGACGGTAATGACGCGAAAATATTAATCGATAATGGCTGTTATGTCGTTTCCGAAGGAGCCAACATGCCGTCCACTCCCGAGGCCGTGGATTTGTTCGTTAAGAAAAAGATACTTTTCGGCCCCGGAAAGGCGGCCAATGCCGGAGGCGTCGCCACATCCGGTCTGGAGATGTCGCAGAACAGCCTGCGTCTCAGTTGGACTCGCGAGGAAGTCGATGAAAGACTCCATGGCATCATGCGCAGCATACATAGAAGCGCCCTGGAAACCTCTCAGGAATTCGATGATCCCGGAAATTATGTTATGGGCGCCAATGTTGCCGGTTTCATAAAAGTCGCTGACGCCATGCTTGACCAGGGAGTCGTATAGAATAATTGATAACCCCAGGGTGATAGAGCCTTTTTTGATGATTTTTTAATGCGATGCTACGGGCGGGTAAATAACCCGCCCGTTGTTTTTTCGCTGTAACTGAAACCGGGGCTTATTATTGGAAATACCGGCCATAAATTTCTGGACTTTCAATTATTATTTTTGTAAATCATAAATGTCCCGTAGGGATCGTTTTTCAGTTACGGGAGTAAAATAGTATCGAAGAGACTGATAAGTGTTTTAATTGATAAATGAGGAGGCTAAATTGCTGAAGAAACTTGTTTTATTGATCCTGCCGCTTTGCCTGATCGCCGGATACTGCATTGCTCAGGAGGAAACCGAAGGGGAAGAGATGATTCCTGAGAAAAATCCCATTGTCAAAATCGAAACCAACCACGGCGATATTTACTTTGAGGTATTCCTGAAAGAAACGCCTATTCACGCCCAGAACTTTTTAACCAAAGTTAAGGAGGGCAAATACGATAGCCTTACCTTTCACAGAATAGTCAAAGATTTCGTCGTCCAGGGTGGCGATCCTACCGGAACCGGCTCCGGAAGTATGGGACCCGACAGACTTCCCGACGAAAAACCGCCAGCACCTCCCCAAATTCGGGGGACGGCAGCAATGGCGCGTTCTGACCTCGGAGCGTCTAATTGTCAATTTTATATTAACTTAAATGACCATACCAAGGGAAACAAATTTGATCTTGATAGCAGAGGTTTTACATCGTTTGCCAGGGTAATCCAGGGTATGGATGTAGTCGACAAGATTGGCAATGTAGAAACCGTAAAAGATAAGCCTGTTGAGCCTGTAATTATGAAAAAGCTATCTCGCGTTGAGGGTATTCCTGAAGAATAGAATCAATTAATGTGAAAAATATTGTCGTATTAGGCTCCTCCGGATCGATCGGTAAAAACGCCCTCTGGGTAATATCCCGGTTTCCGGAGGAGTTTAACGTTTTCGGGCTCTCCGTTAAAAGCGATACCGAAACGCTGTTATCGCAAATAAAAGAGTATACCCCCGATGTTGTCTGTGTTGCCAATGAAGATCGGGCGCGCGATTTTAAATCCTCGCTCCCCGAAGATACAGAATTATTCACAGGCCCGAAGGGATTGGAAGATCTGGCGTCTCATCCCGATGTAGATATCGTTCTTAACGCCGTTTCCGGTTTCGCCGGATTGCGTTCGACCCTCACCGCCGCCCGGGCTGGCAAACGGATAGCGTTGGCCAACAAAGAGTCCATGGTTGCCGGCGGGAAACTTGTCAACAAAACTGTTGCCGAATACGGCGCGGAAATAATCCCGGTCGATTCCGAGCATTCGGCCATCTTTCAATGCCTGAAAGCGGGCGAAAACAAAGAAATCCGCCGTCTGATCCTGACTTCTTCCGGCGGGCCGTTCAGGAAATTCCCCAAAGAAAAGATGTCCGAAATAACCGTCGAGCAGGCTCTCGATCATCCCACCTGGAAAATGGGAAATAAAATTACAATAGACTCGGCGACGATGATGAACAAGGGCCTTGAAGTAATTGAAGCCGCATACCTGTTTAATATCCCTCCTGAAAAGATTGATGTGGTAATTCATCCCCAATCGATTGTGCACTCCATGGTCGAATTCGTGGACGGCAGCATTATCGCCCAGCTCTCGAGGCCGGATATGTGTTTGCCTATTCAATACGCTTTGTTTTATCCTCAGCGCCGGGAAATGGACCGGGCCGATCTCGATTTCAATAACCGATTCTCGCTGGAATTCGAGCCGCCCGATAACGAGAAATTTCCCTCCATAAATCTCGCGCGGGAAGCCTTGAATATAGGCGGAACCGCCCCCGTAATCTTCAATGCCTCGAACGAGGTGGCGGTGGATGCTTTTATAAATCGAAAAATAAAATTTACCGATATTTTTCATATTGTTGAAAAAACAATGAATAAATCGGGGTCTTTTAACGTAGATAGTATTGAATCTATTATGGAAGCGGATAAAAATGGCAGGAAAATTGCCGAAGAAATTATTAATGGCGTAAGGCCTTGATCATGAGACGAAAGCAGGAACTTTATTTTGAATGGGATGTTTATAATATCTGGATGAGGGAAAACTATGTTTGATTGGATTCTACCGTTTATATGCATATTGGGATTGCTGGTATTTGTCCACGAGTTGGGACATTTTATCGCCGCCAAACGATCGGGCATAAAAGTCGATAAATTTTCTCTCGGTTTCCCCCCCAACCTGCTTTCAAAAAAAATCGGCGAAACCGAATACTGTATCGGCGCCATACCGCTGGGCGGTTACGTGCGCATGAAAGGGGATATTCCCGATTTCGCGGATGATAAAGCCGAACCGAGCGGCGAACCGGACGAGTTTATGTCGGCCCCGGTCTGGAAACGCGCTATTATTATAACAGCCGGCCCGGCCATGAATTTCGTCGCCGCTTTTCTGCTTTTTATAATCATGTTCTGGGCCTGGGGAAATCCCGTTCCCAAATCAGGTTCGACCGAAATCGGCTCGATAGGACCGGATACCCCCGCCCTCCAGGCCGGTCTGAATGAGGGCGATGTGATATTATCGGTTGACGGAAACTCCGTATCCGATTTCGAGGAAATGGCGGAATATATCAAGGCACGCCCGGATCAGGATATCCTTTTTGAATACAGCCGGGGCGAAGAAAATCTCCAGGCGACATTGCATACCCTTAAGTTGGAATATGTGGATACGCTGGGTATTGAGAGAGTCGAAGGCAGGATCGGAGTAGACCCGGTGTTTGATTTCCACTCCACCAGTTTTCTGCAGGCGTTAAGAGACGGCGCAACCGCTACCGTGTTTATCACCGCCGTTACGCTTGAATTTATATGGAAATTAATTTCCCGCCAGGAATCGGTCAAAAACCTCGGCGGCCCCATAATGATAGCGGATCAGGCCGGCAAAGCGTTGAGACGGGGATTGCCGTATCTCGTTAACCTCGCCGCGTTTCTTTCCATAAATCTCGGAATTCTAAATATCCTCCCTATACCGGTACTCGATGGCGGCCATCTGGTATTTCTGGGTATAGAGGGTATACGTCGCAGGCCGATACCGTTCAAGAAAAGGCTTATCTGGCAGCAGGTCGGAATGGGACTGCTTTTTCTGCTTATAATATTCGTTACCTACAATGATATTCTAAGAGTATTCACAAACAGTCAATAGTTTTACCGCCGCATAATTTCTTATGTTAAGCTGACGACAAATTAAAATATCGTCATCGCGAGAAGTCCGGCAACTGCCGGACGACGAAGCGATCTCATTGATTTTCAAATGGATAAAATCAGGAGATTGCTCCATCCTCCCGACTTTGGCGGGAGAATTTGCATGACATTTAAAATATTATCAGCAACCTGACCTATATTTTTTCAATGTTTCCGACAGCAGGGCCTGTATTTTTTTTCGGGATAATTCAGGCGAAATAATTTCCGCGTTTTTTCCGTAACTCAAAACCCAGCGAATAAACTCCTCATCCCCGCCCGCGATCAATTCATATAAAACGTCGCCGTTCTCGAGCTCGGTTATTTTTTCATCAGGGTGATGACGCGAGGTTTTAATCGCTATGGCGGCCTCGTTTGAAAACCTGACTTTAAAATGATACAGGCGGTCCCTGGTAACGCCCCACATGGATCGGAAGTAATCCCGGATGGAAAAATCGTCCGGGATCTCAAAACTCTCCGATAACATTTTTACCTTTTGTATCCTTCCCAGTCTGAAAGTCCGAATGTCGTTTCTTAAATGACAGTATCCGATCAGATACCAGGCCCGTTTACGGAAGGTCAATGCGTAGGGAGCGATAACCCTTTTGGTTTTTTCCCCCTTTAACGAAAGATAGTGAATTTCGATTACGATTTTTTCCCGGATCGCTTCCTCAATTCGCCGCGTTATTTTGTATTCATTGTTTTTTTCGGGGCTTGCCCCGCCTATGGAAATCGGTTTCGTCGTTTGCGGCGCGGATCTGCCCGTCTTGACTTTGTCTATGATAACCCTGGCGGTCTTACCGTAGGGCTTGTCTCCCTCAAGTATCGTCGATCGCAACAAACTCAGCAGGAAATCGGCCTCGCTGTCGGTGAGATTTACCGGCGGCAAAAAACCGTCATGCAATAACCTGTAACCGCCGTCAAAATAGATGGGGATATTGGCCTCGGAAATCGAAATGATATCCCGGTATATACTTCTTTCGCTCACCTCGCATTTTCTAGCAAGATCCGACGCCTTCAGCCAGTGGTTGGTGCGAAGAAGGGAGAGGATGTATAAAAGTCTCTCGATTTTTCTCATATTTTAAATATAGATACAACGATCATCGAAGTCAACGATCATAGGTTCATCATGTCCGGATAATGTAAACTGTTGGATTGATCCTATACTTGTGGAGGGAATCAGTTGATCATTTTACCAGCAAACCGGCCTTCCCCGACCTTCGATTCGTAATCGATTGAATATCAACATGTTATAACATGTTTCACATTGCGTTTCACCCCCGTTTTATGGCACGTCAATTGCGCGTGATTACCGCAAAAATGAAAAAAACAGGGGGGTAATATGAGAAAACAGAAGAATAGCCGGTTTAGACTTTCGGCATTCGCACTAATCTTACCGGCATCGGCAATAATCTTATTAACGGCATGTTCCATTAATGAGCCGCAATCTCCATCCTGGCTGACGACCTGGAATGTGCCCATTACCAACAAGACCTATGATATCAACGAGATCCTGGAGGATATTGACGATTTCAATCTGGTGCTCGACAGCGCCGGGAATCCGGGATTCGCGGTATCACAGGATATGGATACGGTCAGGGTGGAAAACAACCTGACTATAAGTGGAGTGAATATAGGTTTAAAAGACTCCGTCGGTTTGGTAGACATTTCGCCGCCCGCCGCCGCGACCGCGTCAACGGACGTTAA
>CBFCYP010000065.1:0-16780 GCA_965602185.1 uncultured bacterium
GTTACTTCGTTTTCAGCCATATCCTTCATTACAGCCAGGGCCATCTCTATCGCTTTCAATGTCGAATCATTTTCGGTGGAGGTCCGGCAGTAAAATCCTCCCGGTAATATGTTGAAATCGTTAATCGTCCTGATATCATAGGTCAACCCGCCCTTTTCCCGCACCTCGGTCATCAAACGATTAACAAACGAAACGCCCGCGCCCAAAACATAATTCATCACGGTAAACGGATAATAATACTCGCTTTGCCTGGTTATTCCGATTGTTCCGAAGAAAATATGTGACTGGGTGGCATCAGGTTTATCAATCAATAGAATCTTCCGGCCGTCCGGAACCGGCGGAGTAGTTATAGATAGAGGCGGTATCACTTTCTTCTTCCAGGAACCGAAAGCCGTCTCCAGGGCAGGCAGGATAACGCCAGGGTCGATATCGCCGGCGACAATCAGAAACGAGTTGTTCGGCCTGATATAATCGCCGTAAAACCCGGTTATATCATCCCGGGTAATGCTTTCAACCGATTCTTTATAACCCCTGACCGGATGAGAATAAGGATGATCTCCAAAAAGCAACCGATTAAAATTTTCCGAGCAAACCCGGTACGGATTCTCTTTGGATTGAATTATGGCATTGAGAACCTGCTTTTTATATTTTTCGATTTCGCTCGAATCGAAAACCGGATTTAACATCATATCCGAAAGAACGGAAATCCCCGCATCCATGTGTCCGGTCAATAGTTCAACTGTAATTTCCACGGCGTCGCGATTGGCGGCGATATCCATTTTCCCGCCGATAAAGTCGATTTCCTCGGCGATAGCATTTTTCGTACGGGACTCAGTTCCCCTTTTCAGCATATTTGCGGTAAAACTCGCCAGTCCCTCTTTTCCCTCGGGATCTCTCATGGAGCCCGAAGCTACAACCAATTTCATATAAACAACAGGAAGCTCATGATTTTCGACCAGCGCCAGTTCCAAACCGTTGGGCAGACTCTTTTCGGTAACAGGCGGCATAGAAATCCCGCCGCATAGAGCCGAAACATTTATTGAAAAAAGAAGGAGTAAAGATATAACAATTCTACTTTTCATACTATCCTCTGGTTGTTTTTCGATTCATCAGTCTATTTCAGTTTCCCCGTTATCGGGAATTATATTAACCACGGTTCTTCTCAACTTTGAAAGGTATCTTTTCGCGACTCTCATAACGTCATCAGGAGCGACCGCGCGGACCTTATCGGGATAGTCGAACGCGTTTCTATAATCGTCGGTATTCACCTCAAACATTCCAATAGCATCGGCGCGTGCGGTATTAGATTGCAGGCCCATGATAAAATCCGATTCAAGCTGATTTTTCGCTTTCTGGATCTCGTATTGATCTAACGGCTCATTTTTTATTCTTTCTATTTCCTCGTAAATAACCGTTTCTATATCTTCGGGATCGCTGCCGGGAGTGGCCTGCGCGTATATATAAAATAGATTGGGATCATGATGCACGGAGAGTTCCCCGTATATGGAGAAGGCCTTTTCCTCATCATATACCAGCCGCCGATAAAGGCGAGACGATTCCCCGTCAAATAAAATCTTCGCAGCCACTTGGAGGGGCACGATATCCGGATGCGATCCCTCCGGAGTTTTGTAGCCGATCATGACCGCTTCCAGTTGAGCGGCGCGATGAAAATCGATTCTTTTTTCGCCCCTCTGCTCGGGTTCGACGGCTTTCACGGGCGCGGGAGGCGGCTCGGCCTTTAAGGGGCCGAAATGTCTATCGATCAGTTTCCTGGCTTGAGATGTATCAAAATCTCCGGCGATTATAAGAAAGGCGTTGTTGGGGGCGTAATTAATCCTGTAATACTCGAGGCAATCCTCCAGTTTAATACTCCGGATATCCTGCATAAAACCGATTACCTCCCAGCGATACGGATGAAGAACGAAGGCGTTATTGATCAGAACCTCATATGCCGAATACTCCGGGGAGTTATCAACGGTTAACAGACGCTCGTTAATTACAACATTTCTTTCCGATTCCAGATTATCCCGGTTTAAAGTTAAATTCTTGGCACGATCGGCCTCGAGTTCAAGAACGAATTCCAACTTACGAGAGGGTACGATTTCATAGAATGCCGTGTTATCCAGCCAGGTCCAGGCATTATCCCGGCCTCCGCAGGATTCAATTAACCTGTCGAAGGTTCCGCCGGGATATTTTTCGGTACCCTTGAACATCAGATGCTCGAACAGATGCGAAATCCCGGTTATGCCCGGTCGTTCGTTTCGGCTTCCCGTTTTATACCATATCTGTAATGTAACAGAGGGGCACGAATGATCGGGAATTAACATAATCTCCAGACCATTATCGAGTTTAAAATCCTCTACGGGAAACGACAACTCTCCGGCAAAAAGACACGGAACGCAGAATATCAAAAACGATATTACTGTAGATTTCATAAACTTCCCCTATTCTATCTCCAGGTCATACGGCAACCTGAGACTGAAACCGTTTCGGTATCGACCTTTGAAAATATCGGCGATTTCGCTTTCTATAACAGCTGTCACCGGGGCGCCGAACAACGAGAATCCATATTTCGGATAGGTTTTGATGATCAGTTTGTCTTCGCTGTCGATTCCCGCCCTGTTCCTCGCCAGTTCGATGGCATCCCAGACGCCCCCGTATGAATCGACAAGGCCATTTTCTATAGCCTGTTTCCCGGTCCATACTCTTCCCCCGGCGATGGCTTCAACGGAGTCGACATCGATCTTTCTCCATTGCGACACTTTATTAACAAAATCACCGTAATACTGTTCCACCTGGCGTTCAACCAGCCCGATTTCTTCTTCGGTCGCGGGTCTATCGATGCTTCTTATATCCGAATGTTTTCCCCTTTTAATCGTCTCTTTTTTCAAACCTATTTTTTCATAAAACCCGGACATATCGGGTTTGCCCACAACAACGCCTATGGAGCCGGTAATGGTCGAAGGCGACGCGAGGATATCATCGCCGGCCATGGAGATATAGTACCCTCCGGAAGCGGCCACTCCCCCCATGGAGACGACCAGCGGTTTCTTGCCCTTGAGAAGCTCTATCTGACGATGTATATCATCCGTGGCGAAAAGATCACCGCCCGGGGAATTGACCCTCAGTACCACGGCTTTTATGTTTCTATCCCGCCTGACGCTTTTAAGAGCTTTAGATATTGTCGACGATCCGGCGGTTTTACCATCCCAGAAGCTCCTGCCGCTTTTGCCCGGCCTGATGCTTCCGTCGGCGTACACGATAGCAATCGTTTTCGGCTCGCTCCATCTGGAATTGTAATAATTCTCGTTAAAATGTTGATATATATCCACGGTTTCTGAAGGTCTCAATACCATTTCGTCTGTCAGATCGTCGTAATAGGCGAGCCTATCTACCAGTCCGGCCTTATAGGCGTCTCTTGCGGTATAAGGCCCTTTATCGATAATATCATGCATCTCGATTGACGTTAACTTTCTGCCGTTTGATATATCCTTTATGAATTGCTTATAAAGGTCGTCCATCAGCCATTCCAATTGCTCCCTGGCTTCATCCGACAGTCCTTTTTCTGTGAAAGCGTCCCCGTAGGTTTTATGAGGTCCCGTTTTTATTACCTGCGCCTCTATTCCCAGCTTCTCCATGGTGCCGGTATAAAACGTCGCCGTGGCATAAATTCCCCTGAGGTCGAGATACCCGGACGGGCTCATAACAATTTTACCGGCGGCGGAGGCTATATAATACGAAATATTGCTTCCGTTCTTCAGGAAAACAATCACTTCTTTGTCTCTTTTTCTATATTCTATAATGGCGTTTCTTAACTCCTGCGCCGATGCGAAACTGAAACGCGCGCCGTCAATCTTTATAATCAATCTCTCAATTGCCGGATCTGCGGCGCCCTTCCTTAAAGACAATATGACCTTATAAAAGGATTTTCCCGGCGAGCTAAAAAGGCTCCGGCCGGTTGATTCTTCGACGACACTGCCGTCAAGTATCATATAACCGGTCTTCCCGGATCTCAGATAGGGACTGTAGTTCAGGGCTCCCAGTTCGATAAAAAAGCTTCCTCCCGCGTAGTCTTGCGACCTGTCCAGACGCCCCTGCGCGCCCGTTTTGGTTTTCTCGAAATCATAGACGAATCCGAACCTCCACATTCCCTCGGTGACATATTCCGCGCTGAAATGGAATCTGGAAAACGGCAGAACCTCAATCCTGAAATTGCCGCTAAGTTCGGTCGGGTTCTGTCCTTCAATCCATCGCAAATCCGACGAAAGCGTCAATTTATCCCCGTAGGGACGAACGGCTATCCCCGGCCTATAGAGCCGTCTCTGCCTGAGGGAAGAGAACTTCGGCTCATTTATCCTGTCGGCGACAAATCCCAACGACGCTCTGGGAAAGGGATGATATATCAGACCGATCTTCCACAATTTTATTTTATCATAAAGAGGACTGCCGTTAAACCAACTGTACGACGCGCCGGCATAGAAATTCGGCAGCAATCTATCGCCAAGAGCCAGGGTAAATTTCCTTCGAAAAATATCCTCGCTGTGATTAAGCCATTCCAGCCCGAAAAAACCTCGCCTGGAACTTATCATAAGCGCGTTATCCCCCTTAAACGATGAATCCGAGAAACTGTGGGAATACCTCATTCCCATGGCGCTGTAAAAAGCGAGCCCGGCGGGATTGATCAACCCGGATGATACGAGGGTCGAGGTGGCCACGGATTCCGATTGATATTCCAAACCGTCGATGACACCGCCCATCGAAAAAGAATAAAGGATAACGCTTAAAATTGTTCCCTTCAGAATTAAACGCGCCATAAACACTCCTTTTTTATGCCAGCTGAATTCAGGATGGGAAACGCCATGGAGCAACTGAATTAACGCCCGGTTATATCAATATTGCCGACGCCGTTAACCTTGATTTCAAGCCGGGCATCGCCTTCACCCAGTATCCCCTCCAGGCGGGTCGGTTCCAGCGAAACGGGTACTATTGCAATACCCTTTGTATGTATTATGCCGCCTTTATCCACAGAGGCCACGAGCCTGGCCGACGTTTCCGACGGCAGTTTTAGTTCGATATTGTTATATTCGCTGGAAATATAGACTTCACAGTTTTCCAGCCTGTTAAACTGAGCCATTATGGGAGCATAACTGGTCTCGATTTTTGAATGACCGTGATTAATATCCGAGCTGCTGATATTAATCGGATAGTAATTGGTTTCGCATATTATTTCCCCGATAACTTTCGATACATCTATGGGCGCGTAATTCGTTCTCAAAACCACAGATCCCTCAGATGCGTCTATGTTATCGGCTTTGATCGGAGAGTAAGTCGTATACGCCTCAATCGAACCCTGTATGCCGTCCAGCGTAATAACTCCGTTCGTCGTCTCCAGAAATGCGTATCCCGATACCATTTCCATTCCTTTGACGGTGATTTTCCCGTTAGTCGTCTCGGCTCGCAAATCGCCTCTGATGGATTTCAGGATTATGTCGCTATTGGTCGTGATCAGTCTTACTGATCCGTACATGTTGCTGAGGGAAATCGATGAGTTATCGCAATCGAGGTTTATATCCTGAAATGGCCCGATAACTTCTATGTCCATGAAACGGCATTCGCCCTCGATATTTATTTTTTCAGGGATCTCCACGAGAAGTTCCAGGTTCACGCTATATTTGCTTCCCCCCCAGGGAACATGAGAAGGCGCGAGAATTTCCAGAAACGCTTTTTCACGTCTGTTGGTGTCCATTTTAATATCCACAAGGTCCAGGAATCTGTTCGCCTCGGTTTTGGATTCGGCGATAGCCGTGATGGTATATGTGATTCTGATATCGCCGGTTTGATTGGAGATGATCTGAATTTTCCCGGTGAGGTCGACATTAGCCCGAATATCAAAATCCATTCGTTCCCGGGCTTTTTCTTCCAGTGTCCCTTCCCGAACCGATGTAAAGTCGGCGACGCAGACCTGGAAGACGAAAAAAACCAGCGCTATCGTTTTCAGAACAATCGTCAAGCCGTTAAGTCTCATAATATTAACCCTTTTAATTATACGGCCGCGAAAATAATCTGTTGCGTCTAAAAATCCGTAATCCTTTCATCATAAACGGCTGTAACCAGTACCCTGCCAACCTCTCCCAGCGATTCCGCCGAGCACTTGTCGGGAGTATCCTGCTGCGTGTGCCAGTATGGATAATCGAAGTCTATAATGTCAATGGATTTTATTCCTCTGGAAAGCAGGGATACATGATCGTCGGAAACCGCATGTTTTACGGAATCGACGAAAGCGATAGCCCCTTGCTCCTCAGCTATCCGCCAGATATAATCATTCAAATCGCGGGCGTATTTTTCGGATATTACCTCTCTATAAATCTGAAGATCCGCGTCCCCAATCATATCGATCAGTAAAGCCAATCGAGGCCTGTATCCGCCCATCCGTTCCGCAAAATGCATCGATCCCAGAAACCATCCCGATAACCACTCGTCCGATCCATAATCCTCACCGTCAAAAAATACGATGTCCACACCGACGGGCGGTTTATATTTTTTTAATATCCGCCCCATTTCCATAAGAACAGCCGTGCCCGATGCCCCGTCATTCGCGCCCAGAACCGGAAGATGCATCTTGCTGGAGTCGCTTTCCATATCGGAAACCGGCCGGCTGTCCCAATGGGCGCATAACATAATTCGATTCTTTGACTTCGGATAATATGACGCTATTATGTTAAACATGTTCCTGTTAATATTAAATACGGAATCGTATACGGAAAATCGTTGAACCCGGCAGATATCGGTGGTTTCTTTCATGGTATTATAAATATATTCGCCCGCTTTCAAATGCGATTCCGTGTCCGCGATCCTGGGGCCGAAGGAACATATCTTTTCCAGATCCATGAATGCCCTATAGGAGTCGAACTGCGGCTGCTCCGAACAAGATATGAAAATCAACCCCAGCGTCGATAAAACCGCGCGTGCGGGTACGCTTCTCACTAAAACCTTATCTCCGTGGTTATCCCCAGTTCGCGTGTATGATGTTTTCGCTGCTGAACTTTATCGTTGGTATCGATCCAGAGCGCCCTTATGCCACCCGTAATGGATCTCGAGAACTGATACGTCAGTCTCGGCTGCACCTTGATATCGCCGCGATCCGAATCCGTTGACTTCGTTCCGCTCAATAAGGATTCTCTTTTCGATTTACTCACCTCGATATCAAGCGACATCGAAAGCTGGCTGTCGAATTTTATTTTTTTCAAAAACGGGAGCTTGAGCCCCTTGGGCGCCGTCAGGCTGTAGGTAACATTTATCTTGAAATTCGTACTTGAACTGAATTCGGTTTTATTGGATTGACCGGTTTCCTTGAGATATTCAGATTTAGACCTGGTTTTATCGAATCGAATAGTCGCTCTAACGTTGTTTTTGAATGTGAAGTTCAGGCCGATGAGCGGCGAAAATCTCCTGGACGTATCCCGTTTATAAAGCTCGCCCGTATCCTCCCGTCCGTTCTCATCGATATTTTTCGAAAACACAATCTGATATGTGGCGGTCCTCGAAAACTTCTTGAAAAGGGGCAGTTGTTCCAGCCCGGATATGTTTATTGATATGTCGGGAAAAGTTACCGACGTCGCTTTGGTCGGTTCGGTGGTTGACTGCGTTACCGTCGTTTTAGTACTATAGGCGATTCCAAAATCGAAATTCCTGCCGGGTTTGAAGCCGCTGTCGAATTTGTAGCTGTTGGAATAGATTGTCTGGTTGGGATTATATCCGGTGGTGGCTTTCGATCCCGCTTTGGGATTCTCCGAAATGCCGAAAACGTATTCCCACGCCGGCCGGCTAAGAAGTCCCTGCCGGGTCAGTTTTTTATCCCTGACATAAGAACCTTTGATCGGCTTGATTGATTTTATAGTCTTGAATACGCCGCCGAAAATATCCAGCGGCGAGAATCTATCTCTTCCCCGGTCATCCTCCTCATCTCCCTCATCATCCTCACTCTCGCCGCCCGGTTCTTTCGGAGGATTCTCCGGTTTCCGCGGCGCGCCCCTGCCGCCTCCGCCCTTCGGAAAAAGTTCTGTAATTTTAAATGTGATATCCGCCCGCGCGCCCGACTGCATAATTGATGTGCGGGTTGAATCGGGATTCCTCTTTAAATCCGAATTCTCCGAATAACTGGAATTAAACGAAAATTTCTGATCGAACAGCTTTATTATTTTCGGCTGATAACTGGTATCAAACCTCTGCTGAAATTCTCTCTCCTGCCCAAGTTTGAGTTTCGACGGATTGACGCTGAGCCTGAATCTCTTCGGATCGGAAATATCCCGTATCGCCCCCATGGAATAATTGGTCCTGAGAGACGATAACAGTCCCAGGCCCGTCGACGCTTTTAAGGAGAGATCCTTGGTCCGGGTATAAGTGGGTATTCCCCGTTGATTTACGGCATAAGAATTATTGCCGTTAATTTCACCGCTGAACGTAAGCTTTGTGGGAAGATACATAAGCTGGGTATCGTAAAGCGATCGGGGAAGGAAGAGATATTTTGTCCAGAAAAACGGTTTTACCGAGGGTTTGGAGCGAGGGGTAAGATCGTAATTGCCGGTGCCCTTGTACCGTTCCTGTTCGCTAATGGGATTCGCCGGGGATCTGCTGTTCGATTCGGAATATGAGTAACTTGTCTTGATTCTATTTAACGTTAGATTCCATATAGGATTAGTGGTGTTCCTGTTAAAAGACTGGTTTACGCTGTAAGATTTCTGCGTCGACTCGCTTCGCTCCTCCTGGCGAACATCGTCGCCCAGAATAATATCCGACCCCGGTTTCAATCGCGGAAGAGAAAGATTATTCTGCCAGGAATAGGTTACGGGCATACTGAGTCCCAGGGACGGCGGGAGAATTCTATCCAGCCTGGTGCTCAATCTCAGGGATTTATTGATAGCCGTCGCGCCCGAGGGGACTTTCGCCGAGAGCGGAAAGAAATCCGCGCCCGTCTTGCTGTAATTAAGACTTATGTCGAAAAAATCGGAAAACTTGGCGGTTACCTGCATACGGCCTGCAAAATCCGATTCCTTTCTCACATCGGTAACTCTCAACTCGTCCAGCCAGACCTCGCCGGAGACCGGCTCTAAATACTCCGGTTTAACCTCATTATCGGGCGGGGGATGGGCAATTACGCCTATCGTGAAACGTTTTATGGTGGATAACGACGGATAACCTTTTACCCGATATTTGCCCGAAATTGTGTCGGCAACTGCCGTGGTATCATCCAGTATCCTCTGTTGCATTTCATATTTGAGTCTTGTTATCTCGGTAAAATCGATATCCACCTCGTTATTTTCCGACCAGCCGGGTTCGAGAACGGTCCTGTATTCGTAGAAGTTCAGCGAATCCTGGCCCATCCTGAAGAAGAAAATGACCGAGCTGTCGCTTGCCGATTCATCGCCGTATACATACATCTGAATCCTGTTATAGAGCGTATAATTCTCCGGCTGGTAAAGCTGCCAGTAACCGGTTGCCGTATGGCCCGGTTTCAGGTTCTGATAATTTAGAACCAGGGATTGTTCTTTTTCGCGTATGCCGGTCTTCCTGTCAAGCTCCCCTGCAATCCCGGGCGGAGGAATATAATCCGAATTTTCCTGAGTATTTTTTACCGTGATCTCGAATTTCTCTTCCCTGATTAAAGTGTCGCCCTCGGGCATACTGATTTCCAGTTCCCTCCATTTATTGCCGACCAGTTGAAATAAGGCCACCTGTAAAAGGTAAGGTTCGGTCGATCCGGTCAGCCACATACGGGCGTAATTGATCCGCGCAAAATCCGCGGAACCTTCGGCCCCCCTGATATTGTATGCCTCCGGGTCCTGAAGAGGGATACGCACGAAATTCCATCCGGTGGATGTGCTTTCGACATAGTAGTCGGGATCATTAAGATCTATGACGTATTCGTAATAGCCGTCCTGCGTATCCAGGGCGCCATTGTTGTTGATATCCTCGGTATCGAATCTTCCCCTGCGGTCGGGATCGTTCCTGTTTCCTTCCGTTCCGTTAATCCGCGAATAATCGTTGGGATTATCGTCATTGTACGCCCAATCATCGCCACTGGGATCGGGATTTCCGGTCGAATACCCCGGTTCACCGGCGCTGAATAATCCATCGAGCCCGGTGTCCTCATCAAATTGAAAAACACCATCCTCACGCCCGTTAAGCTTGTCTTCCGTATCTTTAATACCGTCGCCGTCGATATCTTCCGATAGTAACCCGAAATTCAGGTGCAGTATCGGCGCCCCCGACGTGACACCTGGATCGGGCTTGTACCAGAATTCAATAAACTTGGTTTGCGTCTGATCGGCCAGTCCGGTAAAGAACGGTCTCATGATACCGGCCCATGATGATTCAGGACTAACGGCGGCGCTATCGGGAAAATAATGGATAAACAGGACATCCTGACGGTCATCCTGCGCCTGCACCTCCCTTTCAGGCCATATTTCGGTTATTCTGACAGGATCAAAAGGGTTATACCACCATGAATCCGCCCTGTCGGTCAGGGGCAGCTTCGTACCATCTTCAGACAACGGAGGCGAACATCGGGTCCATATGCCGCGGCGATTGGACATGTCGGTATAGTTGCGGGTGCCCTCGAAATCATCTATATAGGCCCTGTCCCTGGTGTTGGGATTGGGGAAACTCTGGGCGATTTCGCCCGAAAAATTCAACGCCGAATTGGCGTCGGCTTCGATAAATGGAAGCGCGTCAACCAGCGACGTCATCACTCCCGGCTCGAAATTAAAAGCAAAATTGCCATCCCATACCAATCCCTTGCGCGGCTCCCGGCCTACGCGCGGCCTGGGATCGGTAACGGTCTCGGACCTGTACATGGCCGCCATGGAGATATTGGAATTATCCAGAAGACTGTATTGTCCCGCTATACCGAACAGGCTTTTCTTTTCGGGCAGGAAGAATGGGGCGTATTCGAAATCGACCGAGACATTGGCGCCCGGATTCAGGGCCTCGTCGGATAAAAACGTTATCTGCCCGATTTCATAATTGATATTGTAATCCACACCGCGACGCAGCACGGTCCCATCTCCCAGTTTGACAACCTCCGATCCCTCGATTATATTCGCCCGCCCAAGCGAGAAAGTCGATGCTCTTTCCGCCGTTTTTACATATATCCAGTACTGAGAATAGTCCTGCTGATTGGATTGCACTGTATATATCCGGGGCACCCTGACATCCAGCCCGTCGTAGTCAAACGGCCGATCATGCGGGAATATCACATGTCCCCGGCCGGCGTCAATAATGGTGTTGGTGAAATCAAACAGGCAGTCGGGGCCCGGATCATTGGTATTGTTATTCAGAAAATCCAGCCCGAGTATGGTTATAAAACAGGTACCGTCCTGATCATCGGGGTCCCTAATCAATCCTTCGTTACCTCCCTCTCCCTTAAGAATCTTCAACTCAAAGCCCTCAGCAGATATGTTACGAGCCCGAAGATCGTAGACTCTTCTCCACATATAATCCCAGGTGGTGAACGAGGAATCGGGAGTGCTGTCTTTGATCAACTTCAAAACCAGAATAGTGCTGTCGGGATTCGTGGAATCCGGCACATACGAAAGATTTCCTATTTCAACCGTATCGACATTATTGGGATTGGAATAATCGGCGTATTTTATATACGCGCCCAGGACCTGGCTTTGCTGAAGCGATTGATCCAGCACCACAAACCAGCTCGATCTGTATAGTGTAAACTGGTTGGGATCATATTGCGTGAAGGGGCGGTTTTCCTCATATTCTCCGCGCAACTGTTCTTCATTAGTAATATTCGGCGTACCATCGATTGGATTGACAACCGCGGTTCCTCGTATATCGGTCTGCTCTCCATTGGTATATAATTCCACCGAGATCAGCGAATCTGTGTCCTGATTGAAATCCCTTCTAAGCCAGAAATAACGGTCTTTGAGGAATTCATAATCCCTTAGCGGCAAGGTATTTTCGCTGGCGCCGGCGCTGAAGGATGCCTTTTCATTGGAGCCCTTGTCCTGGCTGGTTATCATGGTCATGTTCAGATCGCCGATTTTCGCCGTCGTTTTTATTCCGAACAGACCCTGCACGTTCTCGGAATAGCCGATAAACTGCGCATTCGGCAGAGCCAGGTTGGTATTGCCCGCCTCGATGGACTGGATAATCTCATCCTCTTCCCCGGTATATCGGAGCTTGATGGTATTGGCCAGTTCGGTATGGCGGTCGGAATCCTGGTCGACCTCAACGGTAATCTTGGAGCCAATCGTGCCGGTAACCTTAAACCTGGATTTTTGTTCCATCTGGAGAGTCGGGAACTTCGATTGCTTGAAGGTACCAGTATTCTCAAGTCCTTCCTCCCATTCCGATCGGCCGGAAAAGGAGATTGATCTCATACCGGAGACTTTGATATTCGATTTTCCTTCTCCTATGATGCCCTTGACCAGTTTGGGGGGTTCCCAGGGGATATCGATTTGAACCGCCGCGTCACCGCCTTCTTTACCCTCCTTGCCCAACTCGCTTTTCAGGTCTTTTTTCCAGGATTCGGTGAAAGCGACGGAAACCCTGTGTTCGACATAGTTTTTCAATTCGATAATTTGAAACGAACTGAGCCTATCCCCCTGGTAATAATCCTGGAAGATTATATAGCGCCCGTTTTCGGTGAATGATATATCGCGGCTGTATTTACCCGCCGGTATTTTTATTATAAATGATGGGGCAAATTTATTGATTCCAAACCCGCTGGAGGGGGGACCGGTCTCGCCTCTTACTAAAAATCTTTTACTTACCGCAAAAGGAACTTCGATATCGCCTACAGCCGCCTGCGCCGGGGAGGCCAATAACAAGACCGTTACGATTATTTTTGCTAAACTGGACAGAACTATCCCTGCCGGCCCACTCGGACCAATTAAGTTAAATACAATCTTTAGCTATTTCTCGTCAAACCTCCTTTGTTTCCGTTAATTCTAAGGCTCAATATATAGAATCTCTCTTTCCAAGTCGATACCAAAATTGTTAAAAACCGCCTTTCTCATATTCTCCACCAACTTTTTCACATCCTCCGATGTCGCCTTTCCCCGGTTAACTATTATATTGCAATGCTTCTCAAAAACCGCCGCGCCGCCAACGCTCATTCCTCTCACGCCGGCATCCTCCAGAAGTTTTCCGGACGGAGTAACCTCATCCGGCTTTTCCAGTGATCGAATATTTTTAAAAACCGAACCGGCGCAACCCATATTCAGGGGATGTCTTTCCTGGCGAAATTTCCGCCTATCTTTAACTATTTCGGTAAGTTGCCGCTTATCTTCAGTGTGCAGCCTCAACCTGACCGATAATACCGTGTCCCCGGTAAGGGATATTTTCGAGCCCCGATAAGCGAAACGGAAAAAATCGTTATCCACAACCACAATCTTATCGTCATTCGACAGCATAACGGCGCTTTCCAATATTTCGTTTATGGCATGCCCGAAAGCTCCCGCGTTGCCGTGTACAGCACCGCCAATGGTCCCCATTATGCCGGCGGCATATTCCATTCCGCCCAGACCCCGTTCGACCGTAGCGTCAACCAGCCTGTCGACTATTGTACCGGATAACGCCGAGACTATTCCGCCGTTTATTCGAAACTTATCGGTATTATCCTTGATAACCAATCCCGAAAAACCGGCATCGTCAAAAAGGATATTCGACCCGCCGCCGAGAACGAAAAACCTCAGATTATTGGCGCGGGCGGCTCTAATGGCGCGGACTAATTCGGATGTGGTTTTCGCCGCGAAAAAATATCGGGCCGGGCCGCCAATCCCGAAACTCGTATAGGGAGAAAGAATTACGTTCTCCTCAATTTGCTCCCCCAGGGAGTAATTTAGCCTATCGACTATTATCGGCATAAGAATACCACTAACCTACTCATGATATTATACTTCCACGTCCCATTCATAGTTCGACAGTTTATTGCGGGTTTTTAGCTTTTAAAAAAGTATACCAACCGCAAGGATTAAAGCTAACTTACCCGGATCAACGGCCCTGGTATCGCCGCAGCTTTTCGATATACTTGTTGTGGTTATCCTGGCCGGCATCAATTCTAAATTAATATCGTTTAATCTTCTTTGCCTTCTGCGGTATCATCCGGTGAAGATTTTTCTTCCTCCCCTGATTTTTCTTGCGCCGATTCAGCCCCTTCTTCCTTCTTTTCAGGACCCTTTTTCATTTCGTCCAGGTAATTCATGCGGAGTTCGTAAAGCGTATGCTTGAGGTATTTTTCCTCGTCCTCGGTTAAATTTCCCTTGGTTTTTTCCTCCAGCATTCCCAGCATATCGATGGAATGCTTGGCCATATTTAAGTCGCGTTCGATCTTGCCCGTCATAATACTGGCCACCTTCCCCATCTGCTGCCACGCCGCCGCATGAAAAGATAACACCAGTTGAACAAAATGGGACCCCAGGCTTTTCATGTCGGGTCCGACACCGTTACTCTCTTTCCCCTCATCGCTCACTGTTTCACCCCCTTGACGATAACTTTATTGCCATCGATAATTTATGCTCGAGGTCCATCACATCGGCTTCAATCTGCTTAAGCAGTCTTTGCAGATCGAGATCGCTCGCCAGCGGTATCATATCCCTGACCAGTTTGTGAAGTTCTCCGGCGAGCTTCAATGATTTTTCCGATTTCTCCTTCAAATATCCTCCTCTTAGTTTAATTACCCTATTTTTGAGTACTTAAGTTTTTTGCCCATACGCATTTTTAAGACAGTTTTTATAAAACGGTTTTCCTGCGATTTCAACCCCGGATCCTCCTCGATCATGTCGAAGGCCAATCTGCGGGCAAGGGATATCAATCTCGTATCGGTGAGATCCGCGACTTTCAACTCCGGCATTCCATGCTGTCTGGTACCCAGTATCTCGCCCGGCCCGCGAATTTGAAGATCAATTTCCGATATTTTAAAACCGTCGGAAATCCCGATCAGGGCCTCGATCCTTTTCGAGGCGTCCTCCGTGACTCTGGGGCCTGTCATTAGAAAACAATACGATTTTATTCCGGCCCTGCCCACACGCCCTCGTAGCTGATGAAGTTGTGAAAGACCGAACCTTTCCGCATGCTCGATGAGCATTATTGTGGCTGTCGGTATATCGAGGCCTACCTCGACAACGGTAGTGGCCACCAGAACATCGATTTCCCTATCTCTAAAATCTATCATAATTTTCTGTTTTTCTTCACCCTTCATCCGCCCGTGAAGAAGTCCGACAGTGAGATTCGGGAAAATGTCTCCTTTTAATTGCTCATAGCCTTCCGTGGCGGCCTTGAGATCCGATTTTTCAGTCTCCTCCACCAGGGGATAAATGACATAAGCGGATTGGCTGTCTTTAACCGCGTTTTTTACAAAATCATACATCTCCTGCCTTTTATCCTCCGGAACATGCTTGGTTTTTATCGGAACTCTACCGGGCGGCATTTCGTCAATAACCGATATATCGAGATCCCCGTAGACGGTCATGGCCAGGGTACGGGGAATCGGCGTGGCGCTCATCACCAGTATGTCCGGATTCATGCCCTTGGCCAGAAGATCACCGCGTTGCCTGACGCCGAATCTTTGCTGTTCGTCAATTACCACGAAACCGAGATTATTAAATTCCACTTTCTTCTGAATTAAGGCGTGCGTCCCTATAACGACCGAGGCGCGTCCGCCCGCAATCGTATCCATCGTCTCGGTCCTGCGGGCCCCTCTTACCGACCCGGTGATAAGGACGGTATCAATATCCAGCGGTTTCAATAGCTCTGAAATAGAGAAATAATGTTGCTCGGCGAGAATTTCGGTCGGCGCCATTATCGCCGCCTGGAAACCGTTCTCCACGGCGCCCAGCATCGCCAGAACCGCCACGATAGTCTTGCCGCTTCCCACGTCGCCCTGTATGACCCTGTTCATCTGGAATCCAGCGGCCATATCGGCGTAGATCTCGTTTAATACCCGTACCTGCGCTTTAGTTAGCTTGAAACCGAGGCTGTCGAGCAGTCTGCGCCCGAGCTTTTTGGGCGGTCCGATTTTTATCCCGGTCATTTTTTTTCGGCGATTGTTTTTCCGGCCCGCGAGAATCAGTTCCAGGTAAAAAAGCTCCTCGAAGGCCAACCGCTGACGGCCCGAATCGGCAGTCTCCATCTTTTCCGGGAAATGAATTTGATAAATCGCCCTGGTTAGATCATATAACGCATACTCCCTGCGCCATCTATCAGGAATCGTCTCGCAGGGGTTTTCAGCCAGATGATCGAGGGCCGGCTTAATTATCCGACGCAGTCCCCTGGAATGGAGCCCCACCTCTTTAAAGAGAGAATTTTCGGGGTAAATCGGTATCAAACGCCCAGTATGAATGGTCTCGTCCTCTCTTGAGCCCACCACCTCAAACTCCGGATGGGGGATATTCAGTCCGCCGTATCTTCTTACCGTGCCCGACACGCAGATGACGTCACCCTCCGAAAAAGCGTCCTGTAAATACCTGTATCCCGAAAACCATACCAGCTCCAGTTCGGCGCGATCATTTTCTATGATAACCTTGAATAATCTTCTTCTCCTCCTGAGCTCGCCGAAGGCGACCACGGTTCCCAACACCGTCACCGTCATTCCTTCCTCGATTTTATTGAGAGGAGTGATCAAAGACCTGTCGAGATATTTTCTGGGGACATAATAGAAGAGATCGAATACGGTTTTAACGCCGTACTTCTTCAGCGCCTCGCCCTTTTTGGGCCCCACCCCCTTGAGGTACTGGACGTCTGAAAAGAGGAAATCGAGGCCCTGGGG
>CBFCYP010000066.1:0-16715 GCA_965602185.1 uncultured bacterium
ATCCAGGGCGATTTTGAGGCGCATATAACGGTATTCAGGAAATTAGGCGTCGCTCATAGAGAAATAAGATCCGAAAACGATCTTTCGGGCGTAACGCATCTGGTAGTTCCCGGCGGCGAATCGACGACCATTCGAAAAGTGGCGAAATCGGAGGGATTCTGGAATAGGCTGGCATCTTTTCCGGGCCCCGTAATGGGAACCTGTATGGGTTCCGTGTTAATGGCGAAGGAGATCGAGTCCCCCGAAGGCGAAGGATGGGGAATGCTGGACATAACCGCAAAACGAAACGCTTATGGAAGGCAGATTAACTCATTCACAGCCGAAGGGAAAATCGCGATTTCCGATAAACCGTTCGAGATGGTCTTTATCAGGGCGCCGAAATTCGGCCGGATCGGCGATAAAGTTAGGCCGATAGCCTGGCTGGGAGATGAAGTCACAGGGGTAATATCGGGAAACAAAATGGCGCTGGCTTTTCATCCCGAGTTATCCGAAAGCGGTTGTTTTCATGAATATTTTTTAAGTCTGTAAAAGGTGTATTTTGGTTTCAACAACGGTGAAGATATTGAATATATATCTGGCGAAGGCCCGGGGCTTTTGCATGGGAGTGGAGAGATCCATTGGCATAGCCGAAAAAGCCCGTGAAGAGATCGCAGGCGATATAACCATATTAAACGAGATCGTTCATAATAATTCAGTCGTCACCGAACTGGAAAGCAAAGGGATCGCCCGTACGACGAACCTGGATGATGTTATAGATGGAACCCTTATTATAGCAGCCCATGGAGTGGCGCCGTCGGTGATAGAAAAAGCGAAAAATAAAGGTTTGAATGTAATTGATTCGACCTGCCCCCTGGTAAAAGTCATTCATAAGTCTGTTGATTATTTCATAAAACGTAATTTCACCATTCTGGTGCATGGCGATCCCAACCACGATGAGATGAAGGGTGTTAAAGGGAGAAATCCCAAAAAAATCCACGTGATAAAGGAAATCACAAAAACCGAAGATCTGCCTGACATCGACGGCAAGGTGGCGCTAATATCTCAAAGCACCCAATCTCTGGAGCTTTTCGAAAAGGCGGCGGAGATTGTCAGCCGGAAATATGAAGAGGTAAAAATAAGAAACACTATTTGCGACGCTACCCGCAAACACCAGGCCGCCATTGTGGAACTGGCGCCGAAAGTCGATCTGGTTCTCGTGGTCGGTTCGCAGACGTCGGCCAATTCCAAACGGCTGGTATCCATATCAAAAAAGACCGGCGCCGAAACATTCTTGATTGACAGCGCCGATGAATTAGAACCGGGGTGGTTTTCGGGCATAGAAAATGTCGGGATAACCGCCGGCGCGTCCACGCCGGATCATATAGTTAAAAAAGTCGTCGAGCGTATAAAAAACATAGCGCTGGAAAACGGAATAGAAAAAGTAAACATTTACGATGGCAAAGAAGATTAAAAGAAGAAAATCCCGTATTGTTAAAATCGGGAATATTTATATCGGCGGGGATAACCCTGTCGCCGTCCAGACCATGGTAAATACACCGCCGGATAAAATCGATGAAACCATAAAAGATATCAACCGGGCCGCCGAATGCGGCGCCGAAATAGTCAGAGTCGCCGTACCGGATAAAAGGTCGGCCGCGGCGTTGGCGGATATCAAAAAGGGAACCGACGTCCCGCTGGTGGCGGATATTCATTTCAACTATCGATTCGCCTTAATGGCCGCGGACGCCGGATTCGACAAATTACGAATAAATCCGGGGAATATTGGAAACGAGGAGAAAATCAGGGCGGTGGTGGATAAGGCTGGAGAGAAAGGTATCCCCATTCGCATCGGCGTAAATCACGGTTCGGTGGAAATCGATCTGATTGATAAATTCGGCGGCCCCAAACCGGAGGCGATGGTAGAGTCCGCGTTGCGCCATGTGGAGATTCTGGAAAAACATAACTTTAAAGATATTGTGATTTCGATCAAGGCCACCTCCGTCATTGAGACGATAGAATGTTATGAATCGATAGCGAAACAATGCGATTACCCTCTTCACCTGGGGGTTACAGAGGCGGGAACGGCGTTTGGCGGGGCGATAAAATCCGCTATCGCCATGGGAAAACTGCTTTATGACGGCATAGGAGATACCCTGAGAGTTTCTCTTACCGCTGATATCGACTACGAAATAAAAGCGGCCTGGGCGATTCTTAAGGCTCTGGGACTAAGGAGAAAAGGGCTGGAGCTTATCAGCTGTCCATCCTGCGGAAGAACCGAAACCGATGTCTATGGATTGGCTGAAAAAGTCGAGAAGGCGCTGGAGGGTATCGATAAAGATATAAAGGTGGCGGTTATGGGATGCCTGGTGAACGGTCCCGGCGAGGCCGCCGAGGCCGATATCGGGGTGATCGGCGGTAAAGGGAGAATTACGCTCACGCGTGGAAGCGAGGTTATTGGCAGATATACTGAATCTGAGATTTTTAAGGCTTTGATGGATCAAATTGAATCCTTTAGCCCGGGAAAGTAGCAATTCCGCGTCCTCAACTTCGTCGGGAACTGCCAAAACAGATCCAAAGTTATCAAAATTTGTAAATATTTTGGGTTTGAACTCAGGATTAAATTAATTAAATTTGATGCAAGGAGCGTGTGATGATCAGTGAGAAAATGCAAAAGGCGATTAACGACCAGATAAATGCCGAGTTTTATTCTTCGTATTTTTATCTTTCCATGGCGGCATACTGCGATTCTGAAAATTACAAAGGATTTGCGGAATGGTTTCGGCTGCAGGCTGAAGAGGAAAGAACGCACGGCTTTAAACTGTTCGATTATCTGCAAGAGCGAGGCGGAAGAGTAGTACTAAAAGCTATCGAGGAACCGCCCTCGAATTTCAAATCCATACAGGATACATTCGAGCAAACCCTCGAGCACGAAAGAAAAGTTACAGGCTTGATTAATAATCTCAACAAACTTGCAATCGAAGAAAACGATTACGCCACCCAGGCTCACCTGCAATGGTTTATTTCGGAGCAGGTGGAGGAAGAAGCCACGGCGGAAGATATATTAAACCAGATCAAAATGGTGGAAGGCAAGCCGGGCAACCTGTTTTATATCGACAGGCATATTGTCGGCCGGCGCGGGTCTTCTCAGGAATCAGAATAAGAAACGCAAGGTTTAAAACGACCGCGGCCGTCCGGTCTCCGTTCTTAAAATGAAAGGAGGATAGATACCGGTACAGGCGGTTATTCTGCGGTAATACAATCGTGGCATGATTTTTATTAGAATAAAAAACTTTGAATAGTCAGAGCCAATTTAGGACCTATTGGCATTTCCGGGCTTTTTTGCGGCTAAAGGTCATTATTGAAAGAAGGTGATGATATGAAATTATTTTCGAGGAATCAAGGCGACGAGAGAGTAATGATTTTCATAGATGGCAACAACCTGTATCACAGTTTAAAACATGTCGCCGGCAGGACCAATCTTGATTTCCAGGAATTCTCCAGACGTCTTGTAAAAGACAGACATCTTATCCGCGTCTATTATTATAACGCTCCTCTCAACCGGGAGGATGACGATGAGAAATATCGAATGCAGCAATCGTTTTTCGATTCTCTGGATTCCGTTCCCTACCTGACAAAAAAATTCGGAAGACTTGAAAAGCGGCTGGTAAGACAAACTCTTCCCGACGGAACGTTTTTTTCAGCGCCGACCTATGTTGAAAAAGGGGTCGATACATATATAGTTATCGATATGCTGTCGCACGCCTACAAGGACAATTTCGATACCGTTATCCTGGTATCAGGCGACGAGGATTTCGCCGTACTCGTCGAGAATATAAAAGATCTCGGCAAGCATGTTGAGGTGGCCAATCTCGGAGGCTCATATCTTCTTCGTCAGACCGCCGATAAATATGTCTTGATCGATAAAGAATTTCTCGAGGGTATCCAGCAGCCGGAAAAGAATGGAAAACACGAAAATAACCTGTCAGGCTGATCTATAAATTATCGCCAAAAAAATGGGCCGGAAAACCGGCCCATTTTTATTTTTATATTTTAGTTTTTGCCTATTTTATCAAAGTCATTTTCCTTACTGCGGATTCATTTTCGGCGGTAAGCCGGTAGAAATATATTCCGGAAGAAAGATTCGAGCAATCCCATATGATGGTATGATTCCCGGCTTCGAGATGATCGTCAATAATTGTCTCGACTTTTCTACCCAGAAGGTCGAAGGCTTCGATCAGAACCTGTCCCGATCCCGGAATGGAAAAACTTATGGTGGTTCTGGCGTTAAATGGGTTCGGATAGTTCTGCGACAAAGTAAACTCATCCGGCAATTCGGCAAAATCCTCGCCTATCGAAGTCATAAGGCCGTAACGTGCGATTGCGGCATCCGCGTTGGCCTGTAGATCGGAAAGAGAGTTCCCGCCGAGAATCGAAAAAGCGGCGATCGCTTCCTCGCCCGGGGCGATATCGTAAGGGCCGGTGGTTATAATTATCGAGCAATCCCGGATCGTGGTGATGGCGGTATCGACTATACCGGCGTTCATATAGCTCCACTTATCAGCCAGCGTAAAAGCCGGCGGATAGACGTGAACGGCGTTATCCAGCGCCATGAAAGAATAAACTCCCGAATCGGATAGCGCCTGGTGACCCCTGTAATTATTGCCGTTATATTGATACCCGAGGTCTCTGCTTCGATCAAAATTGACCATATCATCGGCCACGTCCCAGGGCATATCCCAGTCCTCGAAATGAGCCACCAGTACCCCGGTCAGCGTGTTGATGCCGGTATTTGTGATGGTATATTCCGTAATGATATATTCGTCATCGGGAGCAGTTGAAAAAGCGAACGATTTTTGAGCCACAAGAACGCCCAGCGGTTCGGCGGCGTTCTGATCGTTGAAGGAGGTATGATATTCCTGGTCGGCGAGAGGGCCCGGTTCATGAAGCTCAATATCGGTCACGGCGTTGAAATCATCGCCCATATTCTGGTTTTCATCGCGGGCGCCGTTGGATACGCGCGTCGGGCCGTCGCCTATGAACAACGCTCCTTCGTATAGGTAATTGGTCCCGGAGGGCGACATCTTATATCCCACCCCGTTCCAGATAGTATTGATCGTGGTCGGCACCAGACCGTATTGACCGAAGTTCGAGATCGTAAAACGAGCGCTGCCCACATCATGGTCGGCTATGTCGGGATCGGCCAGCATGCCCACGGACAATACCAGGTTCCTGGTAACGTTATAGCCTCCGTCGCCGGTAATGAGTAGATCGAAGATAACATCATGGCCGATCGGGGTATCTTCGGAAAAAGACATTACGTAAGGATCGGACGTGGCGGAGGTATCATTTCCCGCGATGGCGCCGTAAAATACCGAATCGGAGGTTATGTCGGTATAGATATCATTGGTGCTTATCACTGCGGCGACGTTATTAACGGTTATACCGGTATTCTGGAGTCTTGTATAAAGGTCGATGGTCTCGCCGGGATCGGGATAGTTATTGTTGGGTTCGACCACATAAGCGGCGCTTACAAAGAGATAGGGTTCGTTAATAGTAGGCAACAGATCCATAGCCGCGCGAACATTAATGATCCCCCATCCATAAGTGTTATCCTCCCCGCTATTTCCCAGATCGGCGGCGGACTGCATGAGTGCCCATTTGATGGTATCGACTGTGGCGTTGGGATTTACCTGGCGTAAAAGGGCTATGGCGCCGGCCACGTGCGGGCAGGCCATGGAGGTTCCGCTCATCGTGGCGTAGGCGTTTCCGGGTATGGATGATCTAACGTTTAACCCCGGAGCCACGATTTCGGGTTTGATGGTCTGTCCGTCGCATTGAGACGGTCCCCGGGATGAGAAATACGCGATGGGATAACTGCTGTTGGAGCCGTTTACCGCTCCCACCGAAAAGCAGTTATATGGCGTAGTTATTCTGTTGGCCGGGATTCTTAATGTCTGCGCCCCGGGGCCTTCGTTCCCGGCGGCAAACACAACCGCCGCGCCGGCAGCTTCGCAGTTATCGATCAATGAGTAATAACTGGGAGGACAGCTTCCGATCGAACCCCAGGAGTTGGAAATAGCGTCGGGGACGTCATGTATGGTATTGGGATCGCCGTCGGGATCGGCAGCCCACTGAAAGGCGGCGGCGATATTCCCGCCGGAAACATCGACCGCGCGAGAGGCGATCCATTGGGCGTCAATGGCCACGCCCAGCGTATCCCCGCCGGTTGCGCTTCTGCCGCATATGGTCCCCATGGTATGAGTTCCATGCCCGTGTTCGTCATGGGGAAAGGAATTGCTGGGATTCGCGGAATCATACCAGCTCTCTTGGGCAGGGTAACCGTTGGCGCCCCTCCAGCTCTGGCTTAAGGCGATGTGATTGCCGTCAACGCCGGTATCGATATTGCATACCAATCGCCCCTGGCCGGTGTATCCCAGCGCCCACATGCTGTCGGCCTTGATCGCCCTGACGCCGATCTCCACGCTGTTTATGACCGGCGGATCCGCTCCTTCGACCTTTACCGGTCTGATCAATTCTCCCTTGAAATCGCTATCGACTTCAGCCACGTCCTCGCGCGCAGCAACAGCGTAAACCTCGGAGGCCGTCAATTCGGCGATTACCATATTGCATATCCAGAATCCCCTGAATTCTCCGACAGCGCCCGCGGATTTTCGATCGGTTAAGTATGCCAGTATGTCGGGCTGGGTTTCCGTGGCTATCCGCTGCAGCTCCGTTATCACGCGTCTGTGGCGTTCCGCCCGGGTCGCGTTTATAAAATCATGATTACCTTTCAAATCTACGAGATTGATCTGATCCTTCATAAAAATCAGAGTCTCAAAAACCTGATCGGGCGCGGCATTATCCAGGCTCGCTTCAAGTTTCGAGCCTATGGACCCGGAATAAGCCGTGCCGGAAAAAAGAATAAGCATGGCGGCAATCGCGAAATTTCTCATAATTTCCTCCAGTCTAATTTTTATTCTATCCCATCATCAAGAATATACAACATTATTCCCAAATCACAATCCATATTTTTCCGCCGGATTTCCTCGTATATTTTGAATCGATATTTCATGCTTGTTTTCTTTCCCCGATAACAGATGTTTCAAAAATAAATAGATGTTTCCCTTTTTAACCCGCTTCAAAGTCGAATTAAAAATCCG
Source organism: uncultured bacterium (assembly GCA_965602185.1). Taxonomy (GTDB): domain Bacteria; phylum Zixibacteria; class MSB-5A5; order UBA10806; family UBA10806. Next base: position 7,140 of record CBFCYP010000066.1, read on the forward strand.
GTTACATACTGGAACGCAAAAAATGAACAGGATTCCATTTGAAATACTTCCGCATTAAAAAAATATGATTATCGCCGATTCGCATGAGGAGGCCGATGATGAAAAATCTGAATTTCAGGAAATTCGTACTATTATTCTCATTATTCGTATTCTGTCTGATATTGCTTTCCTCGAGATCGGCCCGATCGGAATGGAAAGGCGATATTCGCGTCAACATCGAAACCGCCGGAAAACAGGCGAGCCGGGGAGCCGATTGCCCCTGGTCCCTCTCCGTTGACAGAAATAACCGCGTACACGTCGTCTGGGAGGACAGGCGTTTCGGATATCCGCTGAGGATTTATTACCGGGGAAAAGATCCCGATCCTACATGGATGAAATGGGACGCTTCCGATTATGAACTATCGACAATCGATTCGGTGGTAATGTTCGGGCATCCCTCAATATACCCGCAATCAAACGGAAAGCTGTTCTCCGTCTATGTCGAGGAAAAAGCGTTTGGAGGAGAATTATACGGTTCCTGGATTACCGATCACCCCTCCAAAGAGATAGAATCCGATATGGTTTCAAGCGCCGGCGGCAATTACCTGACTTTTTCATCCTGCGGCTGGCAGACAACAATTGCGGTTTATGAAAACAGGTCCATAACGTTCTGGCCCTATGTCAATATCGCTCTGTCGGGCAGTTTGCCTGTATATTATAAAATATATGAAAGCGGTGTGCCTGTTACGGACGAGCAGCCTCTTATTTTATCCGAAACCGGTCTGCAGTATAGAGGCGTTAATCTTTCGGCGAGTGCGGGAAGCGACGGCAAAATATATCTTGTCTGCCGCGTTATTAACGATGAATTCCCCCTGGGACATATTTTCCTGTTTACATTAAATATAAAAACCGGCCGGGTTATGGATATCCAGGACCTCACTCCGAACGAAACCAGAAACTGCCTTTTCCCGTATATCGCGGTTTCGCCTCGAGCCGGCGGTAACGATTTCGTCTCTATCGCGTTCGAGATCAACGATACGGACTCCAGGGCCGTCTTTATGACCAACCTGTCCGGGGCCTGGTCCGAACCGATGATTTTATCCGTCGGGGATAATACCAGCGGACATCCCTGCGTCGCAAGCAATGGCGATTTCGTGGATTTTGTTTATGAATCACCGAACAACGTTCCCAATTCGCAGCTTTACCATCAAAGGTACAATCTAACCGCGGACGTTTTATCGGATCCGATCCGGATTACGAATTCGGGGGAATTCTTCAATATGAGACCGGTTATTGCCTCGGATTCGTATGGAAATCTGCATTTAATCTACATCACAAACCGGGAAAATCCCGATCTTTTCGGCGACGAGGAGGTTTATTATTCGATCTATGATTCTCCTCCCCCGGCCCCGGACGGTTTCGAGTTTGACCGGCAAGATAATATCATCACATGGAGGGGTAATTCCGAACCCGATATCAGCCATTACAAAATCGATTTTAACGGAAGAGATACGATTTCATATGACAATCATTTCGAAATCGGACCTTCTTCCTTTGATGATTTCATAATCAGCGTCATGGCCGTAGATCTATCGGGCCAGGAGTCGGCGCCGGTTCTATATCGATCCACTCTGAGAGGAATCCGGGAGATCGCGGGCGCCCCGAGAAGCCTTATTGTGGGAAAAAATTATCCCAACCCGTTCAACGCTTCGACCAGCATACCGATTTCAGCAAGGAATATGACTCTTCCGTTATATCTCGAAATTTTCGACATAAAAGGTAAAATCGTAAAAACATTTGCGATAAACGACGATAGCCGGCGCGATATAGTCTGGAATGGGAGGAGCGACTACGCGAAATATGTATCATCAGGCGTTTATTTCTATCGTCTGAGATCCAAAACCGAATCCGGAAAAACCAAAGCTATGACTTTTATAAAATAGGGCCTTTACCCCTGTTCCGGCTTATAGATAAGAGCCGCCAACAAAAGCCTTTTCCAGTTCATATTCCCTCCTTATTTAATCGTAAACATATATTTCCCAAAAACCGGCCGAAGATATGTCATTATAAATCTTCGTCAAAAAATATGAAAAAATCTTTGCGGTTATTCAACTAAGACATAATCGGTGATATATTACCGGGTCAGGCAGTTTCCGCCGTTGAACTCATTGTAATATTGCTGGAGATTTTCCTTGAGCGCCGTCCTTCCCCTGAAAAGTCTCGATTTAATGGTGCCCATGGGAGCCTGGACTTTCCGCGCAACCTCTTTGTAGGATAATCCCAGCATATCATACATAATAACAACGGTTCGATAAGATTCCGGCAGAAGCATCAAAGATTTTTTCACTTCATCGGATACAAACTCTCTCAAAAGGGAATCGTGATCGAACCTTTCGCAATCCGGTTGATTTTCTAACGGCTCGGCCGGAAATTGATTGAAAGCGTCATCGTTCTTATGGCAAAATACCACCTTTTGTCTTCTGTTATACATATTGATAAAGGTGTTTATCATGATCTTTTTCAGCCACGCCCGGCATTTTGATTCACCGTTAAAACTTTCAAAAGACCTGAACGCCTTGAAATAAGTATCCTGATAAAGATCTTCAGCGTGAGCCTCGTTACCCGTTAATTTCCGGGCCAGGTTCAGCATAAAGCCCGAATGGGCAAGGGCGATTTTTTCAAAACGATCCACGCTGTTATTCCGCGATGTTTGTGAAGAAACCTGCATGGCAAAACCTCTTTTCTTAATTACCGCCGGGTATCACCAACATAAAACTCGACGAGCAAACAACGGCATACGGCGAAAACCTGCGGTTGCCTGCGAGTTTCCTCTCCCCATAAAGATTACAAATTAAGTCGAGTTTCATTCCCCTCAAATCACAGAAATTTTATAACTTATTAAATGATAACATGTTGCGATGTTGATCGCGAATCCGAAAACCAAAAAAAAGCCGGACCTTTTCAAGTCCGGCAGGGTCTATTCCTGATTTTCCTCAGGAGAGAGAGAAGAAAGTTGAGTTATTTTACCTTTGCACGGCAAATTTAACTCAGCCACTCTAACACCGATTCGTTATTTGAGGTTCCCGACCTCTAAATTATTTGAAAAGGAAATCCCCGATATAGTATATATAGTCGATGAAATTAAAGACCGAAAATTTGAAAAAGGTATACACCAACGGCGCCCTGGGGGTCGACAATCTTAATATATCCGTCGTAGAGGGGCAGTTCGCGGTCCTGCTGGGGCCTTCGGGATGCGGGAAATCGACTCTTTTGAGACTTATTTCAGGATTGGAAACGCCCACCGGGGGAAAAATATTTATCGACGGCGCCGATATTACCGGCTGGGAGCCGAAAAAGCGCGACGTAGCCATGGTTTTTCAAAACTACGCTCTTTACCCGCACATGACCGTAAATGAGAATCTCGAATTCGGGCTGAAATCGAGGAAAATACCAAAAGAGGAAAGAAAACAGTTCATCAGATGGGCCGCGGACCTTCTGGAATTGAAGGAGTTATTAAGTCGAAAGCCGAAGGAGCTCTCCGGCGGACAACGGCAGAGGGTGGCCCTGGGGCGGGCGATCGTGAGAAAACCTAAACTTTATCTCTTCGACGAGCCTCTGTCCAACCTCGACGCCGAACTTCGCATGAAAATGCGGGGCGAGATCCTGACGCTTCATCGAAGGGTAAACGGGACATCGATTTACGTCACCCACGACCAGGTGGAGGCCATGAGCCTGGCCGATATCATATATATAATGAAGGAAGGCAGGATTATTTCATCCGGTTCCCCAAAAAAGCTGTATGAAAAGCCGCCCGACCTGTTTACGGCGGGATTCCTCGGTTTTCCGGCCATGAATCTTTTGAAGGGACAAATATCGGGCGGTGACTTAGTCACAGAGCGCGGCACCAGGATTCATCTTGGGAAGCCATTGGAACCTACCAAATCACATAATATTACCCTGGGCATCCGTCCGGACGATGTAAAGATTGTCAATAGCGGCGATATTGGCGGAAAAATAGTATCTCTTGAGAACCTGGGGCGATCGGTTCTCCTTTTCGTCGAGCTCGAAAAAGGCGAGAGAATCAGGATTCAGGGCGAGGGGGATTATTCCGTCGGGGATACGATTTCGATAAGCTTTTCGGCGGAGAGGGTATTCCTATACGATAATGCCGGAATTTTAATTAACTGAAAATAAAATTATAAATTTATTAAAAGCAAAAAATAGACATTACGGGACGATCTGAATCTCCGCGTCGACCATAACCGGCTGGAAAAAGGCGGAATTGGCGAAACCTGTGTAAAGGGCCCGCGGGGGATCGGAGGAAAATAACAGATAAGTAGTTACCTGCTGATCGTTTTCGAGCTTTACATTAACAATGATATCGGCGATATGGTAATTTCCTGGTAAAAGTAAAAATGGATCCCATGAAAGCTGATTTATAATACCGTATATATTACCATCACAGTTATGCTGCGCGAGGGGTAAATCTTGATAGACAATCATCGTATCAAATTCGATATAATTGGTATCCACCCCGAGCAGAAATTGGAAGGCTATTATGGTATCCACGGTATTAATCCATAGAGGAAGCACCAGGATATTGCCGGGATTGGCAATAGCTGATTCTATCATTATAGTATCCTCTCCGGGATGCTGTGATAAATAGGGAGGGTCGTATCCCGGTCCTAAATAAGAGGGGGCAATCAGGATATCGCCGACGGTCATGGGTCTACCATCGAGATCAACATCGCCGTTTTCTCTAACGCATTCAGAATAAATGCTGAAATCACAGGGAACGTTCAACAAATTCAAGAATCTGACCAGATCGGAGACATCCATAAACCCGTTGCAGTTCAGATCTCCCTGCCCCTGGGCGGAAACCGGAACGGCGAAAAGCAACATTGCAGCGAGACTAATACCGATAATTTTATTGCTCATAAATAATCCGCAGAATCCTACTTTTATTTCAAATACAAGACCTTTTTTAAAACGCGATTTTTGCTATCGTTTTCCCCGATAAAATAAATCCCGGCTGATAAGCCTCGTCCGCTTTCGTCTGTGGCATTCCAATTGACCAGTTTATTCCCGGCAGCGATCGCGAACGTCTTAACCGGCCGTCCCATAATGTCATAAACCGCTATCTCGGTCGCTCGATCTGAGAATACTGAAATATTTACAGCGTTATTGAAGGGATTGGGATAAACCGATATCTCGAAATCGGTTGGGATGATTTCGTCAACGGATTCAGCGTCGGTTAAAGGCAAAATCTCTATCTCGGCGTCGACCATGACCGGCAGGAAGAAATCGGAGTTGGCGAAACCGGAAAAGAGGGCCAGCGGTGGATTCGAGGAGAATAGAATTGGAGTAATTACGGGCTGGTTGATATCGGGATTGACCGTGAAGATTAAATCGCAGATATGGTAATTTCCCGGGTCGGTAATAACAGGGAAAAGACCTGAAATACCGGTTCCGCAATAGATATGGCCGTCGCTGAGGCATTGAACGAGCTGAAAATTATCGTCAACGATCAACGTATCGAATTCCAGGCAATCCGCATCTACTTCCAGGAGAAACTGAAATCCCATAATCGTATCGACCGTTGAAATCCACACCGGTAAAGTGATTATTTCCCCGGGACTGGTAATCGCAGATTCTACAGTAAAAGTATCGGATTGGGGATGACGGGGATAATCGGGTGGATTGTTAGAGTACATATAATATATTAGATCGCCCACAGTCGGCGCTCTTCCATCACCGTCCAGGTCGCTGTTTTCCCAACAGGGGGGCGCATAGAGATCGCAGGCTTCAATCAACAATCGCGCGGCCAGAACTACGTCCGCAATCTCCCACGCATAACCATTGCAGTTGAGATCGCCGAGTAGCTGCGCCGAGGCCGGAGTGGATAAGGCTAATACAAAGATCATACAAATAATCAAACAACTTCTGGTCACGACCACATCCCCATATCCATCTGTTTAAGAAAAATCCCGAAGTGCGTATTTACACCAATAAAAAAGATCCATCCGGCTATAATGTCAAGGAAAAAGTGAAAAATTAGGGTTGGGGTACTTCCGTAAGTTCAAATAATAGGTTCGATTAAATCATTCGGATTAATTTTATTGACTTCGGGCCGATTACGGTTATATTTCTTGTTTTACTGAGTTTTAGTGGACGGGAAATTCCGTTTTCAGGAGATAGCAGAAAATGAGAAGAGGACAATTTACCTGGATGGTCGTGGTTATACTGGCGATAATAATATCGTTCGTCTTGCTGTATCCATCAATCGCGTTTTACTCCGAGGATCCTGAAACCATCCGGCAAGAAAATCCATCGAGATATTACTCGCTTAAAGGCAAGGCCTTAAAACTGGGCCTGGACTTGCAGGGTGGGGTACACATGGTATTGCAGGTCAGGGATCCCAGGGGCGGAGAGGTTTCCAGTTCCATTCAGGACCAGGTGCTGGAGAAAATCAGGATCAGGGTGGACAAGTACGGTATAACCGAGCCGGAGATTATGAAATCGGGTGTCGATCAAATTGTGGTGGATCTTCCAGGCTACACGGATATTGATACCGCCAAAACACTAATCGGGAGTACCGCCCAGCTTCAGTTCCATCTATTAAGGTCGCCGGAGGAATGCGAAGCGTTAATCCTGGCCATAGATTCGGTTCTGGCTAAGAAATTTGAATCGGCGGAGAAGGAGACCGGCGAGGAAACCGCCGAGACCGGTGAATCCGATACGACCGACCAGGCGCTGGTCGATCTTTTCGGCGAGGAACTGGCCGACACCAGCGTCGCGGAGCTCGACGAGGAGGAATTCGAGAAGACCAGGCCGTTTTCGGCTCTTCTCGACCGCTGGACCGGCACGTGGTGGGACATCACCATGGAGAATTTTCGCAAGGCGCAGCAATATCTTGAAATGCCCGAGGTCAAGGCTGTAATCCCCCCCAACTACGCTCTCATGTGGGGGACAAGGCCGAGGATGTCCGGCGATAGAGATTTCCAGTCCTTATACGTATTAAACGCCAACATCGAAATGACCGGCGAATCGCTGGTATCGGCTCAGGAAGCCTACGATCAACTCCGGCGGCCGGTGGTTAATTTCGAGCTTGATTCCGATGGAGCCAGGAAATTCGCCAACCTTACCGGCAAACATATCGGCGAGCAGCTGGCTATCATCATCGACGGCAGGGTCGAATCGGCGCCGGAGATTCAATCCCGTATCGCCAAAAACGGTCAGATCACCATGGGAGGCGACGCCACCATAAGCGAAGCCTATCTTCTCGCCGTTTTGCTCAAAGCCGGATCGCTTCCCGCCGACGTGGATATACTTCAAAGCACCGTGGTGGGCCCGGCCCTCGGAAAGGACTCCATTCATAAAGGGCAGACCGCCGTCATCGTCGGGCTTCTGCTGGTGGTCTTTTTCATGGCCATGTATTACAAGCTTTCCGGGGTTATCGCGGATATCGCTCTTTTGCTGAATATCCTGTTCGTTCTCGCCTTCATGGTTATCCCCGGTGTCAGCGCCACGCTGACCATGCCCGGCATAGCGGGGATAATTCTGACGGTCGGTATTACAGTTGACTCAAACGTTTTAATATTCGAAAGGATAAGGGAGGAGCTGCGAACCGGCAAAACCGTCCGAGCGTCAATAGACGCGGGATACGACCGCGCTCTATTGACCATCATCGACTCGCACGTTACCACGCTCATTACCGCCCTGTTCCTGTTCATCTTCGGTTCGGGACCGGTGAGGGGATTCGCGGTAACGTTATCGGTGGGCGTTTTCCTTTCGCTGTTCACCGCGCTTTTCATCACCAAGATTATTTTCGATATGCGCAAGAAATATAAGAGCCTTTCAATCTAACGAGGTACGTAACAATGATGAGGATAATAAAAGAAACGAATATAAATTTTATCGGTAAACGAAAATTCTCATTCATGTTTTCCGGACTGCTTTTCGCCCTGGGCGTTATTGCCTTCCTGCTGATCATAATGGGCAGGGCGAACCTCGGCATCGATTTTACCGGCGGCGCGGAGATTATCGGAAGTTTCGAGAATCCTGTCTCGGTTGACGAGGTAAGAGACGCTTTGTCGGAGGTCGGCTACGGAAAAGCCAAAATACAGAGTATCACCGGCGAGGGTTTCGAGAACTCCTTCATGATTCGGGTTCAGGGATCCATCGAAAACGCTATCCCGGAGACCACCTACACCGAGGACGGCAACATGGTTGTTAACATGGTCGCGGCCGAGGGCGATCGACTCGGGGATCTATTGAAAGAGGCCATATCCGATAAATTTAAAGAAAATAAATTCATCCTCGATTCCACCAACAACATCAGCGCCAAGGTGGGCGAAAAACTCACCGGCGATGCCATTAAGGCGATCATATTCGCGCTTCTGGGAATTCTGGTATATATCTGGATCAGGTTTGATTTTCGTTTCGGAGTCGCCGCCACCATCGCCACCTTCCATGACGTGCTGGCGGTGCTGGGGATATATTTCCTGCTGAACCGGGAGGTGTCGCTTTTGGTAATCACGGCGCTTTTGACCCTGGCCGGTTATTCGCTTACCGACACCGTTGTTGTTTTCGACCGTATAAGGGAGAACCTGAAAAATTTCCGCAAACGTACCGATTATCCCTCGACTATTAACATGTCCGTCAACGAGGTCCTGTCGAGGACCATAATAACGTCGATCACCACATTATCGGTCGTATTGACCCTTCTGGTATTCGGCGGCGAGGTGCTGTTCGATTTCGCCCTGGCGTTGGCGCTGGGGATAATAGTGGGCACTTACAGTTCCGTATTTGTGGCCAGCCCGATAATGGTGGAATGGGAAAAACGCGCGCCCAGGCGTGTGAAATAAAAATATTTTAAAATAGATTTTTTTAAGGGCGTCGATTCGGCGCCCTTTTTTATTTTTAAATAATTATAAATCGTCATTGCGAGGAGTTCCCCGACCGAAGGTCGGGAGGACGACGAAGCAATCTCATAATTCCATCAATGAATGAGATCGCTTCGTCGTCTCACTGCGTTCCCCCGCTGAAAGCGGGGCTCGCGATGACGTTTCATGATTATTTCAACAACAAAATCTTAATATTGCTCGAATAATCCCCCGCCCCCGCCCGCGCGAAATAGACGCCGGAGGTGTGAGCGATCGCATCCCAGACAGCTTCTCCCCCACTCAATTCCAGCCGCTCTACCAGCCTGCCGGCGATGTCGTATATTTCGACCATTTCGACAGGCTCAAGACGAGGGTCGGAGACGGTGATTTTGCCTGGTGCCCCACCGCTTGCGGTGGGTTCTTTCTATTTATTTCAATAACACAATCTTGATATTCCGCGAATAATCCCCAATCTCCGCCCGCGCGAAATAGACGCCGGAGGTGTGTGCGATCACGTCCCATACCGCCTCGCCCCTGTTCAGCCTCAGCCGCTCCACCAGCCTGCCGGTTATGTCGTATATTTCGACCATTTCGACAAATTCGACAAGCTCATTGTTTGTATCGGAGACGGCGATCCTGCAGGCGGTGTTGAAGGGATTGGGGTAGGCGGTGATCATGTCTTCCGGCATTAGTAAGTCATCCGATGAAATGC
>CBFCYP010000067.1:0-16688 GCA_965602185.1 uncultured bacterium
ATCCCATCCAAGGTTTTCGATTATATGGCCGCGGGAAAGCCGGTTGTTACCAACGTTGACGGTGAACTCCGTGAGATATTAACCGCCAATAACGCGGGTCTATATTTCTCTTTAAAAGATATTGGATCTTTTAGCCGGGTGATAACCAAACTTAAAAACGACCCGCAATTAAGATCGGAGATGGGAGCCAATGGAAAGAGAATGGTCAGAGAGAAATTTTTAAGATCGAAGCTGACGGATAGGCTGGTAGAAATAATGGAAAATTCAGTTTGATAATTTTACGGCTTATTATGGGAGACGCTTATTAATTTTGGATTATGAATAGGCTGTCAGGTACTTAAGGATTTAAATATGAAAGATAAACGCAATCCCGGCGCCATAGACTATTTTCATAGAAAGATTCAGGATTTCGATGATATCTATCGGGACGATAAAAAGGGTCTGTTGTCTATTCTTAACAGGATCGTAAGAGCTTCCGTACGAATCAGGTTCGATATGGCGTTCGATATCCTGGGCGATCTAACCGACAAGTCGGTGCTGGATATCGGGTGCGGTTCAGGTCGTTATATGTTTAAGGCTGTTGAGAAAAACGCCAGGTATGTTGTGGGTATTGACGCCGCCGCCGGAGCTCTGGAGCAAGCCGGAAAAATCGCCGATGATCTTAATCTGGGAGAAAAATTGACGTTTGTAGAGAGCGATTTTATGGACTTTTCCTCCGACTGTAAATTCGATGTGATTTTCGCAGTCGGTTATTTCGATTACATTTTCAATCCCCTGGATCATTTGAGAAAAATGATCGATCTCTCGGACGGCTTGATATATGCGTCCTTTCCCAAGATGTGGTCCGTATTTACCGTAACCAGAAAAATCCGGCTCGCGCTAAACCGTTGTCCGGTAAAATTTTACACCAAACCCCTGATCAAAAGCCTCCTCCGAGAACTGGGCGTCGGAGATTTTGAATTGAAAACGGTTTTTCGAGATTACATATTGATCGTAAGAAAATAAAATTCGCTTCTTTTTTTACGCGAATAGCGTATATTTAAAAGGAACTAAATAAACGGGGGTAGTATTATGAAATTAAATCTAACATTTTTTATCCTGGTTTCGGTCATATTGATCCTGGCCGGTTCCGGAGCTGCGCAGTTTGAAGGCGCGGTATGGGAGATTTTAACTTTGGACTCATTGCAGCATTCTCTGGGTCAGAATCCGATAGCCGCCACTCCGGCGGGACTTCATATGACTTATGCCAGAAGCAGGGGTCTGGGAAATGGTTGGAGGGTTTATTATCGATTTTTCAGCCTTGACGGGGGTTGGGATGATACTGCGGTTGTCGAAACCGTGAATCCCGCCTTCGAACCGTCCATATCCGCGCGGGAATTCGGAACGTTTAAAATCGCCATATTTTATGACTCCGGCGGAGATATATATGGCGACGTGGTCAGCTCGCCCTGGGATACATGGAACCCGGCAAATATAACCAATACGGGAGACAATGATTACAGTGTTACCTCGGCGATAGATATGGAGGGAACCGTGCATCTGTCCTGGGTGACTGAAATAGGCGGCGAGTTTAAAATCGCCTACGGGAGAATACAAAACGGTTATTTTTCCATGGAAGTCCTGCAGCAATCCGAATTGGGAGATTTCGGTCTGGGGGCGGGACCGTTTACCGCGGTCGTTGACACCATTCCGCATCTTTTTTACAGGGGAGTAAACGCGGCCTACTATCACATTCATCACGCGTATAAGATCGCGCCCGATTCATCATGGGAGATCGAGTTTCTGTACACTCCCAACCTCGACGATTACCGGGCGAGCGCCGCGGTGGATCCTTCGGGTGATATTCATCTTTCCATCTCCGGCAATACGGGCTGGGGCACTCCGGGACATATTTATTATCGCAGACATTCTTATCAAACCGGTGACTGGTCGGCTCCCGAGCTTGTCTCCGACACCTTTTCGGTTGTCGACGGTCATTTAGGGATCACGGACAACGGCGTGGTTTTCATCGTCGGCGCGGGCGTTGCCGGCAATATATACACGGGTGACATATATCTATCCGATAATTCAAACGGCGCGTTTGAACCGGAGTTACTGGTGAACTATCCGGACGGTACCCGTCCCGCCCTGGCGTTTCTGCCCGGTCCCGTAGGGGCTTTGATTTTGCGGGGGAGAATAAGCCATCCCGGATATGAAAACGTGGAGATAATATATTATGGCCCTCAACAGACAAATATAGAATTCGTGCCTGATATTCCGAAGTCATTTATCTCCTGCCGAAATTATCCCAATCCTTTTAATTCTCATACGGTTGTTTCTGTAAAAAATTATCGCGAGGATGACCTGAGATTGGATATTTATGACTTATTAGGCAGAAAAATTAAACAGCTTTTGCCTTATATCGGGTATGAAGACGAATTGCTTTTCAGATGGGACGGGCTTAATAGCGAAGGACGGGATTGCCCCAGCGGAACCTATTTTTATATTGTATCGGGAAGAACCGAGAAAACGGCCGGCCGGATGACATATATAAAATAAATAATTTTTTAATAATTGAACCGCGGGTAAGACTTGAATTGTTTTAAAGATAAAATCGAAACACAGGAGGTTTTCGATAGCGTCAGATAGTAAAGATATTATCAAAAAGATTAAACGCTTTTATCTTTTTCACGGGCCGAATGATTACAGGCTCAATGAGAGAGTGTCGTCGCTTGTAAAAGCGGTGATTCCGGAGGGAGGCGAGGTATTCGATCTGGATCGTTTCGAGGGCCGGCGCTGCGATGTTCCGGCGCTGATCAACAGCATTTCAACACCGCCGGTTATGAGCCCGTTAAGGATTATCCTTTTGAGCGATACCGAAAAAATGCCCGCCGGGGGCCAGAAGATGCTCGGCGAATTTCTGGATAAAATCCCGGAATATTCCGTTCTCACCATGACAGCTACCAAATCCGATCGGAGGTCGGCGCTGTTCAAAAAACTCCTCGCCCTGGATAAAAAACAGTCTTTTAATTATGGTGATTTCACGTCAGCGGAGGCCTCGAAACTCGCGGTCGATTTCGGCGCCAAACGAGGGAAAAAGATTGATCTCCGGGTAGCTGATATGCTGGTATCGATTTTCGGTATCGATCCCTACAGGCTCGAAAATGAAGTGGAGAAATTGGCGCTCTACACGGGAGAAGGATCAGAAATAGAAAAGAAAGACCTGGCGTTTTCGGCCGGTTTTACCAAAATTGAAACACCATATGATCTTCCGGATTTGATAATTTCGGGCCAACTTTCTGCGGCTCTTGAGCTTACAGCGAGAGCCTTGATATCGGGCATAAGTGAAATGCAATTGTTGTATATCCTGAAAAACCATCTATCCCGACTGTGCGTCTCCTACAATTCGCATGATATAAAAGTAGTTATGAAAGAGGGCAGGATGCCGTTTTACGCGGCGAAACTGGTAATGGCCCAGTCAAAAAAGATCAGGCCGGAGGCGGTTTTCAGGGGGTTATCGGATATCTTCAGGGCGGAATATTCTCTGAAATCGGCCCGATTCAAGCCGGATATCGTAATTGAATCGCTGGTTGTGAAGTTATTTTTTGAAACCGCGGGGAATAATAACGTTTAATGAGTGTATAAATGATGAGGGAAAGATCCGGGAAAGAAAGGAGCGCAGGGGCCATTGAGGACCAGGTTCTTGTCGAAAGGGTTTTAGGCGGTGACAATCGCGCCTTTGAAAAACTGGTCGAAAAGTATAAGAAGAGGATTTATTATCTCGCGTACAAAATGACGCGGGATCACGACAGCGCGGACGAATTGGCACAGGAAAGTTTTGTGAAAGCTTATCAGGCATTATCGAGGTTTAAGAAAGGCTACAGTTTTTACACCTGGATTTACAGAATCTGCGTAAATCTAACGATAAACTTTTTGAAAAAAGAGAAAAATTCTGTATCCACCGATTTTATTTCCGATAAGGAACTTTTACAATTCTCCCCGAATGTGTCTAATCAATTGGAAAGCATGATAACATCGGAACAGGCGGCGATAGTCAAAGAGGCCATGGAGAGAATTCCCCCGGATCAGAAGGCGGTATTTATCTTAAAGACTTACGAAAACATGACTTACGAACAGATGGCCACGGTTATGAACTGTTCCATCGGTACGGTCATGTCGAGATTGTACAGGGCGCGGCATAAACTCCGGGGCGCGCTGGCGGCGGCAGAATCCCAAAAGGATATCAGCGATGAAGAGCTGTAAGCATAAGATAAGACTCCAGATATACTTAGACGGGTGGATGGAGGATTCCGAGGCCGCGCGATTTGAGAAGCATTTAAAGAAATGTTCGATCTGCCAGTCGGAGATTATGGAACTCGAAGATATTTCAGCGGCGGCGTTAGAGATAGTGGATGAGGCGCCCGAAAGAGGCTATTGGGACAGCTTTTATCCTCGAACCCTGAACAGGATAATTTCAAGAAACATAACGCCTTATGAATCATCTGAAGTTTCCCGCAAGGGATTGCGCTTAAAGATTGGAACATATTCTCTCGAAATAGTCTCCCTGGCGGCGATTATTCTTTTAACGGTAAACTTTTTACCGGATATATTAAATCTAATGGCGGAAAAGAGCTCAGACCGGGGAATAGCGGTAGAGCAAGTCGAGCCTGTTTTAATTGTCGAGGCGACTGATAACGCTCAAGCGGTGGGGCCTTTACTTCCCGGCGGGGCCGATCCGATAAAACTTGAGGAAAGTACGGAACCGGTGAGTTCTGACCGGCAGGCAACGGAGCTTGTCTTGGTTGAGAGCGGACGAGCGGAAGAATCTGCTGATGCGCTCGTGGCGGAAACCGAGGTCCTGGATTATTTTAATGACGAAATTGTCACCGAGAAACCCGAGTTACTCTTAAGCGATTTGACCGATTTCTCACGCGAGCCGGCAAAAACCGAATTTGCTAACATAAATAAGGACTACCGTCTGAGTTCATCGATGATCGCTGCCGGGATACTATCTGAGTTAAATAATAAAAAGGATGATGCCGGATCGTTAAACGGGAAAATTGAATTTTCGGTTGCCGGGAACGGTTTTAATAATTTTTTAAACGGCGCTTCGGGCAGCTGGGGATATCTCAGCATGCCGACCGATTCGGGCAATACCGAAGAATTCCGTCGCTATCTTATTGAGCTGGAATTAATTCAAACCAAGTAAATACTGCTTCTTTATCTTTTTAACTTGCTAATTTATCATTAGATATCTATAATAGCCAACTGTCAACTTAATGACGAGGTTTGTGTTAACGATGTGGGTAGTTTTTGTTCTTTTTTTGATACTGGCAATATACGGTTTCTGGGAGTATCGCAGTCACCAATATCATTTGAACCAGTTGCCGATCAGGATTCATGTCAACGGCTCCCGTGGCAAATCATCGGTGACGAGGCTGATAACCGGAGGATTGCGTCGTGGAGGACATAAGGTGTTTGCCAAAACAACCGGAACTAAACCCCGCATGCTTTTTGTTAATGGCAACGAGGTGCCTGTTCGAAGGATCGGGAAGCCGAACATTATTGAACAGATCAGAATCGTGGGGAAGGCGGCAGAACAGAAACCGGAATTTTTTGTGGCCGAATGTATGGGTATCCAACCTCACCTCCAGGAATTGCTTGAAAGGCATTTGATTCGATCAAATGTCGGCATAATTACCAATGTTCGGCTGGATCACCTGGATACCATGGGGCCTACGTTGTTTGAGGTGGCGCATTCCCTCTCCTCCACCATTCCCCGGGAGGGTCATCTTTTTACGAGCGAAAAGAAATATTATGACATATTTAACGATAGAGCGGCGATTTTGAAAACTGAGATCCATCAGGTAGATGACAATGGCATTGCAGATTCAGAAATGCGCGGTTTTTCATATCTGGAACAGAAAGAAAATGTTGCCCTGGCGCTTTCCGTGTGTCAGCATTTCGGAGTGTCCAGAGAGGATGCTTTTCAGGGAATGTATGAGATCGAGCCGGATCCCGGAGTGCTCAGGCGCTATCATTTGATAGTCCAGGGAAAATCTATTGAGTTTGTGAACGCCTTTGCCGCCAACGATCCGGAGAGTTTAATTAAAATATGGGACTTATTGAAAATTCATCATGAGACCGGCGAGACGTTGATAGTGCTGGTTAATTCACGAAGAGACAGGATACAAAGGGCCGAGCAACTGGGAGAATTCATTGCATCGGAACTCGATGCCGACTATTACGTTATTGCCGGAGAATATACCAGACCCCTTGTGGCGAAAGCGATTGCCAGCGGCCTGCCGCATAATAAGATAGAGGATCTGGGAGGAAGATCGCAGGAGGTCATATTTAACACTTTGGTCAGTTTGACGCCGGAGAAAGCGCTGATCTTTGGAATCGGGAATATCGTCGGTTTTGGAGAGAAGATTGTCGAATATTTCAAAGACCGGGGAAGAGAACTTGTCTGAGATCTTCATGATGCAATCAGTCGGTTTGGGGCTGTTGGTCAGCCTCGTTTTTTCCGAAACTCTGGGATTGGCGGCCGGTGGAATGGTGGTGCCGGGGTATATGGCTTTGATGATTCACAATCCCTGGAGGATTGCCGGCACGATTGCCGTCAGTCTGTTAACCTATTATACGATTATGCTGTTATCCAATTATATGTTCATCTACGGGCGGCGCAGGACGGTCATGATTATTATTATCGGATTTCTGTACGGATGGCTCTCCAGGGAGTTTTTCATTTTCGGCCTTCCCGGTGGAATATCCCTGGAATTTCAGGCTATCGGATTCATTATTCCGGGCTTAATCGCAAATTGGATGGAGAGACAGGGGATAATACAAACGCTGACGACGATGATTGTGGCGGCGATTTTCGTGCGCCTTCTGCTTATTATATTTTCAGGCGGTGCATTGATAGCATGAGACCGCGGCCCCAAAATCCCTCAAACCGTCTTCTATTGTTCCTGGCGCTGTTTTCGATTCTGATATTCATCCTGGCCGAAGGGACTCGCGAACACAAGCAGGCGCCCTACTGGGATCTGAAAATTCGCGCGTCGGACCGGGCCCAGAGAGCGCAGGAAGCTATAAAAAATAGAATCACCGAGATGGGTATTCCGATCGATTATGAAAACGATCCCAACGGCACCGGGCTCATTGGTGAGCAATATACGCTGGTAACGACTGACAGGGGGGAATTGAGAAGCAAGCTCCTTTCCACCAACCCGAATTTCGCCGCCGTTCTGGTCATGATGTTCAAGGAGTGCGGATTGATGAGAGGGGATTTAATAGCTGTCGGTTTGACCGGATCGTTTCCGGGGGTCAATATTGCCCTGTATTCGGCCTGCGAGGAGATGGGGATTATGCCGGTGGTAATCACCTCTGTGGGGGCTTCAAACTGGGGATCGAATCATCCGGATTACTCCTGGCTTGACATGGAAAAAACCCTGTATGGAAACAGCATAACTTCTCATCTTTCAATCGCGGCGTCGCTGGGAGGCGGTACCGACAACGGCAGAGGGCTTTCAGTACAGGGTCGAACATTATTGCTGGAAAACATTACAAAGAATAATGTGGAGCTTATTTTTAGCGGCAATCTTGAGAATATACTGGAATCGCAGGGATCTCTAAAAAGCAATATTGAGCGGCGAATGGAGATTTACGATAAGCACGGCAAAGGTCGGCAGTATGCGGCTTACGTAAATGTTGGCGGCGGTCTGGCGTCGTTGGGATCATCGCAAAACGGAAGATTGATCCCATCCGGCGTTAATTACGATCTCTATCGAAGAAATTTCCCGGCCCGCGGAGTAGTGAATTTAATGGCCGAAAAAAACATTCCTATAATACATCTTTTGCGCCTGCCGGAAATCGCGACGGAGTATGGTTTACCATCGGATATTATTCCCCGGCCGGTCGTAGGCGAGGATCCGATATTTTTCAGGGATGAATATTCTATTTCATCGACGATAATTTTCACCATCATTTTGATTGTGGTGGTCTGGTCCGCCATAAGGATAGATGTCAAATACTATGTTAAAAAACAATCTAAAATCTTATTTTCTCCGCGCAGGAGTGATGATCCGGAGATGTGACATGAGAAAATCAATTATTTTTTGCATGACGATTTTGATGCTGGCTTTGGGCACGGCGATAGCGGCAAAAACAAAATACAGGGTATTCAGGCCCGACGGTGCGGGCAAGCATGAGTTTCTGCAATCCGACGGCAAAAAATACAAATATTTCGCGCTGCAACAGGGCCAGGTTATCGATTTTAAGGTAACCGGTCCCACGAGGGTTAAGATAAGAGTCCGCCCCGGGTTGGAAGGCGGAATCAAATCTGCGGATTTTGAGGTTCAGGTCTGGGAAGGCGAAAAGCTTGCGGCCGGCAGGAAGGCAAATTCCAAAAAATCAAAGCTTCAAACCGATGCAAAAGGCCTGGATATTGGTCTCGCCCGCGATCTTTTCTTTAGAGTGCCAAAGGGAAAACATAACTATAAAGTCACAGTTGTTTCCTCAAATGTAAAAAAATCTTATTTAAGATTTTATCAGGAAAAGAAAAAAAAGAAACCGAAATTCGCGACTTACAAGCCGACTGAATTTGATAAAACGGTCAAACTGAAATCAAAAAAATCTGATATAACATACTATCTTGTCGATAAGAACGGCGGGGTCAGATTGAGCCTCATAGGGCCGGCTGAGGTGGTTGTTTATTGCAGGACCAATTTTGATAAAAACATAAAGGAGAAATCAAAATTCGCCCTGGGGGTATTTGAAAACGGGGAGACCGTAAAAAACTTTACGGGGATCGCGAAAAAATCGACCAAGACCGTTTATTCCGACCGCACCGACCTGATTCCGTCTACCCTGCACAAATATACTCTAAACGTACCATCCGGAAAACACACCTATACTTTTAAAAAGGTCAATTCCGCGGCCCCCAATATCGCCATCAGGTTCAAAATGAAAGAGAACAGCCTGGGGAAGATAAAATAAAGATGCTGAGCCTGTTTAATAAACCGAAACCGATATTTTTGCTGATTCTCGTGATGTTGGTTTCATCTTATGTTTCGGCGGATGCCGCCAGTAAAAAGAAACGGCCGCAAAAGTCGAAATTCAGCCAGATGGTTATATTTAACACCCAGCTGGAGATTAGATATGACGATAACATAATCAACTATTCCGATGACGATCTGGATTTGTATGCTGGCGGTACCAGCGAGTCGAAATTCTCGATAGATTCCAAAGACGATTGGATTTTCATTCCCAGAATTATGGCTAGAATAAAGGGAAGACTGTTGGGAAGGCATACCGCCTGGCTGGAACCGAATTTCAGATATTATTATTATGCTCGCAACGATATCAGGAGATATTTCAGGCTCGGATTAACCGGACGGCATTACCTGTTTCGATCCGGTTATATAGAGGCTGAGTATTCGTTTATTCCGGATTATTATTACCGCAATCAGTTTTACAGGGATGAGAGCGGTACCGGCATATACCTGGAGGCCAATTTTTTAAAACATTATCTGAAATTTGAATACGGAATGAATCTCAAGCCGTCTCTGAAGGGAGATATCTCCTACCGATATCAGAACAAAAGATTTACTGAGGAATTCAGTGAACGGGATCTCTCCATAAACGGATTAAGATTTGACGGTATCTGGACGGCGAAGAAATGGATTAAGTTCTGGGGATACTATGGCCTGGAAAGGGCCGAGGCAAAAGGAGCGGATATTGCCGATCCGAACATAAAGGATGTTTCTTACGATGCCTGGGATTTGACATTTGGCGCCCGTTATTATAGCAGTTTTCTGAAAAAATACAGACCCGAGTTCGTAACCTCTTTTAAATTCAGACAGATAAAATACCAGACCATAAAATATGACGACATATATCGATTCGGGCGAAAAGATAATAATTACTATTTCAGGGTCGGTACGGCCCTACGTTTACCGCAAAAAGTTAGATTTGAAATTGATTATAATATGGTGGCCAAACGCACCGATGTTATTGACTTAAGTGTAAAAGGTCTGCTTGAATATGATTCGAATTCCGTTTCTCTCAGGATAAGGCGTAGTTTTTAAAAGTATCTTGACCTCCGACAATAACTCCGATATAATTTCCGCCAGGAGATATATGTGTGTTTGTGGATATTTTAATGGCAGTGTTGATGTTGTTTTCTAAGCCTCCCAAGGAATCCGACTACCGACAAATGCGCGTCAATATGGTGGAACGCCAGATTATGACGCGCGGAATAAAAGACAGCCGGGTAATCGGGGCTATGATGAATGTGCCCCGCCATCTGTTTGTTCCCGAAGATAAAAGATATCGTGCCTATGATGACGGCCCGCTTCCCATCGGGAAAGGACAAACCATCAGCCAGCCGTATATAGTAGCCCTGATGACGGAACTGCTGGAACCGCAAAAAGGAGATCGGGTCCTGGAAATCGGCACTGGATCGGGATATCAGGCGGCGGTGCTGGCGGAGATTGTCGATACCGTTTACAGCATCGAGATAATATGCGAGCTTCAGGAACGAGCCGACTCGACTTTGAAATCCCTTAAATACGATAATGTCATTACGAAGTGCGGTGACGGATATATGGGCTGGCCCGAGGCCGCCCCCTTTGACGGCGTAATAGTTACGGCGGCGCCCGAAAGGGTGCCTCAACCGCTTCTCGACCAGCTTAAGGAGGGAGCCAGGCTGGTTATACCTGTAGGCGAATATATGCAGTACCTGGAGGTTTATACCAGGATTGGCGATAAATTTGAGCGAGAGAGAAATGTGCCGGTTAGATTCGTTCCCATGACTGGAAAGGCGGAGGATGATGATCAGGATTAAAGTATTGGCGTTGCTTTCGGCCTGTTTTTCGATTGGTTTTTTATCCTGTGTGAAGCATGAAGTATCGTTTCAGGCTTATTCCGATATAGGCGATGACGGTACCTTTAGCAGGAAGGGCAGTCTGGAGATTCGGATTTCAGGGGAAAGAGATATCAGCGAAGATTCGTTGAAATTGATGCGATTCTATGACGATAATTATGTTGTTCCCGATGAGAGTTTGTTTGAAATTTCCCGCGGATATGGAGATAGCGTCTTAGCTGTTTCCTGGGAAGGAAATATAACCTCTGAGAACATGCCGGTATCGGATTATTTCCATAAATCTGAGGAAGGGTCGACCGCTATTAATAGCGTCTTAATAACCATGGAAAACAGATGGGTTTATAAAGATATAATTTACACCGAAACATTCTCGGATCCGGTCGATACGGCTAAATACTTTCCGACGATCCGATCACAATTGTCGAAGGCGTCGGAATTTATCATGAGCCAAGATGCCCTGAGCGGAATCCGTGATTATGACCGGGCCCATGAACTGCTGAACCTGATTGAAACGACAGCCGGGCTCGATCTTTTCAGAAAAATTCTGGTCGATCCTTCTCAGCTGGATACCATAGCCGTGATTTATGATGATCGGATCTCTATTGTTTCCGACAGCCTTGCCGGATTCGCGGGAGTCAAGCAAAACCCCGATTCGCTCGACAGGCTGATTCATGATGTCTACGATGCCGCGTGGGATACTCTGTTCAGCGATCATCCCGGGTTGTTCGGGAGTTTCGCATTGGATGATATAGACGTACACAATTTCAGAGTTGAAGTTATCGCTCCCGGATGTTTGATAAGTTCGAATGCCGATACGGCGATTAACGGCGTTTTGGCTTGGTCGTTTAACAGGATGGATTTTTTCGCCCGCGATTACACCATCGAAATCGTGTCCAGGCAGTGGCGTTGGTATAATGTCGCCGTATCGGTGCTCGTAATAGCAATTATTTTATTCTTCATCCTGAGGCCTATAAGAAGGAACAAAGAAAGTTAGAGTTTTTGGGGTAACATTGTTTTTCATTTGTCGTATTATAGAAAAAACAGGAGCATATTATGGATAGAAAACTTTACCGTTCGAGAACCGACAGCATGATAGCCGGAGTCTGCGGCGGCCTGGCGGAATATTTTAAGGTTGACGCTATTATAGTGCGTATCGCCGCCGTGATACTCGCCCTGACCGCGCATGGCGCCGGGCTTCTGGCTTATTTGATATTCTGGATCGTCATACCTCAAAAACCGTTGGATGAAAGCCTCGCGGAAGGCGCAAGCGTTAAGACGATTCCTGTAGAATCCGAAGAAGGCAAAACCGAAAGGAAAAACGGCATATTATTTATCGGGGCGGGATTAATCGTGCTGGGCGCGCTGTTTCTCCTCGATAACTTCTTTCCGGTTATCTTTTTCTCACTAGGTAAGTTATGGCCAGCCATACTGATCGTTATCGGTATTCTGGTTTTGAAGAAAGGCGCGGAAAACAAAAAAGATGAAAGTTAGTTCCATAAGATGGGGCATCATCTGGATCGGCATCGGGCTGTTGTTCCTGGCGATTAATTTCGGCGTTCTGGACAGCCTCGTATTTCCGGCGCTGTTTTCGCTCTGGCCGGTTATCCTTATCGCCATAGGAGTCGAGCTGATTTTCAGGAAAACCAGATTATATTTTCTGGCGCTTCTTTCACCGTTTTTGATAGCCGCCGCTTTTATTTTCGCGGCAGTTTATGCCGGAGGATATTCATGGAGTTTCAGCGAATTCTGGAAAGAATGGAGCTGGAACTATGAAGGCGAAAAGCATTTTACGGAGGAGATTTACATAGAATCGGATGTGGATACCATAAGATTAAAAATGGATGTGGGCGATTCGGAAATGGATTTAAGCCCCTCGCCAACGAGAATCTTCTCGGTTAATACGAATTATTATAAGGTAAGTCCGATAATATCACACCGGAAAGAAGGATCCGTAGCGTATTTAAAATACAGTAACCGGGAAAGCAGGAACCGCTCGATTTTCAGCCTTAAAATACGCGATATCCATAACGATATCAAAATATTCGATGACGCCTGGCTTTTCGCGGAAATTGAAACCGAAAGCGATTATCCCGAGTTCGATTTTTCCGAATTCAGACTGATGGAATTGACTCTATTATTGAAAGCGAAAGAGTCAAAAATCCGTTTTGGAGATAATATTAACGATGCCATTATCGAGATAAATGGCAGAAGCGAAAGACTCATTTTGTCGCTCCCGCGGGATTTCGGCCTGGAGCTGCTTATGGATGATCCGGATATTAAAAGACTGGAAGAAATAGAGGGATTTTATAGATTTCCCGGCGGATTCAGGTCGGAAAATTTTCAAGACGCGGATCGCAAAGCGTCGGTCGTATCGGACGCCATCATAAGATATATCGATATCCGCCGGATATAATTGGAAAAACAATAGCCGGATAAAGCGTGTTTGATAAAACCCAGGATTCCTCACCCCGGAAGCTTCAGGCCCGATACTGTTTTGTTTGCGGTTCGGATAACCCGCGAGGATTAAAAATTCCCTATTATTACGACGGTAAAAGGGTCGAAACCGAGTTCGTCCCGGATTCGGAATTATGCGGTTTCGATGATATTGTGCACGGCGGGATAGTGTTTTCCCTGGCCGATGAAGCGATGATGCATTTGATCCGGGCCTCCGGCTTAAGAGCCATCACTGCGGAAATTACCATTAGATATCACGGCTACGCGAAAGCGAATGAAAAAATATATGTAACGGCGGAATTCGAAAATATTACCGAACGATTGATTAAGGCGAAATGCGCGCTTCTGGATAATGACGGCAGGAAAATCGCCACCGCCAGGGGCAAGTTTCTCCCCTTCTCCGAGGATGATGAAAAGATATTCAAGAAACAATTTTAGGATGTTTGGCTTTGATAATTTTCCGATAAGAATCTCTATATTATTTCTAACCTGTATATGTATTTATAATGCAAACGCCGCCTTGGATTATTTTCAACAGGAAGTCGATTACAGCATAAAAGTGGATCTCGATCCGGGCACCGCAAAACTGGCCGGCATGGAGACGATTGTTTATAAGAATAATTCCCCGGATACTCTCACCGAAATCTTTTTTCATCTGTTTTACAACGCCTTTCAACCGGGAAGTTACCTCGACCTGGAGCGAAGGAGGGCCGGGGATTACAGTATCGCTAATTTAGCCAAAGGGAGAATGGGATTTGTTAAAATAGATATGTTGAAAATCGATGGCTTAGATATAAATAATTATGTAATCGATAATACCATAATGAAATTGCCGTTAACCGAACCGCTTGCGCCCGGCGGAACGGTAACATTTTATATTGAGTTTATCAGCCAGATTCCCGCGCGCGGCTCGAGGACGGCGCACTCCGGGAAACATTTTGACGTGGGCCAATGGTACCCGAAACCGGTCGTGTATGACAGATACGGCTGGCATATTCATCAGTATCTTGATTATGAGTTTTTCGCGGAATATGCCGATTTTTACGTCGAGTTGACAATACCCTCGGAATATATAGTGGCGCATATGGGGGAGCTTCTCAACGCGGAGGAGATCTATGGGTCAAAGTTGCCCGAACTCGAGGGGGATACGATATTGGTTGACGTATTAAGCGGGTTCGGAATGAAAAATAACGGGATTCCTGATTCAGCAGGTTCCGAACCACAGATTAATGATATAGAAGAGGAATACCCCCCCGATGAAACCGATAATGATGATTATGAAATTGAGGATAATGAAGAAACGGTCGCCGATACTGTATCTTCAGGAATAAAGTTGAATTCGTGGAAATTGAAAGCCCAGAATGTTCATGATTTCGCTTTTTGCGCCGATCCGGAATTTATTCTTGATTTGTGTAAATACAATGATGTAACAATTAAAGCCTATTATAAAATATCCAACAAAAAATACTGGCAGAGAAGGGTGGCCGAATATACGCGCAGAGCGATTGAGTATTTCTCCGAAAAGCATATACCTTATCCGTACAAACAATATTCCATTGTATCATCTTTGACAGGCGGCGGAATGGAATATCCGCAGCTGACCATGGTCTGGCAAAAGTCGGGATCTCGCGGCGAGCAACACCTGCATTTCGAATCATTGATCTCTCATGAGGTCGGACACGCCTGGTTCTACGGAATATTGGGATTTAACGAGACCGAGCAGAGTTGTCTTGATGAAGGATTAACGTCGTTTTCGGATATCAGTTATATTGAACATTTTTATGGGAGGCGACACAACAATTTTATCTATAAGCATGGATGGCAAAAAAAGCTTTTGCCCAACGGCGACGTAAGAAACGACGCTCAGAAAAGATATATCAGGAGGGCGATTCGAAAAGATGAAGATCCAATGACGACGCCGGCAAATCTATTTAAAGACAGCGGGCGCTATTATAACGCTTCTTATGAAAAGGCGGAGTCGATTTTCTTCATGCTACAATACGTTATGGGCGATGAGAAATTCGAAATATTTATAGATAAAATGTTTGAAAAATGGACGTTCATGCATCCATATCTCTCGGACGTTCAGAGAATGGCCGAGGAGGTGCATGGATCGAGCCTGGATTGGTTTTTCAGGCAATGGTTTTTCACCACCTGGCGGCTCGATTATGCTTTGGATTTTGTAAAAAGCGAGGATGCCTACATCGGGGGAAAACGGGGTTTTAATACTACTTTTTCAATCATTAAAAAGGAGCGCTGTATATCCCCCCTTGACGTCGTATTGTACTATGGCAGAGATGTTTCCGATACGATTTACATTTCTCATGATGTATGGCAGGACGGGCAAATCCGTTACGATACGACTGTATTTTTAAGGGCCAAACCGAGGAAGGTCATTATCAATCCCGACCGTCGTTTACCGGATATAAACATGCTGAACAACTCGACCGGCGTCCCGGATGTTCAATGGCAGTTTATGGTCCCGAAATTCATATACGAGGAAAATTATATCGAGCATTATATAGAATCCTATACCATAGCGCACCGCCCGCTTTTATGGTATAATTCTATTGACGGCGTTAAATTCGGTTACAGGCTTGACGGTTCATATCTGGGAGTGACTAAAAATATTGAACTGGAGGGCTGGGCGGGGTTGAACAACGGAACGCTAAATTATATAGCGGGTTATAACAATCCGTTATTCGGCGTCAGCCCCGATCTGAATTTCTATATAAGGTCTCTTGAAATAGAAGGGCGGGGGGGTCAGGAGTCCGGATTATATTTTGTAAAAGACGACTATGACGTAGATCTGACTGTGAGAAGGTATTACGTTTTCGATCCGGAGTATATTTACGGAAATAACTGGTCCGACGGAAATATTAACACGATCGAGGCCGGCTTTAATAAGATAAACAGATTCAGGTTTACTATGCTTACTTACGGCGCCTCCGTTGAGGCCTCGCTCCGGGGAAGCGACTATGATTTTTCGCGCGTTTTTGCGAAATGCGATTTCGAGCTGTTGGATGTATTCGGCAATAATACGAGACTAAGACTAAAAATCGGAATGTCCGATGGCGACGTACCGTTCGAAAGAAAATTCCTTTTATCGTCGGCGGATCCGATGGAGATCTGGAATTCGCCTCTGTATAGAAGTAAAGGCACCCTGCCTGACGAATGGAAGAATAAGGGCAGATTATTTATGCCGGGCGGGGGCGGGCTTTATGGATATTTTAAGTCAGGATTGACCGGAGAGAAAATGCTGACGGCGAAACTCGAAAGAGATCTTCCCCGGATAAAAATGCCTTTATCTATACCGATTTTGAGCGCGCAGCTTCGCCGCGTGTCCTGGCAAATGTATGCAGGATCGGGA